>NZ_JAHIDY010000022.1:0-11914 GCF_018732265.1 Pseudomonas sp. TAE6080
CTGACAGTCACGACCTCAAATCCGGTAACTGTCAGATGAAGTCTGAGTTTCTACAGTTAACGAATAATCTCGTAGCCTGACTTTTCAAACTGTTTGACCACCTGATCTTGATATTTGACATTGAGCACATAGTCTCTTCCTTCTCCTGGATTGCCCAAGTGATGCTTGGTTTTAAATGAAGCATGCTCTGGATTAAGGGTCCTGGAATTCCACTTCAACCTTAACACGCCATCGGACCTCTTGATGCCAGAAAACCCAACGTAATCGCTTGGCCTTCCTTTAACTAAATGCACCATCGCCGCATGACCGGTAAGCTCCTTCTCAACCCCGCCAACATTGACCCTTACAAGATCGCCTATAGGCTCGGCGTGCTCAACACTCCCAATCATGTATCTCATACCTTTAGGTAAAGCCTTTTCTACCTCGGAGCCAGGATTCCCCAACAGCGTTGAGGGACCTATGTATATCTCTTTAGTATTAACGTTCATAATTCCGACAAATTGACGTGTGTTTTCCATTTGCTTAATTGTATTGAGTGACTCCATGCTCAACGCATTGTTTATACGACCAAATACCTGGCCTCCACCACTAACACCTCGTCTTAGCCAGAGACCGGCTTCATTTGGTTTGGCAACAATGCTGCTACTCACCAGTTTTGACGGATCTTGAGGGTCCGGTACACGCAGCAGGTAATGCACGCCGTCCCCAGCATCAGGCTTATTGGCAGCAAAATATTTGCTACCCGCAAACTCGACTTCTCGCATCCCCGAACCGATCGTGGGCAATGGCGCAGCATTCACCCTGAATTGCTCCCCGCCCTTTACTATTTTTTCGGAAACCTTTTCTGTCCATTTAAGGCCTTGTATCCCTCCCTCCCACTTAATCCCCGGCACGCCTGGACTGCGGGTAAAACCCAGCATGGTTTTAGCAAATTTGGAGAACTGAGGAAGGCTTGACTTAATGATCTGCGCTCCGCCTTTTAATAAGCCAGAAGCAACTTTTCCTACTGGAAGCATAAAAGAAAGAATATCGATCAATATTTTGCCAATGCCTTCTATTGGCCGTCCCGCAACAATAGCCTCGACACCCTGCCAAAAAGGAACAAAACCTTTCAAGAAGTCGCGACGACTCTCCCGACCTTCCCTAAATTTCTGATAATTCGCTCTATCGTCTTTCTCTTCCTGAGTCACTCGTCCCGGGTCCTCTTCTGCCATATACAAAAGGTCCAGGTCCTTAATATAGAATAGTTTTTCGGATAAGATGCTCGCGATATTATTGGATCGTTCCGAGGACAGTGTGTTCGGTGCAAGAGGTTCAGCAATGCCTGCGCTGGAGGCGGGAAATTCGCTTAAGGAATCTAAAGTATAGATTTTCGAGTTAAAGGGTGTGTTATCAGGTTGAACCCCCTGTTTCTGATCTGCTTTTGGTTGATATTGTTTCCCTTGAATCGAAGGCTTTTCCCAGACAGTAAAGTCTTTAGCATCGCTACCATCCGGCAATTGTTTTTTCCCGACGGCACTTGCACCCGTAAACACCCCCTTGAAGTCATCACGTCGACGCGCAGTTCCGAGCCCTGGATTAACTTCGTAGACCGTTGTTTTGCCGTCATGAAACGCCTTGATCAAAAAGCTGTCTCGCTCCAGATCGTCATTCGCCCCAGGTGGTTTGAGTGCATATAAGCCGACTTTACCGTGCTCTATGGCAATTCGATCCTCTACGGGCAACGTTGAAATCAGTTGTTTTATCAGCATGCCATACGCAGATTTTTTGCTTACCAGATCAGCCTTGAAATCGTCACCAAACTTCTGGTCGTCATAGAGAGCAACTGAGTACTTTTTATTATCTGGGTCGTCATGGCCCTTGATAGGTGACACCCACTGTGTACCCGTGAAGTAGTCTTTTCTCATAGGTACAGACGTAGTAAGGCTTGTAGCTGCTTTTGCCATATCCTCCATATGTTGATCGAGCGCTGATGTAGCGGTCTGTATCTCAGCTTGTGTATAGCTGTTTTTTTCCACAAGAATCCCGTTGGCTACAGCCCAGTCCAGTGTGGGCGCAACCCTTGTTGAAGCAATCAGAAGCGCTTGTTCGCCAGTAACGGACTCGGCGCTTTTTTTACCTGGAAAAGCGATCAACTCTGCCCGGGTCATCCGCTTGGAGGAACCAGGCTCAATCGCTTCGGCAAGATTGACACCATGCTGGTAGTTCACCCAAATCGCTGAACTCTTGGGTTGCCCCGCCGCAGTATCCTGTGATCCCGCAGAGGCGATGATGCTGCTGATCGCTTTAGGCTGTCCGGCTTCATGGGATCCCGATGCGCCCTGTACCAACCCCGCGGTCGAGGGATGCAGACCGGGAGGAGTAAGAGAGTTAACCTTCATCGCCATAGCCTCTTCAAGGTTAAACATGACCAAGCAGCGTAGGAATACGCAACCTGACCCCGTCACCTTGTGTGGCATTAGCGCAGGCGTTTGTTCCACCGTTGCACTCGACCATTGTGCTTCATGCGCCACCACCAGCCACGCTGCAACCCCGCCGCCGCCAGCAGAATCGCCGCCACGCCCAGCCACTGCACCCAGCCCAGGCGATGCCCGTACGCAATCCAGTCAACCAGAATCGCGGCAATGGGATAGATGAACGACAGCGCCCCGGTCATCGCCGTCGGCAGCTTTTGGATCGCGCCGTAAAGCAACACGTACATCAAGCCGGTATGCACCACGCCCAACGTCAACAGCACGGCCCAAGCTTCCACGGGGGCCGATAAACTCTGCCACGAGACCAGCGGCGCCAGCAGCACCGCGCCGGTACTCACTTGAATCAGGGCCATCAGGTGCGGTGGCACGGCCTTCAAGCGTTTGATGATCAGCGCCGCGATGGCATACAAAAACGCCGCCCCCGATGCCAGCGCCACACCCACAAGGTAATTCCCACCACTGCCTGGTTGTTCGCCATGGGCGGTGACAATGGCCAGCATTCCCACAAACGCCAGGCTGAGCCACGTCAGCTTTTGCAGCGTGATTTTTTCGCCGAGAAACACCGCGGCGAGCATCACCAGCATAAACGGTTGAACGTTGTAGACCGCCGTACTGATGGCGATGGAGGCCTTGTCATAGGAAGCAAACAACAATAGCCAGTTGCCGACGATGGCCACGCCGCTGAGCATCGCCCAGCCGAGTGTCGAGTAACTCAACAGTTCAACGCGCAGATAGCCCAGCAGCCAGCACACCAGCAACAGGGTCAAGGCACCTATCACACAGCGCCAGAACACCACCTCGATCACCGGCACGCCAGAGACCAATACAAACCAGCCGATCGTGCCGGAGATCAGCATCGCGCCGACCATTTCCCACGAACCGCGACGCATCAATTTGTCCATGAACAAGCTCCTCGGATGAGGCTTGATTATGGCAATCTGCGTTAATCCGCCTCCAGCCCTTCAAAAAGGCAAAAGCGCGTGATCACCTATTCTTATTAGGCAAGTTGGCCAATTTTCTTTTGGAGACCGCGATGATTGACCTGATCGACCAACAATTGATTGCAGCCTTGATGGACGACTCACGCTGCTCGCTAAAGACCCTGGCGGGCATTACCGGCCTGTCCTCGCCCAGCGTTGGTGAACGCCTGCGGCGCCTGGAAGAGCGCGGAGTCCTCAAGGGCTACACCGTGGATATCGACCCGAAACACTTTGGCTACCTGCTGCAAGCCATCGTGCGTATCCGTCCCCTGCCCGGCCAATTGCAGGAGGTGGAGCGGCAAATCCAGGCAATCGCGCAATTTACCGAATGCGACAAGGTGACCGGCGACGACTGCTTTATCGCACGCCTGCACGTGCGCACCATGGATCAGTTGGATACCTTGCTTGACCGTCTCAACGCCTATGCCGAAACCAACACCGCCATCGTCAAGAAAACCCCGGTCAAGCGCCGGCTGCCACCGTTGTCAGATGGATGATGGGGGATTTGCACTACGATGCCTGCGTCAGCTGTGCCATCATGTTGCAATTACGCTTAAGCCTCTTCACGGATGATCGGTTTGTCCAGTCAATTCAATTTGTTCATCACCGCGACGCCTACAAAAGACGTCATTGACTTCCATCTCCAGAACGAGCACGGGGGCCAAGTGGCCTACCACCAGGCGGATCTGCGCCAGATGGGAGCAAGCCTCAAGCGAAGCATGTTCGACCTGCGTGACTACCTTGATCAGTACGTTCCGGCAAGCGAGCAATCCTTAGCAATTGCTGACATTGGCGTGGCGATTGCCCAGCATTTGCTGGGCTCGCAGATTCTCGAAAAGCTCCAGCAAGGGCACCATCAACGGACACTGTGCGTGCACTTACCGCCTGTGGCCGAAGAACAGGACAGCCTGGCTGCCGCCATGGCCCGCGTCGCTTGGGAAGTTGCCCGGCCTGATACTCAATCGCTGTCATTGGGTGAACGTAACTTGCTGGTGCGTGTCACCCACAAAACTACTGCACATGTCCCCTTTTTGCCGGTCGTATTGGAAACCGACGAAGCCCTGCGCGTGCTGTTTATTTTCGCCGAGTCCCGTGGTTCGCACCCGTTGGGCGCGCGTATGGAAAGACGCGAATTACTGCGGATGTTCGAACACGATATTTATCCCAATCGCCGCGTCGTCGCGCATTTCCTGACCCATGGTGTCACCCGCCAACGGTTGATCGACCAAATCCAAGAACACAGTGGCTACCACATTGTTCATTGGAGTGGGCACGGCACACAGAACCAGTTGGAACTTGCCAGCCCTGGCGGCGCGAAGGACAGCATCAGTGGCGATGAGCTGGTGCGGCTGTTCAACGATGCCGGCGGCTTCCTGCCCAAGCTCGTGTTTCTAGGCGCGTGTCAGTCCGGGGACAGCCTGCAGCCACGTGGCTGGCGTGACTTTTTTAGCATCGCCCAAGGCAATGATCGGCCAATCAACACCAGCACTGGTCGTTCGCCAGGCGCCGCGGGCATCGCATATGCGCTGCTCAATGGCGGCATACCTTCGGTAGTGGCCATGCGATTTGCGGTGAACGACGACTACGCCCGTGAGCTGGCAGTCAGGTTCTATCGCGGTCTGCTTGCAGATGTGCGTCCAAAAGACGCGGCAGCGGCGCTCAACCAGGCGCGAAAAGAACTGGCCAACCGCGCCAACACGTTCGGTTTTTCCATGGGCGATCACGCCACAGCCGTGCTGTATGGCGTCGAACAACCTGGCCTTACTCTGATCACAGGCCTGAGTCCCGGTACCCGTGCTCAAAGTAACCGTCTGCACCAGATTGCCGAGTTGAGCAGTATCAGCCATGAACACTTTGTAGGTAGGACGTGGGAACTGGCTGATCTGGGCGCCGACTTCATCGGGGCGCGCCATGGGCCCGAAATCACCCCCGTGGCGATTATCACCGGCTTGGGCGGCATGGGCAAAAGCGCTCTGGTGGCAGAAGCACTTGAGTTGTGGGCCGATCGTTTCAAATGGGTCCTGCTCTACCAGGCCAAGCCCTCGGCGCTGTTGTTTGAGGCCACGCTGCTGGACATCCACTGCAAGCTGGACGCAGAGCTGGGCATCTACAACGACCATGTGGCAAGAAATCCTGCAGACAAGATCTATCGCGAGGCAACTCCCACATTCACCGGGAGCGAACGGGTTCAACGGCTGATCCGCAATTTGATCAGGGCCCTGCAGCACGAGCCTATCCTACTGGTTCTGGATAACTTCGAGACCAATCTCAAGCCTGCGTCCGAGCCTGTCGCCGGACAGCCCTTCTGGTCCTGCCAAGACCCAAGCTGGGATGACTGCCTCGCGGCGCTTTGCACCGGACTTGAGGGCTCACGCTCACGGGTATTGGTCACCTCGCGCCTGCCGCTGCGGACATTGGCAGGCAGCGCGGCGTCCTCGGTGTTGCTGGGGCCATTGCCGCCTCGCGAGGCAGCACTGTACCTGCGCGCCCACCCAGTGCTGAGCCAAATGGCAAATAGCAGCGATGAAACCGTCAGCTCATTGGCCATGCGATTGCTGAATGCCAGCCGGTTCCACCCGCTGTTGATGGATCGCCTGACGCGCCTGGCTGCAGATCCGACACTCCATGACCAGTTGCTGGCAGCCTTGGATACCCTGGAGAACACTGGCAATTTTGCGAGCCTGCCGGACCTCTTCGCCACGACCTGCGACAACCAGCAGGAGCGCAGTTACCTTGATAACGCGCTGACCGTATCGCTGGACCAGTTTATCCAGCACCTGAGCCCTGATCGGCGTCTGTTGCTATGGGTCGCCTCCCTGGCGAACGAAGTCGTCACCCTGGATTTGTTGAGGGCCGTCAGTACTGAGTTGAAGCTGCCTACAGGATCAACCCCGGGGGACATAGACCCGCTGCTGCGCACTCTGGTCAGCGTAGGCCTGATCTACCAGAATCCTCATCTGAGCTGTCATGAACTGGTTCGCGAGCGTATTCAAGCGTGGATGGAGCAATCTGTCGAAGATCGCGGCGGGCTGGACGCAAACGCTATCCGGCTTGCTTACGCGCGCCTGCTCAAAGGTTATTTCTTGGGTATGCGCCATAAAAATATGAACTCGGCGCTACAAGCAGGCAGCCAGGCCTTTATCTACTGTGTACAAGCCCAGGCGTGGGACGAAATGGAATATTTCGTCAGTAGCCTGGTGACCAGTGCCCTTGGCCCAAAAATGGTTGAGGCGTTGATTCCTCATCTGCAATCGGCTGTTGAATCAGTACCAGAAGATCACCAGCGCTGGTTTTTCCTGAACTGCCTGGCCGATGCTCTGAGAAAGGCTGGACGACTGGATGCCAGCTCGCAGACCTATCATCAGGTGGCAACCCTTGCCCGAGCAGCCACTGAAAGGCTCGACACCGATACTCAGGAGGCCTGGGGCAGGCTCGCGGTTGTGTGTTTCAACTGGGCAATCGTGTACTCCTTGCAGGGTAACTCCATCGCAGCCCGACAGTGCTATGTCGAAGGTAATGAAGCCGAAAAACGCAGCGGCCGCCCCCCCATCCACCTGATAGCCAACGAATTGCAGATGTTGCGCCTGGACGTCGGCATGGGTGACATCGAGCGAGCGGAACCCCAGGTGACAGAACGGGTTGAGCGTCTGACGACGTGGTGGGAGCGCCATTGTGCAGGCCTGCCGGTGCCTGAGGCACCCAACCCCGAGATGCTTGCGCGGGGGATCATCGGTGCACTACATATCTCCCTTCGTATCGACGCTGACAAAAGGGATTGGCCTTCAGCCCTGATCAAGGTTGATAAGGTGCTGGCTATCGAACAATCACTGTCCCGGTCACTGGAAGACATCGCGGAAACCCGGTTTGACAGAGCCAACATTCTGATACAGATGCCTGACCATCTGAATGAGGCGCGGACCGAACTGGAGCGCTGCAATCAGATCTTCCAGAATGTGCCTGCCATGCGAGCCAGGACGCTGACAGCCCTCGCCGGCCTGGCTGAAAAGCAAGGCGAAAGTGACCAGTCAATCGCCTTGGAAAAACGAGCGCTGGTTCTACACGAACAAGGTCCCAGCCCACACATCCGTGCGCGCTCCCATGGCAACCTGGCGACTTATCTTTCTCAGCGGGGCACCCCGGCGGACCTAGAGGCGCAGGCGCTTCATCGCACT
Organism: Pseudomonas sp. TAE6080; assembly: GCF_018732265.1. NCBI lineage: Bacteria > Pseudomonadati > Pseudomonadota > Gammaproteobacteria > Pseudomonadales > Pseudomonadaceae > Pseudomonas > Pseudomonas sp. TAE6080. The sequence goes on from NZ_JAHIDY010000022.1 coordinate 7,627, forward strand.
GCCAGCCTCATTTACTGCGTTGAAACAGGGCCAGGGCAGGACTTTGTCGATGCCATACGCAATTATCTCTATGATTTCCGGAGTGCCGAGGCCGCTGACAGGGACACCCCACTACCCACTGTCGCTGAACTGCTGAATACCCCTGGTTTTTCAGCGCTGGGCCAGTGGCTGGCTACACGCCAGGTCAACCTGGATAAGCTTCAAGCCAAATTAGACGCCCTCATTGAAAAGTATCATTCAGTGATGTTGAGCCAACTCAACCCTTCCGAGCCCGCCCCTGATGCCTGAGACCTCCCGTGCGCTGCCCCTGGTCGATCTGCTCACAGAACTCGAAACCGCCGTGCAGTCCTGCAACCGCCCACGTGCGTTAGACCTTTTTCGTCAAATCGAACAACGCCTGTTGCAGGAAACCGCCGATTGCGCCGATATCGAGCGTCAGGTGCGCGCCTTGCGCTGTGCACTGGAGCACCCACCCCAAGTCACCAGGGTACTCACCTTCAACGACTTGCAGCAGCAACGCAGCGGTGGCGCCTCGGACCTGATCTACCCCGTCTGGTTCGGCACCAATCGCCAGCCGTTGGGCAAGGGTTTCTCGGGCCATCGTCACCCCCAGGTGACTTACGGCAGAGCACTGGTGCATGTCCCCGAAGCCCACCGTTTCGGCGAGACCGGTTCCAGCCTCTGGCTGCGTATGCGCCGCTTTGATTTACGCGACGACCGTTTGCGCCTGCAATGCGTAGACCCTATGGACCAAGACACATTCTTTAGTGAACTGCGCGATGAAATGGAGGCTGCCCGGGAAAGCGGCGAGACGCCCCATGCCCTGGTGTTTTTACATGGCTATAACACCAGCTTCGAGCAGGCCGCGATCCGCGCCGCGCAATTGGGGGTCGACCTCAATGTCAGCGGCGCGACGGCCTTTTTCAGCTGGCCATCCCGGGGTTCAGCCCTGGCCTATACCATCGACGAAGCCAGCATCGAAGCCAGCGAGGCGGCGATCACCGAGTTCCTGGTGAAGTTTTCCCGCGAGTGCGGCGCCGATAAGGTCCATATCATCGCCCACAGCATGGGCAATCGCGGCCTGCTGCGGGCGTTGCAGCGTATTGCCGGCAATGCGCAGACCCGTTCGACCGTGCGTTTCGGGCAAATTTTCCTGGCCGCCCCCGATGTTGATCGCGACCTGTTCCTTGACTTGTCCGCCCTGTACAGCGCCCATGCCGAACGGGTCACCCTGTATGCCTCGGATGCCGACAAGGCCGTGCACCTGTCAGCCAAGTTCCATGACTCACCGCGGGCCGGCTACTACAGTCCGTACACAATCACGGCAAATATCGACACCGTGGCCGTCCCGGATTTTGATGTGGACATGCTCGGCCATGGTTATTTCGCCCAGGCCGATGCCTTGCTCAGTGATATCCATAGCCTGATCCGCAATGACGCCGCGCCTGCTGAACGGCAACGCTTCATCCCCGCGCAATTCAACGGGCAGACGTTCTGGAGGTTCAGGCCCTGAAACCGTAATCACCCTCCGGGGTTATCCACCTGGATCCGGCACCATCCCATCGCCTGCACCGTTCTGGAGCAAGTACTACGCGCATCACGCACTGAACTTGCGCAGGCTGCTCCAGTAACGGGCTGATACACCGTGTAATCCCTACAAACACGGTTTCGGCACAGCCATTGCTTTACTCCTCAAACACCCTGCCTGCCCAGGTGAACACAGGAGCAAATGTTACCCCCCGACTCAGAGCCGACTCCAAAAGAAAGTAAGGACCCGGTCCGTTGGCGCCAAAAGCCACGGGCTCATAACAATGCGTTTTCTAAAGCGGCAGTGCCTGCAACCTTTCACCCGGCACTGACAAGGTAATTGGAATGGCTCGATCTTTCTTTGATGAAATGAATGACGCAAATGGCGTCTGCCGTGCGCACTACCAGGATTTTTCCCGCTGGCTGGCCAATACGCCACCGGAACTGCTGGCCCAGCGTCGCCGTGAGGCCGACCTGCTGTTCCACCGTGCCGGGATCACCTTCACCCTGTACGGTGACGAGCAAGACACCGAGCGCCTGATCCCCTTCGATATCATCCCGCGCAGCATCCCCGCCAGTGAGTGGAGCGTCATCGAGCGCGGCTGTATCCAGCGCGTCACTGCGCTGAACATGTTCCTCGCCGACATCTACCACGACCAGCGCATTATCAAGGCCGGGATCATTCCGGCCGATCAGGTTCTCGGCAATGAAGGCTATCAGAAGGCCATGGTCGGGCTGGACCTGCACCGCGATATCTATTCCCACATCTCCGGTGTCGACCTGGTGCGCGACGGCGATGGCACCTACTACGTGCTCGAAGACAATCTGCGCACGCCCAGCGGCGTGAGCTACATGCTCGAAGACCGCAAGATGATGATGCGCCTGTTCCCGGAAGTGTTTGCCAAGCAGCGCATCGCGCCGGTGGATCACTACCCCAACCTGCTGCTCAAGACCCTGAAAAGCGCCAGCCGCCTGGACAACCCCAATGTGGTGGTGCTGACCCCTGGGCGCTTTAACAGCGCGTTCTTCGAGCACGCGTTCCTGGCCCGGGAAATGGGGGTGGAACTGGTGGAAGGTGCCGACCTGTTCGTGCACGACCTCAAGGTGTTCATGCGTACCACTGACGGCCCGAAAGCCGTGGATGTGATCTACCGGCGTATCGACGACGCCTTCCTCGACCCGCAGGCCTTCAACCCCGAATCCATGCTCGGCGTTCCTGGCCTGGTGGCCGCCTACTGCGCCGGCAACGTGGTGCTGGCCAATGCCATCGGCACCGGCGTGGCCGACGACAAATCCATCTACCCCTACGTACCGCAGATGATCCGCTTCTACCTGGATGAAGAACCGGTGTTGCAAAACGTGCCGACGTTCCAGTGCCGCAAGCCCGAGGAACTGTCCCACGTACTGGCGCACTTGCCTGAGCTGGTGGTCAAGGAAACCCAGGGCTCCGGCGGCTACGGCATGCTGGTGGGGCCGGCCGCCTCGGCGGCTGAGATCGAGGACTTCCGTCAACGCATCAAGGCCCGCCCCCATGCCTATATCGCCCAGCCGACGCTAAGCCTGTCCACCTGCCCGACCTTTGTCGAAAACGGCATCGCGCCACGGCATATCGACCTGCGGCCTTTTGTGCTGTCGGGCAAGGAAACCCGCCTGGTGCCGGGAGGGCTAACCCGTGTGGCGCTGCGCGAAGGCTCATTGATCGTCAACTCGTCGCAAGGCGGCGGAACCAAGGACACCTGGGTGGTGGAGGGCTGAGTATGCTGAGTAGAACCGCCGCAGATCTGTATTGGATGTCACGTTACCTGGAGCGCGCGGAAAACCTGGCGCGCATGCTGGAAGTCAGCTATTCGCTGTCACTGATGCCCCAGGCGGGGCGCAGTGATGGCCTGGACGAACTGGCGATGTCGCTGCTCAGCAGTGGCACCCTGGACAGCTACCTGGAACGCCATCAACAACTGGACGCCGAGCGCATGCTGCACTTCTTCGCGCTCGACGAGGAAAACCCGGCCAGTATCTACAACTGCCTGCGTGCTGCCCGGGGTAATGCCCATGCCGTGCGTGGGCGGATCACCGCCGACATGTGGGAAAACCTCAACGCTACCTGGCTGGAAATGCGCAGCATCGCCGCTGGTGGCCTGGCGCGTCATGGCATCAGCCACTTTTGTGATTGGGTCAAGCAGCGTTCACACCTGTTCCGTGGGGCCACGTCCGGCACCATCATGCGCAACGATGCCTATCGCTTTATCCGCCTGGGCACCTTTGTCGAGCGTGCCGACAACACCCTGCGCCTGCTGGATGCGCGTTACGAAATGTTTGGCGAAGAGTCCGAAGAAGTCAGCGACCTCTCGGCCCGTGGCTACTACCAGTGGAGCGCCCTGCTCCGCGCCTTGTCGTCATTCGAGGCCTACACCGAGCTGTACCCCAATGCGCTGAACGCACGTTCGGTGTCGGAGTTGCTGCTGCTACGCAGCGACGTCCCGCGCTCGTTGCATGCGTGTATCGAGGAGTTGAGTCATATCCTCGCCGACCTGCCGGGCAGCTACGGCCGTACCGCCCAGCGCCTGGCTGCCGAGTTCGAGGCGCGGCTGCGTTATACCGGCATCGACGAGATCCTGGAGGAAGGCCTGCACAGCCGGCTGACCGAATTTATCGACACCGTGCGCGAACTGGCGCGGGCGATCCACAGCTCGTACCTGGAAGTCGTATAAAAGCCCCTGCTTTTTTGTAGGAGCGAGCTTGCTCGCGAAAAACCCAAGGTCGC
>NZ_JAHIDY010000022.1:12014-106041 GCF_018732265.1 Pseudomonas sp. TAE6080
CGCGTTTCTCCAGGCTTCCCGCGTTATCGTTGAACACCTTCGCTGGCAAGCCAGCTCCTACAGGGGGGGATGTGTACTTAGGGCATTTTTGTAGGAGCGAGCTTGCTCGCGAAAAACCCAAGGTCGCCGCGTTTCTCCAGGCTTCCCGCGTTATCGTTGAACACCTTCGCTGGCAAGCCAGCGCCTACAGAGAGGATGTGTATTCAGGGCATATAACTGTCAGTTAGGATCATTGATCCCATCCCACAGCTGCTCTTATGGTTGCTCAACACTCATAAGAACAGGTACAGACCATGTCCGACGCTCTGCAATTATCCGTCCCGGCCGCCCATACCCTAAAGCGCTGGCATACCATGCTGGCCACTGCCAACCTCAAGGCCCTGCCCGAACTACTGGCACCAGATGCAGTATTTCGCTCGCCGATGGCCCATACCCCCTACCCCGGCGCCCCCGTGGTGTCGATGATCCTCAACACTGTGTTTAGCGTGTTTGAAGATTTCCAGTACCACCGTGAGCTGGCCAGCGCCGACGGCCACAACGTGGTGCTGGAGTTCAGCGCGCGAGTGGGCGACAAGCAGCTCAAGGGCATCGACCTGATCCGCTTCAACGAACAAGGGCAGATCATCGAGTTTGAAGTGATGGTCCGCCCCTTGAGCGGGCTCCAGGCCCTTGGCGAGGAAATGGGCCGGCGCCTGGCACCGTTCCTGGCCAAGACCAAGGGCTAACGCTGCAGGAATGCCAGCAGCAGCGTGTTGACCTGCGCGCCCTGCTCCACCTGGATCCAGTGCCCGCAGTTGGCCAGGACATGCTGTTCCAACTGCGGCACCACCTCGGGCATGCGCTTGAGGGTGTGAGCCTCAAACACCCCCACCGGATCGCGGTCGCCGATCAGGAACAGCGTCGGTTGCAGCACCTGCCGGCCCGCCAGGAACTCAGTGCGCTGCCAGTTGCGCTCGAAGTTGCGGTACCAGTTCAACGGCCCGCGAAAGCCATTGGCGAAGGTTTGCACATAGATATCCAGGTCGTGCTGGCTGCACCAGGCCGGCAAGGTGCCCGGCAGCGCGACGCCATCCAGCAAGCTGGCCGTGGCCGGCTTTTGTTGCAGGAACACATCCTGGTCCTGCATGAACAGACGCAAGGTACGCTCGATATCCGCTTCCAACTCCTGCTCCGCCACGCCGGGCTGCTGGAAGTACAGGATGTAGTTGAACCGCTCGGCATACAGCTCACGCATGATCTCGATCACCGGCCTGCGGGAGCGACCGGCGAACGGCACCGACAAGGTGACCAAGGCGCTGATACGCGCAGGTTCCAGCAAGGCCAGGTGCCAGGCAACCACCGCGCCCCAGTCATGGCCGACCATCGCCACCCGCTGATGACCGAACAGGTCCATGGCCTCCTGGATGTCTGCACACAGGGTCAACAGGTCGTAGTCGGCAATCTCGGCAGGCGCGCTGCTGCGCCCATAACCGCGCATTTCTGGCACAAATACGCGATACCCGGCAGCGGCCAGCACGGGTATCTGCTGGCGCCAGGAGTGCCAGCACTCGGGAAAGCCATGGAGCAACCACACGGGTGGGCCGCTTTCGGGGCCTGCGATGTGCAGGCTCAATTGAATGCCGTTGACCTGGATCGTCTGTTGTTCGATAGCACTCATCACGCAGCTCCATGAGGGGATTGCTGCAGACTGCCCCACCGGCGTGGCTCGTGCCAGCATCATTGATGGGGCAAATACCTCAGGTCACCGCCCACCAGCGCGGCAGCAGCGGCCGCACCTTGGGCTCGGCAAAGCGGTCATCGATCAGCATCACCACACCCTGGTCCTGCTGGGTACGAATCACCCGGCCGGCCGCCTGCACCACCTTCTGGATCCCGGGATACAGGTAGGTGTAGTCATAACCGGCACCGAACATCGCACCCATGCGCTGCTTCATCTGCTCGTTGACCGGGTTGACTTGCGCCAGGCCCAGGGTAGCGATAAAGGCGCCAATCAAGCGTGTACCGGGTAGGTCGATACCCTCGCCGAACGCCCCGCCCAGCACCGCAAACCCGACGCCCTGGCTGTGTTGGGTGAACTGGTCGAGGAAGGCCTGGCGCTCGACCTCGGCCATCCCCCGTGATTGATGCCAGGTGGGGATCGAGGGGTGAAGTTGGGCCAGTAATTGCGCGACTTGCTGCTGGTAATCGAAGCTGCTGAAAAATGCCAGGTAGTTGCCGGGCGTACGCTCAAACTGCTGGGCGATCAACGCGACAATAGGCTCCAGGGATGCCTGGCGATGCACGAAGCGCGTGGAGATGCGATCGATGATGCACACCTGCAACTGCGCGGCCTCGAAGGGTGATTCCACGTCAACCCACGCCGTATCTGCCGGTAGCCCCAGCAGGTCGGCATAGTAATGCCGGGGGCTCAGGGTCGCGGAAAACAGCACGCTGCTGCGGGCTGCGGTCAAGCGCGGGCGAATGAATTCGGCCGGCACCACATTGCGTAGGCTCAAGCGCGAGAAGCGGCGCTTGGCCAGCGGGTCGCGCTGGCTGATATCAAAAATAAACTGTTCGTTGAACAGCTCCGCCACCTTGGCGAACTGCAATGCGTCGAAGTAGAAACTTTGCAGTTCGCCATTGAGCGCGTGCGGGTGGTCGTTGAAATACTCACCCATGGCGCTGGTACACAGGGCCAGGGCGTGCAGCAGCTTGTCCGGTTTGCTGGTGTAGGCCTGATACACCGCGACCTGCTCCTTGTGCAGCGCATTCCATTCTCGGTTGAGCCGCTGCAAGGGCTTTTTCAACGGTTCGGGGGCCGTATCACGCAGGGTCTTCAGGGCGAATTGATCAAGATCGGCGCTATACATCGCGCGGCCCCGCTCCACCAGGTTATGGGCTTCGTCCACCAGCACCGCGACCCGCCATTGATTGAGCTGGGCCAGGCCAAACAGCAGCGCGCCAAAATCGAAGTAATAGTTGTAGTCGGCGACCACCATGTCGCACCAGCGCGCCATTTCCTGGCTCAGGTAATAAGGGCAGACATCATGGGCCAACGCCACTTCCCGCAGGTTGCGCTGGTCCAGCAGGCGGACCTTAGAAGCCGCTTCGCGCGCGGCCGGCAATCGATCATAAAAACCCTTGGCCAACGGGCAGGAATCGCCATGACAGGCTTTGTCCAGGTGTTCGCAGGCCTTGTCCCGCGCCACCAGTTCCAGCACGCGCAATGGCAGGTCGGCGCTTGCGTGCAGTACCTGCACCGCGTCCAGGGCCAGTTTGCGGCCGGGGGTCTTGGCCGTCAGGAAGAACAGCTTGTCCAACTGCTGCGGCGCCAGGGCCTTGAGCATCGGGAATACCGTGCCAATGGTCTTGCCGATCCCCGTGGGCGCCTGCGCCATCAGGCAGCGTCCGGTACTGACCGCCTTGTACACCGACTCTGCGAGGGTGCGCTGGCCGAGGCGAAAGCCTGCGTGGGGAAAGGCCAGGGCCTTGGCCGCAGCATCGCGGGCCTGGCGCTGGCGGGCCTGCTGCTCGGCCCAGTCGAGAAACAACACGCATTGCTGATTGAAGAATTTTTCCAGCTCATCCACCGGGTAAACCTGGCTGATTACTGTTTCACGCTCACTGACGATATCGAAGTACACCAGCGCCAGTTCTATCTCGGGCAACCCCAGCTTGCTGCACATCAGCCAGCCGTACACCTTGGCCTGGGCCCAGTGCAGTTGCCGGTGGTTGGCCGGCTGGGCAGCCAGGTCGCCACGGTAGGTCTTGACCTCTTCCAGCACATGGCGATCCGGGTCAAAGCCGTCGGCACGACCACGCACGGTCAGTTGCTGGTAGCACCCTTCCAGCGCGACTTCGCTCTGATAGTGCGCGCTGCGGCGTGACGCCACGGTGCGATGGCCGAGCATGCCTTCCTGGGCGCTGGGCGACGGCGTGAACCGCAGATCAAGGTCACCGACCTTGGCGGTGAACTCGCACAAGGCCCGTACGGCGACGGTGTAGCTCAAGCGTCCTGCTCCGCCCAGCGCACATAACATACGGTGACCGGCATCTGGTGCTCGCCACAGAACTCCAGCCAGCGCAGTTGGTTGTCTTGCAGGCGGTCGCCCGGGCCTTTGACTTCGATCATGCGGTAGGTTTTTTGCGCCGGCCAGAACTGGATCAGGTCTGGCATCCCGGCACGATTGGCGCGGATATCCAGCAACAGGCGCTCGAACCAGTGCCGCAGGTGGTCGGCCGGCAGGCAATCGAGGGCCTGGTCGAGCAGTTCTTCACTCAACACATTCCAGAATACAAAGGGCGACTGGATCCCCCATTTTTCGGCGTAGCGCTGGCGGATCGTGGTTTTGTAGCGCTGGTCGTGCAGTTGGTCCAGGCAAGCAACAAACAGCTCGGCACGCCGCTGCTGGAAGTCCTCACTGTGCAGATCCACCGGCCCACGCTGGAACGGGTGAAAGAACGAACCGGGCAACGGCGCAAAGATCGCCGGCCAGCACAATAGGCCGAACAGCGAGTTGATCAGGGTGTTCTCGACGTAGTGCACCGGCCCCTCCTCATCCCCCAGGTGCGCCTGCACGCAAAACTCCACGCCAGCCACCGGCTCCGGGAATGGCAGTTCCAGGTCCAGGCGCTGGATCACCTGGGGCTTGGGCCTGGGCTGCGCCGGCTCGCCCAGTTTGCGCCGCAACCGCGGCAGCACCCGTAACAGGTGCTGCTGCTCGGCCGCGCTGTGGGGGGCGGCGTGTGCCTGCAGTGCCAGGGCCAGCGCCTGGGCAAAATCCTCCTGGCGCTCCAGCACCCGGATCAGCCGTGCCCGAGCGCCGGGATAGGCACAATCGCGGTAGATCGTTTGCGCCAGGGCCAGTTCGGCGAGGCGTTCGCAATGCTGGCCGACCTGGAACAACAGCTTGGCCCGGCGTTTTTCCAGCCAAGGGTTATCGGTGTTCAGTGTGGCAATCTGCGCCAGTACCTCTTCCAGTGGTGCGCCTGCCTCGAAGGCTTGCTGGCACTGGTGCAGGAACAGCAGGCCAGACACATCGTCACGATGGCGCAACCCACGGGACTCGGCGCAGAACTCGACCTTCTCGTAGGTGTAGATCCCCAGGTCCGCCAGTACAAACTCCGACCAGTCCTGGTACAGATTGCCGAAGAACATCAGGCGCAGGCGGTCACACAGGTCCATCACCGTGAGGCTGTAAAGCCGGTCGTCCAGCGCCGGGCACCATTGGTCGAAGGTGCGCTGCTCTGTGAATTGGCTGGATAACGGCGCCAACCAGTCGGTTTTCTTGCCTTTGGGTTGCTCGATCCAAGGCTTGAACGCCTGCAGGATCTCTGCTTTCTGTAACTGGCCCCACAGCTCGTCAATCGATAACAGCCCCTGCTCACTGACCCAACCTTGCGCCAACAGTGGCTGCACCGCCGCCTCGGCCGCGCCGATTTCCCCATAGTTGAGCTTGCTGGCGCGAAAGTGCACGCCCTTGCGCATCACCATCCGCACCAGCAACGCCTGGGAAGGCTGCGGCAACTGGGCAAACTGCGTCATGAAGCGCTGTTCTTCGGCGTCCAGCAGATCGGCATAGCGCTGCTCCAGCCAGTCGAGCACTTGCTGGAAGTTATGCAGGTAGTAGAACGGCTCTTCGAGGGGATTGGACATCACAGGCACTTGGGCAACTACTGTTTATGCATACAGAGTGCCGTTGCGTGGCGAGTGTTGCAATCGGTAATAGATCAGTGGCGCACGCAACTTTTTGTATAAAAACGATCAGATGGGGGGTGTATCCGCGTAACATTTGTTACCCGCCGCCGTTGAGCACGGGGTTTTCGAAGGATGAAGGTAAGGGTTATGAACATGAAAAACTGTGGCCTGGCGCTGGTTGCAATGACTTTTCTGGTATTGGCCGGCTGCTCGACGCAAACCGTCGTGACCTTGCAAAACGGTACCCAGTACCTGACCAAGGACACGCCGAATGCCAAGACACCGGATGGTTTCTACGAATTTACCGATATCGCGGGCAAGCGTGTACGCGTCAAGGCCGCTGATGTAGCCACCGTACGCGAAGAAAAATAAGAGATTCCCTGTAGGAGCTGGCTTGCCAGCGAAAAACGCCCAGGCACTGCAGTGATCCAGGTGCCCAGCGTTTTCGTTAACGACCATCGCCGGCAAGCCGGCTCCCACAGGGGCAGTGCCTTGCCTCAGGTGATGACGATCCCATCCGCCGACAGGCTGCCAAGCCCTACGCCCACCAACGTCACCGAGTTATCCCCGAACGTCAGCAGCGTATCGCTACCCACCGCCTTGGCATGGTCGAGATAGTTGTACTGCCCATTCACGCCCTCGACACCCATGAACACCAATTTGTCGCTCGACTGGTAGCCCACGATCCGGTCCTGGCCAAAGTCCCCGTCGAACAGAAAGGTATTGCGCCCTCCCCCCGCGGCCAGCAGGTCATTGCCCGCACCGCCCACCAGCACATCATTGCCCTTGCCGCCGATCAGGTGGTCATTGCCGTCCAGGCCAAACAGCCATTTCCCGCCATCGCCCGCCTTGAGCAGATTGGCGTCGGCATCGCCCTTGAGCGACGCGGCGTAGGCCGTCAGGTCCCGGCCCGCCAGCAGACCTTGGTCGGTGACGCTGTGGGTCACATCCTTGTTGAAAAACCACAGGTAGCTTTCCTTGCTGACCACCGCGCCCATATCGCGGGTCATGCTGATGCCGCCTTGTCCGTCGCGGATATACAAAGTGCCTGCGCCATCGTTGGCCACCTCGACGTTTTTCAGCGACTGCTGCAAGTCCAGGGTATTGAACCCCTTGCCGCCCAGCAGGATGTTGTAGCCGCCGCCATCGCGGAAGGTGTCGTTGCCTGCACGGCCTTCCAGATAGTCATTGCCCCGGCCACCCTGGATCAGGTCATCGTTATCGCTGCCGATGATGAACGTGCTGCCCTTGTGGGTCTCGGCATTGCGATTGAGATCCTGCACCCAGGTATTGGCCCGGGCCGGGTCCGACAGGTTGGCGACAATGATGGTCGAGTCGCGCGTGGTCAGGTCATAGAACTTCGACTCAAGGATGCGGCCCATGCCATCGCCATAACCGGTGGGTAAATGGGAGATCCAGGTCGGCAGGTTGAGGATGGAGAACGGCAGGATGTTCCACAGCGTCGAGGCGTAATGGTCGTTGAAGCTGACGATGTTATCGGCGCTGGATGCGTGCGGTTGGTCGTGCACCCCAAGGGACGACAGGTTGAACGACGAACCGTCGAGCGCCCGATACACCGGGTCGTTCTCATAGCCGATGTTCAGCACCTTGTCGCCACTGCTCTGGGTCGGCGAGGCATAGGCCACGTAGTTGGCGTCCTTGTAGAAACCCGCCCAGGTATTGTTGCTCAAGTCCGCCATGCTGTTGACCGCCAGGCCACCCAGGCTATGGCCACTGACCAGTACATCCTGGCCACTCAGGCCTTGGGCGCTGGCATACGCGGCGACCTTGCCCAGCAAATCGCCAAACGCTTGGCCCGCGTAGTTTTTGGCATAATCCGCAGGGCCGAAAGCGGCCAGCAAGTCATTGATCACATCGCCGATTGAATCAAGGATCAGGTTCTCCCTGGGCCCTGAAGTCCCACGAAAAGCGATGCCGATTTCCAGCAGTTTGCCGGCGTCATCGTATTTGCCCAGCACCTCGACCTGGGCGCTGGTGTAGCCGGCTTTCTCGCCAAAGAACGTGCCCCGGACATCGACCTTGCCGCCATAGTCGAGGGTGCTCGCACTGATGGGCGTCCAGCCGGCCTTTTGCACCGCATCCAGGGCAGCCTTTTCCGAGTCGGGGTTCCACGGGATACCCGGGATCACACCTTGGGAGGTGCCGCTGCCTATCAATGCCTGCACCAGGGTGGCCGGCAACCCCAGGCCGAAGCCGTATTGCTGGTACCCCGCGGCAAAGCCGTTATCCAGGTTGTGGTAGGAATACAACGTGATCGCCATAGCATCGGCGAACAGTGCTTTGGAATCCTCGGTCGTGAGGTTTTTGTAGTCATAGACACCCATGGTATTGCCTCTCTTTTGTTGGAATTGTCGAGAAAGCCAAAACAGTTGGAATGCTGTAACTGTGGGAGCAAGCCCGCTCCCACAGTTTTCGATCTTCAGCGTTTAAAAGGCCCAGTCGAGGCTCAAGCCCACGCCGTGGATTTTCTCCTTGCTGGCCAGCAGGCCGTTGTAGTCAAAGTTCAGCCGCGCCTCCTTGCTCAGCGCCAGGCTGGCGCGTGCGCCCACCAAGGCGGCATCACGCACCATCGGCGAACTCTCCACTGCAAACGAGGTGCCGCCCGAAGCAAACGCCAGGTGACGTTCGGAGTCGGTGGAGCTGAGGTTGTGCTGCCAGCCCAGGGTGCCGGAAACGTCCAGTGCCTGATGGTCGGTGAGGTTGAAGGTCTTCAAGGCCCGTACCCCGAGGGTGCTGAGGACCAGGTCGCGCGTGTCATCGCCGCCCTTGAGCGCAGCGGCGTCGCCTTTCTCGCTGAACCCATCGCTGTCCAGGTGCACATAGGCCAGGTTGGCGAACGGCTCCAGTGCCAGCGGTTGCAGGTTCAAGCGGTAAGCCGCTTCGGTGAAGACCTGGGTGCTGCGGGCATCGACCTTGGCTTTTTGCTTGCCGGCAACCTCGCCGTATTGCAATTCACGCTTCACATCGGCGCGATGCCAGCTGTAGGTCGCCCCACCGCTCAGACGCCAGGCACCGATTTCGTGACCGGCATAGGCGCCAAAGTGGTAGCTGTCCACTGATGCCCGCGAGTGGGTGCCATCGCCCATGTTCAGCGACGTGTCGCTGTAGCCGGCAACCAGTCCCAGGCGCGTGTCTTCATCCAGCGCCCCGTCCACACCGGCCAGCAGGCCGCCGATGGAGGTGGTGTAGCCCGCCGTGTCGCTGCTGCTGTCGGTTTTACCCCAGGCGCCGAGGGCCTTGACCCAGACGTTGCCACGCGTGTCGATGGTCTGTGGCGAGGTGCCCATTTCCCCCTGCTGCAGGCGCTCGCCCACCGCTTCACGCAGGTAGCGGTTGTCATTGACCAGCGCGGTTTCCAGGGCCGGGTAGATTTCCCCCGACAGCTGTTGGAACGCACCTTGCGCCGAAGCCGCACTCGGCGCCAGCAACAGGCTTTCATAGACACCGTTACCAGCGCCCAGCTGCTCGGCAGCGGCCGCCACGGCGCGTTGGTTATCGGTCACTGCCACGCTGGCGAAGCTGTTGGCCGTGCGCGCGACATCCAATTGCACACCATTGGCGCCATAGCTCAGGTTGCCGCCAACAAACAGGTAGTTGGGCAATACCTGGGCGAAGCTGCCGGTAATTCCCCCGGCCGCCTGCAAGATGTTGTACTGGCGGCCGATCAGGCTTTGGGCTTCAGGCTGGCTGAGCAGGGTCGGGCTGTTCTCCAGGGCCAGGGTCACGGTGCCGCCGTTGAGGGTCGCCTTGCCGCCGGCGACGATGCGGTCACTGCTGGTGTTCGACAGCTCTACCGCATAGGTGGAACCTGCATCGAAGTTGACGTCACCAGCCACGTTCAAGGTGCCGATGGAATTGCCCGGGGCCACGGTACCGCCGCTTTTCGTCGTCAGCGCGCCGATGCTGCCGGAACCGCCCAGCACCCCGCTGTTGCTGACCGTAACCTGCGATGCCAGCGAGCCATTGACCGCCAACAGCCCTTGATTGACCAGGGTCGGCCCGCTGTAGGTGTTGTTGCCGGTCAGGACCAGCGTGCCGATGCCCTGTTTGGTCAGGCCGCCGTGACCGGAAATGTCGTTGCTCCACACATCCCGCCCGCAGTGCACATCGTTGCACACACGCTCGGTGGGTTTGCCTGCGTCGACCACTGCCCCAACCCCCGGCAAGTCCGCGACAAACTGGCCGCTGCCATAGCCGCCGTCGATGCGAAACTCGGCCGGAATGTCCTCGGCAGTGATGAACATCCCCGGCCCGCTGACCGCCTTGCCCAGGTTGATCATGCCCCAGCCGTACAACGAGTCGATGCCCGCTGCGCCAAGGTCGGTGGCCGTGGTTTTGAGCAGCGTGGAAATCTGCTCGCCGCTCATATACGGGAACCGCTCCATCAACACGGCGGCGGCGCCAGCCACGTGGGGGGCGGCCATTGAGGTGCCGTTTTTGTTGTTCCAGCCCAGGGTCATGTTATCGACCGTAGTGCCTACCATCACCGAGCTGTAAATCGCGGTGCCCGGTGCCGACACACAGAAGCTGGCGGCATAACCGCAGCGCGACGAGAAGGTGCTGATCACATAAGGGTTGGGGCTGCTGGTGTCCGGGTTGCGTTGCAACGCCGCCACTGACAACCAGTTGGGCGCGATCTCCGGCACAAAATAGGCCAGGCCAGAGATTGCATCGGGGTTGTTCAGGTTGTAGTCGTTACCGGCGGCAAAGATCGTCAGCACTCCGCTGCGCGCCGCATTGATCGCCCCCGTATAGGCGCCACCGGGTGCCGTGCCCAGCAACGGCTTGATCTGGTCGAACTGGGCCTGTGCATCGCTGAGGCTGAAATGAGGGAACGCTGGATCCTTGCCGCCCTTGGCAAATTGATCACCGATGCCGATGCCCCAACTGTTGTTGATGATGCGCGCGCCATGGGCCACCAGGCTGTCCCAGCCGGCCTGGTACACCGCACCGTCGTTGCCCAGGATGATCCCGTCTTCGGGCCCTGGGTCGCCGTTCTCGGCGCTGAGGATCTGCGCGTTGTACGCCACGCCATGCATCGGCCCACCGTTACGGTCACCGGCAGCAATACCGCCGACATGGGTGCCGTGGTCACCCAGCTTGCCGTTGGAGCCCAGGGACGGCGTGCCGTCGTAGCGGAACGCGTCACCGGCCTTCACCGGGATATACGGGTCGGTGTATTGGCGGATGCCTTCGGTGACCAGCACCTGCACCTTGCCAGGGCTGGAAAACTCCGGGTGCTGGGCATACACCGGCTGGTCGAAAATCCCCAGCTTCACGCCCTTGCCGCTATAGCCGGCGGCATAGGCCACATCGGCGTTGACCGCGCCCAGGCCCCAATCAGCCTTGAACTCACTGCTGCGCCAACTGGCGGCATCCCCCAGCTTGCCGGTTTCCACGTAGGGTGCGGCCTGGGCGGTACCCAGGCTGGCCAGGCAACACAGCAACGCGCCGTATGGCACGCAGCTCAGGGCCTTGAGCGGGTAGCCCGGGCCTGTTGGGATGGCGGAGTGAAACCCTCGTTGTTTTACGTTCACGGTGACCTTCCTTAGTTTTGTTGCGTTTGTTGTTCTTTTTGTTGGAGCCGATTCAGAACTGCCAATCGAGGCTCAAGCCCACGCCTTGGTTCTTCTCCCTGGAAGCCAATTGGCCGCTGTAGTCGAGGTTGATCCGCGTCGCCGCGTTCAACGCCAGGCTGGCCTTCAACCCCACCAGTGCGGCGTCGCGTTGCAACGGTGTACTGCGCACGGCGAACGATGGACCGCCGGCAACAAAGGCCAGGTGCTCCTCGGATTCCACCGGCGACAGGCTGTGCTGCCAGCCCAGGGAAGCGGAAAGCTCCAGTTGCTGCTGGTCATTGAGCGCCAGGGTTTTGAGGGCACGCAGGCCTAGGGTGCCGAGGGTCGCGTCACGGCGATCACCGCCGCGTTGCAGGGCTGCGCCATCACCTTTTTCATGGAAACGTTCGCTGTCCAGGTGCACATAGGCCAGGTTGGCAAACGGCTCCAGGGCCAGCGCTTGCAGGTTCAAGCGGTAGGCCGCTTCGGTGAATACCTGGAGGCTGCGCGCATCCAACTTGGCCTTTTGTTTGCCGCTGACGTCGCCGTATTGCAGGTCGCGCTGCACATCACCGCGATGCCAGCTGTAGGCGCCGCCTGCACTGAGGCGCCAGTTACCCAGCTCGCGCCCGGCATAAGTACCCAGGTGATAACTGTCGACATCGGCCGACGAGTGCGTGCCATCGCCCATGTTCAGCGAGCTGTCGCTATAACCCGCCATCACGCCCACGCGGGTCTGTTCGTCCAACTGGCCATCAACCCCGAGCAACATCCCGCCGATCGAACGGGTGTAACCGGCATATTCGCTGCGGCTGTCGGCCTTGCCCCAGGCACCGAGGGCCTTGATCCAGAGGTTGCTTTCGCCCGTGGCCGGCACATGGCGCAGGCGCTCACCGACCGCATCGCGCACATGGCGGCTGTCATTGATCAACATCGCGCCAACCGCCGGGTAGATTTCACCGGACAACTGCTGGAAGGCCTGGCGGGCAACCACCGTAGAGTCGGCACTCAGCACGCTTTCATACACCGGGTTGCCGGCCCCCAACTGCTCGGCAGCGGCGGCCACGGCGCGCTGGTTGCGCGTCGCTGCGACGCTGGCAAAGCTCGCGTCATTGCGGGCAATCGCCAGTTGCACACCGTTGGCCGCGTAATCGAGGTTGCCCCCCAGGAACAGGTAGTTGGGCAAGACCTCACCAAAACTGCCGGTAATCCCGCCTGCCGCCTGCAAGATGGTGTACTGGCGGCCGATCAGGCTTTGCGCCTGGGGCTGGCTGAGCAGGGTCGGGCTGTTTTCCAGGGCCAGGGTCACTGTGCCGCCATTGAGGGTGGCCTGGCCGCCCGCGACGATCCGGTCACTGCTGCTGTCCGACAGCTCCACGGCATAGGTGGAGCCTGCTTCGAAACGCACATCCCCGGCCACGTTCAAGGTACCGATGGAGTTGCCCGGCGCCACCGTAGCGCCGCTGTTGGCGAGCAGCGCACCGACGCGCCCGGCACCGCCAAGGGTGCCACCCTTGTTGACCGTGACCTGCGAGACCAGAGAACCATCGACCTTCAACACGCCGGCATTGACTGTGGTCGGGCCGCGATAAGTGCTGTCACCGCTGAGCACCAGGCTCCCGGCGCCGGACTTGATCAGGCTGCCTTGATAGACACGCAGGGAAGCCGCCGCATCGCGGGCCATGCCCACGGCATAGTCGGTCTGTTCCTGCTGGCTGGCATTGGCACCCAGGCCATTTTCCCAGCCCCTGTCCTTCAAGGTCTGCTGCCATGCCAGGTGCTCGGCGCTGTCTTCGGCCTGACGCTGCAGCAGCGCCTTGTCCGAGATGCCATTGCTCCATACATCGCCCTGCCCGGCCGCCAGATTGACGTCCATCGCCCCAAGCAACTGCCCTGGCCCGTGCATCGCCCGATCCAGGTCCGGCACGCCCCAGCCGACCTTGGTGGTTGGCGCCTCGGTCACGGAACCATCCAGTTGCGTGGCAGTGGTCAGCAGCACTTGCAGGGCCTGTTCATTGTTCAGGTACGGGTAGCGCTCCATCACCAGCGCCAAGGCGCCCGTGGCATGGGGCGCCGACATAGAGGTGCCGGATTTCACGGCGTAACCACCGCCGGGAATGGTGCTGTCGATCTTTGCGCCGGGGGTGGAAATGCACCAGTACTTTGCAATGCCACACTGGTTATATTTCTGGTTGTTCGCCTGGTCCAACCCCGACACCGCCAGCCAGTGGCCTTCCAACTCCGGTTCAAAGTATGGCAAGGCCGAACGCACGCTGGCGTTGGCATAGCCGCTGTTACCGGCGCTGAACACATTGATCACCCCGGCCCGGGCCACATCGGCGGCGGCATCCAGCCACGTGCCCTGGTTGAAGTGTTGCGCGTAGGCGGCGTGCAGACCGGCCAGGGTCTGATAGCTGACATCCTTGGGTTGGCTGCCCCAACTGTTGTTGATCGCCCGCACTCCGGAGTCGACCATGGCGCTGTACACCGCCTTGAAATATTTGGGGTCGGGTGTTGGGCCAAACAGGAAGCTGTCGTTGGCGTTGGTATTGCCCACATAGATCTGCGCGTTGTAGGCCACGCCATGCATGCCGTTGCCGTCACGGGCCGCGCCCATGGTGCCGGTGACGTGGGTGCCGTGGGAGTCGTTGTTGGGGTTCAGTGCGCCAGTGGTGGAGAACGGGCTGCCATCTACATAAGTACCGCTGGCGGTCACTGGGCGAAAGCGCTCCGGGGAAGCCTCCGGATGGCTGGCATCGAAGCCCGAGTCCAGCGCACCGATCTTGACCCCGGCACCGCTGATTCCCGCGGCATAGGCTTGATCGGCCTGCATACGCCCCAGGCCCCAGTCCCGCTGGAACTCGGCCGAACGCCAACTGGCGGGGTCGCCCAACTTACCGGTTTCCACATAGGGGGCGGCCTGGGCGGTCCCCAGGCTGGCCAGCCCACACAGCATCACGCAGTGATAGCCTCGTTGCTTTACGTTCACGGTGACCTTCCTCTTTTTATTGTGTTTGTTACCCCCAGTAGGCACCGGCTTACCGGCCCCTACAGGGTCAGCGTTGGGCTGGGCCGAAGGCTTCGTCGACCTTGGCCAGGTCGGTGTCGCGCAGGCTGCCCGCGTAGTAATGCAATTTGGTCCAGGCCATCAGGTAGTCGTAACGGGCCTGGGCCAGGTCGCGACGGGTGCTGTACAGCTGCTGTTCGGCGTTGAGGGCATCGAGGTTGACGCGCTCGCCGCCAAGGATGCTTTGCTGGGTCGACACCACCAGCGCTTCGGCGGAGGCCAGGGCCTTTTGATAGGCGCGCAGCTTGCTCACACCGGACAGGCAGGCGCTGAACTGGCGGCGCAATTCGATCAGCGTTTCGCGGGTCTTGCCCTCCAATTCGTACTCGGCCTGTTCCATGGAGCGGGCAGCCTGGCGAGTGGACGCCGAGATGCCGCCACCGGCATACAGCGGCATGCTGACTTCAATGCCGATGGTGTTGGTGTCGTAGCGCTGGTTGTAGGTGTTACTGCTGTCGGACTCTTGCTGGCGCGAGCTGGCGTAGGCTGTCACCCGTGGCAGGTGCCCGGCACGGTTGCGCTCCACTTCATAACGCGCCACTTCCACGGCCTGGCGCTGGGAGGCCAGTGTCGGGTTGTTGGTGATTGCCAGCTCATGCCAACTGTCGTAGTTGGCAGGTGTCAGGGTGAAGGCGGCAAAGTCCTGGTTCAACGGTGCCAGGTCGGCGATATCGACGCTGTGCACGCCGAGCAATGCCCCCAATTCGCGCAGCGATGCATCCTGCTCATCCAGGGCCTGGATCTCTTCGGCGGTGGCCAGCTCATAACGCGACTCCGCCTCCAGGATGTCGGTGCGCGTGCCTTCGCCTTGCTGGAACAGGTGCTGGTTCTGCTGGAACTGCTGCTCGAACGCCTTCTTCTTGGCCCGGGCAATCTCGATCTGGTCCTGGGCGAACAGGGCCTGGGTGTAATAGGTCAGTACCCGCACCAACAGCGCCTGGCTCTTGTCGCGGAAACTCTCGTCGGCAAACAGCGCCTGGGCCACGCCCTTGCGGTAGTTGGCATAGGCTTCGTAGTCGAACAGCGGCTGTTGCAGGGTGAAGGTCGAGCCGAAGCTGTTGTAGTTGCGGTCGTCGTGATAATGACCACCACGGCCATCGGGCAGGTTGGCCTGGGAGTTGTTGCGGCCCTTGTTGTAGTTGTAGGACAGCCGGGGCAGCAGGCCGGCGCGGCCGATGGTGCGGTTTTCCAGGCCGGCGTCACGCTCCTTGATCGCGCCGAGGAATACCGGATCATTACGCAGGGCCTGCTCATACACATCAAACGGTCCCATGGCGGCCTGGGCGCTGCTGCACGCGAGCAGCAAGGCGATGAACACTGGTTTCATGCTCATTCCTCGGTCAACGCCGAGCCGGCACGATCGAGCAGCGGCTTGAACAAATAATTGAGCAACGAACGCTCGCCGGTACGCACAAACATCTCGGCGGGCATGCCGGGCTTGATCACCAGGCCGTGGAGTTTTTCCAGGGCGTCGTCGCTGACTGTGGTGCGCAGCACGTAATACGGCGCCCCGGTCTTTTCGTCGAGCATCTGGTCGGCAGAGATCAGGCTCACTTCCCCCGGCACCCGTGGCGTACGGCTCTGGTTGAAAGCGGTGAACAGAATGTCCACCGGCAGATGAGTGCCGACCTTGTCCACCAGGTTCACCGGCAGGCGCCCCTCCACTTCCAGGCGCGTGCCCTGGGGCACGATTTCCAGCAGGGTTTCCCCGGCCCGCACCACGGCACCTTCGGTGTGTACGCCGAGGTTGACGGCAATGCCATCGGCTGGGGCGTTGATTTCACTGTGTTGCAGGTCGAAACCGGCCGATGTCAGTTGTTGCTCCAGGGTCAGGCTGCGCAGTTGCGCGTCGGCCAACTGGCTGCGGACTTCCTTTTGATACTCCTCGCTGTGCTGCTGCAACTTGAGGCGTGATTCGAGAATGCCTTGCTCGATACGCCCGCTTTCACCGGTGTTCTGCGCCAGGTCCTGCTGCACCTGGGACAGTTGGCGCTGGTACTCCAGCAAGCGGTTGCGCGGGATGTAGCCATTGTCGGCCAACGGTTGCAGGTTGCTCAGTTGGTCACGCAGCGATTGCGCCTGGGCGTTCAAGTCCGTGCGCGCACGGCGCATACCATTGAGCTGGGCGCTGGCGCCTTCGATACTGGCGCGGATCCCGGCCTGTTCGCGGGCAAAGGCCTCACGCCGGCTGCTGAACAACTGGCGCTGGCCCTCCAGCACCAAGGCCAGCGCAGGATCGGGGCTAGCGCTCAGTTCGGCGGGAAACATCACCGAAGGCAAGCTGTCGCGCTCGCTCTGCCAGCGGGCAACACTGGCCCAAGCCATGCGGTACTGGGCTTGCAGGGAATGCACGTCGGCCTGGCTTTGGGTCTGGTCGAGGCGAAACAACGGCTGGCCTTGCTTGACCACCTCGCCTTCGCGCACCAGGATCCGGCTGACCACGCCTGGGCTCAGGGTTTGCACGGCCTTGCGTTTGCCGGACACCACCACCGTACCCTGCACAGGAATGCCTTGGTCCAGGGGCGCCAGGCTGGCCCAGAGGAAGAACCCGCCGGCACCGACCACCGTCATCAGCCAGCCCAGGCGGGAGAAAAAACGCGCATCGCGCTCGGGAAAGATCTGTTCGTTTGGCAGGCTGTTATCGGTGCTCATTGGCCTGGATTCCTTGCCGCAGGGTATTGACGGTTGAGGCTGACGCCGGCCTTTTCACGGGGTTGTTCCGGTTGCCCGGACAGCGCTCGCAGCACCTCCTGGCTGGGGCCGAACGCTTGCAGTCGGCCCTCGTTGAGCACCAGCAGTTTGTCGGCCTGGGCCAGCGCCGAAGAGCGGTGGGTCACCAGGATCACGCTGCTGCCCTGGGCTTTCATCTGCATGATGGCGCTGGCCAAAGCGGCCTCGCCCACGGTATCGAGGTTGGAGTTGGGTTCGTCGAGCACGATCAGGCGCGGCCCGCCATACAGGGCGCGGGCCAGGGCCACCCGTTGTTTCTGCCCGCCGGACAGGCCGCTGCCGTCGTCGCCCAAGACCGTGTCGTAGCCCTGGGGCAAGCGCAGGATCAAGTCATGCACACCGGCTTGCTGGGCAGCCTGCACCACCTGCTCGGGGTCAGCCTGGCGAAAGCGTGCGATGTTATCGGCGATGCTGCCGCTGAACAGTTCGATGTCCTGGGGCAAGTAACCGACGTGCGGACCGAGGTCGTCGCGGTCCCAGCGATGAATGTCGGCGCCGTCCAGGCGCACCGTGCCAGCCAGGGTCGGCCATACGCCCACCAGCACCCGCGCCAGGGTCGACTTGCCGGAGCCGGAGGCCCCCAGCACACCCAGGACTTCGCCGGCCGCCAGGTTGAAACTGACCTGATGCAAGGTCGCCACCCGCCGCCCCGGAGGCCCGGCACTAACCTGCTCGAAACTCACCTGCCCCTTGGGCGCCGGCAATGCCATGGCCTGCGCCCCGGGCGGGAACTCCTGCAACAGCTCATCCAGGCGCTGGTAGGCCAGCTTGGCCGAGCTCCATTGCTTCCACACCGCGATCAACTGGTCGATCGGGCTGAGCACTCGGCCCATCAGAATGGTCCCGGCGATCATCATCCCGGCGGTCATCTGGCCCTTGATCACCAACAAGGCACCGAGCCCCAACACCAAAGATTGCAGGAGCAGGCGCAGGGATTTGCTCAGGGAGCTGATCACCGAACCGGTGTCGCTGGCCTGGTTCTGCAAGCCGAGGAACCGTGAATGCACCTGGAACCAACGGCTGCGCAACGCCCCAAGCATGCCCATGGCCTGGATGGTCTCGGCATTGTGCAAGTGACTGGTGGCCAATTGGGTGGACTGCTGGGAATAACCGCTGGCTTCGCGCAACGGTTTTTTGGTCAGGTATTCATTGAGGCAAGCCAAAGCGATCAACAACACTGCGCCCGCCGTGGCCAACACCCCGAGCCACACGTTGAACAGGAAGATCACCAGCAAGTAGATGGGGAACCACGGCGCATCAAAGAAGGCAAACAGCGCAGGCCCCGTGAGGAACTGGCGAATATGGGTCAAATCCCCCAGGGATTGCCCGGCGTGGCCTTCGCCACGTTGCAGGTTGCGCTCGAAAGCAGCCTTGTACACCTGCAGGTTGAACCGTCGCTCCAACTGGCTGCCGATGCGGATCACGATAAAGCTGCGCACCACTTCCAGGGTGCCGATAAAGGCAAAGAAGCCCACCACCATCAGGGTCAGCATGACCAGGGTGGTTTCGTTCTGTGATGACAGTACCCGGTCATAGACTTGCAACATATAAATGGACGGCACCAGCATCAGCAGGTTAATCAACGCCGTAAAACAGCCGACGCTGATCAGGATACTTTTATAAGCGCCAAGGGCCTTAAACAAGGGTGCGGCAGGAGTGGTCTTCGCCATGTTGCTTGATCTTCCCCGGGGCTGAAATACACACAGCAGTTTGCCCGGCGCGCCATAATGGGGCAGGCAACTACTTCAATTATGCTTAGTTCATCAAAAATGACAGATAGACGACTGTCACTTTCAATAAATGACTCTGCGGTCAGTGGTTATAACGATATAACCATTTGTTCAATTATTGTGTGCGCTGCAATATCAAGGCGAGTCCGGACTTGGAAGTCACCGTATATTCACCGTCTTTCTGCCGGCTCAAATGGGCAATACCCGTCCCCTCGGCATTTATCAGCAGTATTCCATCTGGCGTGGGCAGCCATGTCTGGGGTTTTTCTCCCAGCCACTGTTGCGCACACTGCACATCCCCTTTGAGGCCGTTGGGCTGGGCAATCAGATCCAGCTCGCAGACCTGCTCCTGCTGTCGCAGCTGCCAATGGCCGGCCAGTTGCGTGGTGCTGGGTAAAACAAGACTGCTTGCCATTGCGTGGGCTCCTGCCGACACCAGCAATGCCGGGATCAACCAGGCGATTGCGTTGCGAAAAATAGTCATCACCATTACCCGTTCACGGGGTTGTTGCAAGCAAAGAGCAGCGCCAGGGCGCCGCCCTTCGTTAAGCCTTGATCAAGCCACGATGTCGCTGTAGGCCGCCTGGCCCACGGTGGTGACGAGGAAGTCCGCCACACCGTGCCCAGAGAAGTCCACCGCCAACGTGCCCAGGTTGGTACCCGAGGCGTAGGTCAGCACGGCATCACCGGCGCTGCCTGTGAAGGCGTTGACGAAATTCAGACCGCTCCCCTGGGTGATACCGGTCAGGTCGATCTTATCCGAACCCGAGGTGAAGTCGAGGATCTGATCCGCTGCACCTGGCTTGGAATCGGAACTGGCACCGAACACAAAGGTGTCCGAACCCGCACCGCCCCACAGTTTGTCAGCACCGCCGCCACCGTAGATCAGGTCATTGCCGGCACCACCCTTGAGGGTGTTGGCCGCCGCATTACCGATCAGCAGGTCGTTGCCCGAGCCACCGAAGGCGTTTTCCACGGTCACGCCCTGGGCGATCGACACGTTACCCACCAGGCCGCCCACGTCAGAGAACGAGGTCTCGTTGAGGTTGATTTTCTGGTTCTGGGTAAAGCCGGAGAAGTCCAGGGTGTCATTGCCACCGCCGTCCCACACCGAGAACACCAGCTTGTCGGCATTGGACGTGGCACTGAGGTGATCGCGCCCGGTGTTGGAGTTGAACCCGTAGGTGGTATCACCGGCACGGGTGTTGTAGTTGGCACCGTAGAGCTTCTGGATCGCCGCAATATCGTCGATCAGCGGGCCGGAGGCATAGGCCTCTACCCCACCCTTGGTGAAGTTCTGGTTGGTGTTGAACTCACTCCAGTAGCTCATGACGCTGTAGCCACGGGTGTCCTGGCCGTAGTCCGCGTCTTTGTAAGACGGGTTGCCGGTCCCGGCGTTGTAGTCGCCAGGGTGATCCAGGCCCAGGGTGTGGCCGATTTCGTGAGTCAGGGTCTGGCGTCCGTAGTTGTTCAGGCCAGGGTTGATGTTATCGGTGTAGCCTCGGTTGATCAGGTACCAGGAAGTGCCATCCGTGCCACTGGTGTTGTACTTCTCATTGGTGCCCGGCAGATAGGCAAAAGCCGCGGCGCCATCCTGGCCCGCGCTGTAGTTGCCGAAGGTCATGTGGAAGTCGCCGCCCGAGGCTTTCTCGGTGAAGGTGACATTGGCCACATCAGCCCAGGATTGCATGGCCAGCACGGCCTGGCCTTTTTGCAGGTTGCTGAACTGGCTGAACCCGGAGATACCATGCTTGTTCATGGTCGCCGAGGAGGCCGAAGTCAGGAAGGTGTAGGTAAGATCGATCCTGCCGTTGCCGTCAACGTCCCGGTAGGCCGCGTTTTCGCGCAGCAAATGGTCCGCTGCCTGGTCGACAGAGAACGACGGTTTGCCATTGACCGTGAGATTGCCGCCACGGTCATACAAATGGCTAAAGCTATCGATCTGTGAATAGGCACTACTTGCTTGAGCTGCCGAGACAATAGCTTTGTCTTTTACTTTCGACATAAACGTACTTCCTTGTTTGCAAGTGGAACAGTTTTTGTCCGATAGCGACGCTCTCCGGCGAGAGCGTCCTATCACTCGCCTCTTATGAAGGCGAAAGAAAACTGACACAATTTGAAATCAGACGTCCAGCACTTTTTTTGCCAGGAAAGTGCGCAGAACGAATAATGCCTGCAAACATTGGGAAATACGTCTTTCTATCCTGCGTAATGAGCAGCGCGACGCAAGTCCGGCTATTTAAATATTAAATAATGCTAAACAGTTAAATGCCAGACAGGTCACATTTCAATATTGAATGGATCCAATATATTGAGTGGGGTGCACTTTTAAAGTGCCACCGTGTCATTGTAAATATTAAACGGCCATTGTTTTATTATTATTGACAGCTTGCTAATACGTCGATGATTCGCTGGCGATTTCAAGGTCGTTGCCAACCGGTCTGGTGCAGCGCTTCGAGCAACGTCTGCCCATCCAAACCCGGCACCAGAACACCTTCGGCAGTGGTCATGTCCTCCCCTGCGAGGATCGCGTTGATGATGGCTTCTTCCACCGCCTCCGCCGCAGCACTGAACAACGGCGAAATATGATCGTTATTGACCATGTTCAGTGCCGTGCTGAGCGGTAAATCCTTGCGCCCGTAATCTGCCGCCGGCAGGTCCTGGTTGCCGGTGGCAAACGCCAGGAACAGATCGCCACTGGAATCCTCGGTGCCGCCGCCGGTGCGCGCGATACCGATGGAGGCGCGTTGCGCCAGGCGCTGGCACTGGTGGGGCAATAACGGTGCGTCGGTAGCGATAATCACCACGATGGAGCCCATGCCCGGGGTGCCACGATTGGCAAATGGCGAGGCAATTTCCATCAAGTGTCGCCCCACCGGATAGCCATCGACCCGTAGTTCCTGGCGCTTGCCGTGGTTGGCCTGCACCAGCACGCCAACGGTCCAGCCGCCCTGCTCCCCTGGCAACTTGCGCGAGGCGCTGCCAATGCCGCCCTTGAACTCATGGCAAATCATCCCAGTGCCGCCACCCACGGCGCCTTCCTGCACCGGGCCCGATTCTGCATTGGCCATGGCCTGGAGCACATGCTCCGGGCCGATGTGCTGGCCCCAGATATCGTTGAGCAGGCCGTCATAGGTTTCCATCACCACCGGCATGCACCAGTACACCGCCGGGTCAGCCAGGCTGTCGCGCTCCAGGGCGATCAAGGTGTCGCGCACAATACCGATACTGTGGGTATTGGTGATCGCCAGGGGCGTGGTCAACAGCCCGGCTTCGCCGATCCACTCAAGGCCGGTGGCGTCGCCGTTGCCATTGAGCACGTGATACCCGGCAAAACACGGCTGCAGGCGCGCAGCACCGGCCCGCGGCTGGATCAGCGTGACCCCGGTGCGCACCTGCTTGCCATCGATCTGCGCCTTGACCGTGCTGTGACCGACCCGAACCCCAGGGACATCGGTAATCGCATTCAATTCGCCGGGTATCCCCAGCCCCAACGTAATGCCCAATTGACGTGCGCGCATAACCACTCCTTACAGTTTCTGAAACGCCGGACTCGACCGGCCGCTGATGCAATACAGGACCACCGACAACGCCAGCAGGCCGATGATAATCATGATGTCGCGCATGGATGCTGCGATAAACAAGGTGAGCAACAGATAACCCGCGCCGGCCACGGCCAGCAATGCCGGCACCGGCCACAGGGGCATGCGGTACGGATGCTCGCGGTCGCGCAACAGCACCCGGCTCATCAGCGCGCTCAAGGCGACGATCAGGTACACCAGCATGATCAGCAACACACTGAAGGACGTCAGGTCGGCCAGGTTGGAGCTGAAACTGAGCAGCGCCGAAGGGACTGCCAGGAACAGCGTGGCCAACCATGGCGAATCCCAGCGCGGGTGGATACGGGTGAAGAGTTTGTTGATGGTCGGTGTCCACAGCGCATCGCGGCCGCTGCTGAACACGACCCGGCCGATCTGGATCACGATGGCGACAATCGCATTGAACACCGAGAGGAAGATCCCGGCGCTGACCAGCCGCGACAGGGTTTCGTTGCCATGGCTGGTCAGCAGATAGCCGATGGGGTCCGGGCTGCTAATCATCTCACTGAGCGAGGGAGCGCCGATCAACAGCGCGGTGATTGGCACCAACTCGATCACCACCACCAGGCCCAGGGACCACAGCACAGCCTTGTGCACGCCCTTGCCGCCGCATTTCATGTCCTCGGCCAACAACACTGCCGGGCCATAGCCGTTGAACGAGAACAGGCCGATGCCGACAGCGCCGATCACCAGGGCCCAGGGCGCGAGGTGCAGCACGCCGTTTTCGACGATCTGCGGCTGGAACAGCACGCTGGCGGGCTGCACCGGGTTACCGAAACCGATAAACACAATCACCAGCAAGGCCGCCACTTCCAACAGCAGGCAGGTGCCGGTAATCCATGCATTGAGCTTGATGTTGAGAATACCCAGGGCGTAGCTGCACACCACAATCACCAGGGCCACGGTTTGTGAGTCGAACTTCGTACCCAAGGCGTTATTGAGGTAAGTCGCCGCGCCGGTGGCCAGGACCGGCGGGATAAACAGCAGCATCACCAGCACCGTGAGGAAGGTCGCGTAGCCGGCCATGCCGCCAAACACGCGCTTGGCGTACACGTACTCGCCACCTGCACTGTTATGGGCGCGCCCCAGTTCGGCGTAGCAAAAGGCGAACATCAGCGCCAGCAACCCGGCCATCACAAACGCCAGGAACACACCGCTCCCGGCTTGCTGGATTGCAAACGGGGCGATAACAAACACGGAACTGGCCGGAGTCACCGCCGAAACGGTAATGGCCACCACATCGAACACACTCAAGGTAGGTTTCAGCACGCCGTCGGGCGCGAGGGTTGTGCTCATATCGTTATCCTCTTGTTTATTCTTGGTTTGAGGCAGAAACGAAAAAGTAGGGGCGATCAATTTTTTTATTGTAGGAGCGAGCTTGCTCGCGAAAGACGTCAACGCAAACGCGTGCTGACTGGGTAACCGCAGCGCGCTCAGGTTTTTCGCGAGCAAGCTCGCTCCTACAGGGAATGTAGGTGTTGCCACTGCGCCGGCCAATTCCCCTATTGGAGTACTCCCCTTGACGGGGCCAGGTAAAAACCGAACCCTTGGCCAATCTTTCAGCCATCGGAACCCTTCACATGAGCCTGTTTCGGGAAATCGGCATGCATGCGGGCCTGGGCCGTACGGTGTCGCAAATTGGCACCGAGCGCTTCTGGAAGCAGTTAGTGCTGTTGCTGCACCAGAACCTGGCCTTCGATAACGCGCTGGCGATCTTCTACCCGGTGGACGGCCCACCCCAGGCGCTGGAAGAGTACGACGCGCAGCCGACCAGCAAACCGGCGTCGATGCTGGTGTACCTCAATGGCTTGTACTTGCTCGACCCGTTCTTCCAGGCCTGCCGCGAAGGGTATGCCAGTGGCGTGTATCGCCTGGAAGAAGTGGCGCCAGACCATTTCCGCCAGAGTGAATACTTCCTCAATTACTTCCACGACAACGTGCTGGAGGATGAAGTGCAATTCATCCTGCAACTGCCCGGGGTGGGCACCTTGTCGTTGTCATTGGGCATGCAGCGGGTATTTACCGCGACTGAAACCGGGCTGCTGACGCTATTGGCGGCGTGGGTGCTGCCGTTGATGCAGCAGCATTGGCAGCAAAGCACCCAACGCGCACCGGCGGGCGAAGCCATGGCCAGCCAGATACGCGATGCGTTGAGTCATTTTGGCAGTGGCGTGCTGTCAGAGCGCGAACTGGAAATCGCCCGCCTGGTATTACGCGGGTTTTCGTCCAAGGCCATGGCCGAACGCCTGAGTATCTCGCCGGACACGGTCAAGGTGCATCGGCGGCACCTGTACGCCAAGCTGGATATCTCGTCGCAGCCGGAGTTGTTTTCGTTGTTTATCCAGTCGTTGGGGCATGACCTGGATAACCCCTAGGGACGCCGCCGCTTGCCCAATACAGCTCCCATACCCGTGATGTGATCAGATCACGAAGCGCGCGACCATCCCATTCAAGTCCACCGCCAGGCGCGACAGTTCATGACTGGCGGCGCTGGTCTGGTTGGCTCCGGCCGCTGACTGGGTGGCCAGGTCGCGGATGTTCACCAGGTTACGGTCCACCTCGCGGGATACCTGGGCCTGCTCTTCGGATGCACTGGCAATCACCAGGTTGCGTTCGTTGATCAGGCTGATGGACTGGGTGATCTGCTCCAGCGCCACACCGGCAGCGCGGGCCATTTCCAGAGTGCTTTGAGTGCGCTGGTTGCTCTGTTGCATGGACTGCACCGCGTCCCCGGTGCCGTTCTGGATCCCGGCCACCATTTTCTCGATCTCCTGGGTCGACTGCTGGGTGCGATGAGCCAGGGCGCGTACTTCATCGGCTACCACGGCAAACCCGCGCCCGGCTTCACCCGCACGAGCGGCTTCGATCGCCGCGTTGAGGGCCAGCAGGTTGGTTTGCTCGGCAATCGCCCGAATCACGTCCAGCACCTTGCCGATATCACGCCCCTGGGTGGCCAGGCCTTCGATCAGCACCGAGGTGTTCTGCACGTCCTGGGTCATGGTCTGGATCGCCTCCACGGTCTCCACCACCCGGTCGCGCCCTTCCCGCGCGGCCTGGTTCGACTGGGCCGAAGCCTCGGAGGTGGACACCGCGTTGCGCGCCACCTCTTCTACGGCGGCGGTCATTTCATTGACCGCCGTGGCGGCCTGGTCGATTTCATTGTTCTGCTGCTGCAAGCCCTTGGAGGCTTCTTCGGTTACCGCACTGAGTTCTTCGGCGGCCGATGCCAGTTGCGTGGCTGAACCGGCGATGTGCTGGATGGTCTGGCGCAAGTTGCCCTGCATGGTCGCCAGGGCGCCGATCAGGCGGGCGGGCTCGTCCTTGCCGTCGTCCTCGATGACCTTGCTCAGATCGCCACTGGAGATGGTTTGCGCGGCCGCCACGGCCTTGCGCAGCGGCGTGACAATGCTGCGCGTCAGCAGCCAGGCGAGCAATACGGTCATCAGCGCCGCGACCACCGACACCACGACTATCCCACTGATCGCATCGTTATAGCTGCGACCGGCGTCTTCACCGGCCTGCCTGGCATCGGCGGCATTGATTGCAATCAGCTTATTGAGCTGTTCGCCCATCTGATCCGTGCCGTCCTTGATCCGGCTGTTGATCAGGGCACGCATGTCCTCGACCTTGTTCTGCTGGGATAACGCAAGCATTTCGGCCTGGGCTTTCAGGTAGTTGTCCAGCGTGGCCGCAAAGGTCTTGTACAACGCAGCTTCTTCGGCACCTGCCGGCATCGCGGCATATCCCGCCTGGGCCTGCCGGGCCTTGTCGACCAGGACCCCGATGCGCACTTGGGCTTCTTGCAGGGCGGCGGGGTCGCGATTGACCAGGACACGGAACGACAGAATGCGCAGGCGCAACACATTCTCGGTCATGTTGGCCAGGTAACCGACACTGGGCAACTGGTTGGCCCCCATGTCCAGCGAGGCCTGGCGGATCAGCGTCATACGGTTGACGGCAAACACCCCCAGAACAATCACTAACAACGCAATAAACGCAAAACCGAGAAACGCCCGAGGTGCGATGTTCAAATTACGGAGGGACATAGGAAAGCTCTCAAAGAGGGATGACTGCGAGCGTCCTTGCCGCGATACGATCACTTAGCGTCAACGCGCTTAGATGACTGTTCGGCGCCACTGTTATAAGGGTTGTGTGGGCCTATAAGAGGTATCGGCCGGCTTGAGGCTTTTTGCATGGATCGGAGAAATATATTTTCACACTTTTGACAGCGGGCGCTTTCTGGCATCCTGCGCCTCCATTTTCTGACCCGAGCACGTATTTTGTCTGACGCTCAAGCCCCTCAGCCACGTTACAAATCGGACCTGATCTATGGTCTGGAAGACCGTCCGCACTTCACCGCGGCGATGTTTGCCGCCCTGCAGCATGTGCTCGCCAGCTTTGTCGGGATCATTACCCCAACCCTGATCGTCGGGGGTGTATTGGGCCTGGAAAGCGAAGTGCCCTACCTGGTCAGCATGGCGCTGTTCGTCTCCGGCCTGGGCACCTTTGTCCAGGCGCGGCGCTTTGGCCCGGTGGGCTCGGGCTTGCTGTGCCTGCAAGGCACCAGCTTTTCTTTTATCAGTGTGATTCTCAGTGCCGGATTCATGGTCAAGGCGCGGGGCGGCGGCACTGATGAAATCCTCTCGACGATCTTCGGCATTTGTTTCTTTGCGGCGTTTATCGAAGTGGTGCTCAGTCAGTTCATCGGCAAGCTGCGCAAGCTGATTACCCCGGTGGTCACCGGCACCATCATCACCTTGATGGGCCTGTCGCTGATCAAGGTCGCCGTCACCGACATGGCCGGCGGCTACGGCGCCGCCGACTTGGGCGCAGCCAGCAATATGGGGCTGGCCGCCCTGGTGTTGCTGACCATCGTGGTGCTCAACCGCTTCAATAACCCGTTCCTGCGCCTGGGCTCGATTGTCATCGGCCTGACCCTGGGTTTTATCGTGGCCTGGTGGCTGGGACGGGTCGACCTGGCGGCGTTGCCCCAGGTGCCGCTGGTCAGCGTGCCGGTGCCGTTCAAGTATGGTTTCTCGTTTGACTGGGTAGCGTTTATCCCAGTGGCAGTGATCTTCCTGATTTCCCCGCTGGAAGCAGCCGGTGATCTGACAGCCAACTCGATGATTTCCCAACAACCGGTCAAAGGCCCGCTGTACATCAAGCGCATCAAGTCCGGCCTGCTGGCTGATGGCCTGAACTCCGTGATGGCAGCCACCTTCAATAGCCTGCCGATGGTGACCTTCGCCCAGAACAACGGCGTGATCCAGTTGACCGGCGTGGCCAGCCGCTACGTGGCGTATTTCATCGCCGGCCTGCTGGTGTTGCTCGGCCTGTTCCCGATGATTGGCGCGGTGCTGCAACTGATGCCCAAGCCGGTATTGGGTGGCGCGACCCTGATTATGTTTGGCACCGTAGCCGTGGCCGGGATCAAGATCCTCGCCGAGGCCGGACTGCATCGGCGCAATGTGCTGATCGTGGCCATTTCCCTGGGGATGGGCCTGGGCGTGGCGGCGGTACCGGAAGTGCTGCGCGAACTGCCCAAGGCCTTGCATAACATCTTCGAGTCGCCGATTACCGTTGGTGCATTCTGTGCGATCCTGCTGAACATCTTCCTGCCTGAAGAGTTCATGGAACTGGAAGAAGATGAATTTGATCCGGAAGCCTCGACCCTCAAAGTGATGCAGGACCCGGACCCGACGAAATAGGAACCCTTATGCGCAGATTGATCGGCCTGACCCTGTCCCTGATATTGCTCAGCCTGAGTGCCTGCGCCCTGTTTCCCAATCGCGACCCGGTCAACATCAATGTGGTCGGGATCGAACCCCTGCAAAGCCAGGACCTGGAAGTGCGCTTTGCCGTCAAGCTGCGGGTGCAGAACCCCAACGAAACGGCGATCGACTACAACGGCGTGGCCCTGGATCTGGAGGTCAATGGCCGGCCGCTGGCCTCCGGGGTCAGCGATCAACAGGGATCCATCCCACGTTTTTCCGAGACCGTACTGATGGTGCCCGTCAGCGTTTCGGCGTTTTCGGTGTTGCGCCAGACCCTGGGCCTGAGCCAGACCCAGAGCCTGAACAACCTGCCCTATGTGCTGCGCGGCAAACTGGCCGGTGGGTTGTTTGGCACGATGCGTTTTGTTGATCGCGGCACGTTGGACTTACCCAAGTAAACAGCCTGGAGTTCACTGGCACATGGATGCGCTGGCTGCTCCTACTTCGCGGCCATCAGGCGGTTGACTTCACTGCGCACCATGTTGGCAAATTCTGGTGGCGACATGCTGTCCAGTTCCGAACGCACCCATTCGGCCCATTTGCCCTTGCGCTTGGAGCGCTCGCCAAACAGCCGGGCGCCCTCGCCCTTGGCCTTGCCCAGGTTGCTTTGCCACAAGTCATACAGGCGGGACTTTTCATCTTCAAGCGCAGCGCGCTCGGCAAGGGGCTTGTTGGCCAGATTGAAGCTCATGTGGAATTACCTGCTGCACAAATAGGTGACATCTTACACTGTAGGTCGAAAGGTCCGAATTCGGATTTTTCATTGCCCCGGCAGTTGACGAAAAAAAACTGCAACTTTTGCCGTGCTTGAAGACTCCATTGTTCACTGCCCACTTACCCCGCAAGGAGCTACTCAATGGCCCGTAAAACCGCTGCCCAAGCTGTCGAAGAGCAAATCAAGGACCAGGCGTTCAGCGAACTCCAGGCCCTGATCGAGGAATCGGACAAACTGCTCAAAAGCAGCGCATCGCTGGTGGGAGAAGAAGGTGAAACCCTGCGTGAGCAGGTAGCGATCAAGCTCAAGCAGGCCCTGGACTCGGTGTCCAGCGTGCGTGAGCGCAGCAAGCCGGTGGTGGATGCCACCGAAACCTACATCGGTGGCCACCCTTGGCAGACCGTGGCGATTTCAGCCGGCTTTGGCCTGGTGGTTGGCCTGCTGCTTGGCCGTCGCCACTGATCGATTCCACGGCCGGGGCGGCTCAGTCCGCCCCGGCCATCAGCCCTGCGCCAACTTACGCAACCGCGCCAGCTCATCACCGTCCAGAACAATTCCTTCCACTTCTGCCTTGGCTCGCGTGCGATGACGCCTGTCGCCCGGCAAGCGTCGCAGCCCTGCCGCATGCATCTGCCGCACCAGTTCCTGGCTGCGCTCGGCAAAGTCTTGCCCGGCGGCTTTGCTGGGGTCGATCACGATCAGCAACTGGCCTGTCCAGGGGGTCTTGGCGCCGGGGTGGTTTGACCAGTCGAATTCGAACGAGAAGTTGCCCCCGGTCAGCGCGGCTGCCAGCAACTCCACCATCATCGACAAGGCCGAGCCCTTGTGCCCACCAAATGGCAACAACGCCCCGCCTTCGAGGATCGCCTTCGGGTCCTGGGTCGGCTGGCCCAGGCTGTCGACGCCAGTACCCGGCGGAACACGTTCACCCTTGCGGGCGGCAATCTGGACATCGCCATGGGCGATTGCGCTGGTGGCCAGGTCAAACACAATCGGTGGCCCGTCAGCACGTGGCGCCGCGAACGCGATGGGGTTGGTGCCGAACAAGGGCCGATCGGCGCCATGAGGGACCACGCAAGTCATGCTATTGACCACGCTCAGGGCAACCAAACCCTCTTCGGCAAACGGCTCGACATCCGGCCACAAGGCAGCAAAGTGGTGAGAGTTACGAATCGCCAGTACGGCAATCCCAGCGCTGCGGGCTTTTGCCACCAATAACGGGCGTGCGGCAGCCAGCGCCGGCTGGGCAAATCCATTGGCGGCGTCCACACGCACGAACCCCGAAGCCACATCCTCGACCACCGGCACCGCCTGGCCATTGACCCAGCCGCTGTCCAGGGTCGAGACATAGCCGGGTATGCGAAACACCCCGTGGCTGTGTGCCCCGTCCTGCTCGGCACGGGCGCAGTTGTCAGCCAGTACGCTGGCAACATCCGGCGAAGCGCCGTGACGGATGAAAATGGCCTTGAGCAGCGTCACAAGTTGCGTGAAGACAATTGAAGTATTCGCAGCGGTAATGGGCGTGGCTGACATCTGAAGCTCCAGAATTGTTATTGGAGGGGGCAACAGTCTGCTGGATTTGGCTCGTTGATTAACAACGTGCAACAAGTGAGCTGTCAACCACCGGCGCGGCTTCGCGGTTATTTATTTAATGCCCGCCAGATACCTGCCGCTCCTAGGCTCGGTGCCTTCTATAGCCTGCACCGAGACTTTTGCGATGAACGACCAGCAACTGCCGTATTTTTTCCCCGAGGCCATGAGAGTAGCCAAGCGCTTGAATGACCGAGAGCGTCAACTCACTATCACCGAAAATGATCGAGACTTCCTACGCAACCTGTTCTTTGCCAACGCGGCGGGACGCAAAGCACAGTCGCCGCCGATGATTGCCGAGCGCCTCTTGGTCAACCGCCCTGGTCACACATCGATTGAACTGGCCGGGGCATTCGTGATGGGTTCCGAGGGAAGCTATACCCCGGTTTTTTTCTACGGCCCGGAAACCGGGCTGGAAAAATTCAGCACTTACCCGCAGATGATAGAGGAACTGCAAGGCAGGCTTCAGGACGAGCACAAGCGTGATGACCTGCTGCGTTTCCTGTCTATTGACCAGCGGGTCGACTTTGCATTCCTGGATGGATCAACGCTTACTCGACAATTGATCGAAGGTAATGTGTTCGACGAGCAAAAGGCCTGCATTGAGCGCTACCAACAGTTGAATGTGCAGGCCATGCTTGATGAGTTGAGCAAACTGCCGTTGATAGAAACACTGTTGGAGCAACTGCTGGCCAACACCTTGCGCAAGGCCTTCCCTAACGTAGATCAACGTAAGACCCATGTGTTTTTCTACGCGCTGGCCGCCGACTCCACGGATCAGGACAAATGGGTCGAGGCGCTACAATTACCTGACGCACTCCTGTTGTTCTACCGCCAACAGTCCTGGCCTGTCGGCCAGCGGCGGGAGTTTACGAACCCCCAGGTGGTAGAGACTCAAGAGACCAACACTCAATGGGAAGATGGCCTGAAACAAGCGGCGCACCAGTTGCATCTGTTTCTGTACAGCGCATTAGAGACTTACTGGAATACCGAAGTGCATGCTGGCCAGTCACGACGCACGTACTTTGCCCAGGCGATGAGCGACAAATCCAGGGTCGACTTGCTGTTCAAGCGTCAGGAGGAAGTAATCTCGGCCCAGGAGCGGCAACAACTGGATGCGCTCTACCTGCCCGCCAACCGCCGAGTCACGCCCCAGATCGAAAAAGTCCGCCTATGGGAGTACTACGCCCACGCCATAGAGTTGGCCGGCACACTGGTCATTAGCAATACCCATACCTATCTGTATACCCAACCCAAGGGTTTGCAGGTACTCAAGGACTACGACGACTTGCAGGCAACACTCAAGGCAATGGCCAGGACGAGCGGCCATGAAGATGACTTCTTCGCTTTCCTGGCACTGGAAGAGCGAACTCGGTTTATTGGTTTTGAAGATCCGCAGTTCAGTTCCTCCCCCATCAGCGGCCTGGTCTTCAGCACATTGTTTGAGGACATCCTCCGCAAGCAGCGGCAGAACCTCGATTACTGCCTGGATATTTACCGGCGCAACCTAGGAACCATCAATGCCTATGCCATGCTTGACCACGGCCTGGACATCCGCGCCATGCTCGACCATCGGCTCCTCGCGCTGGACCCCGAGGGCCGCTGGAGTACTCATCCATCGGCACCTTCAGTGCCTGCAGAAAAGGCGCGCCAGACTATTCGCCAACTGCACAGTGTGGCTGATGGACTGAGTACCCTGCTGACACAGGTGCCCTCCCTCAATACGGTCATCGCCGACCAATTGCGTGCGACGTTCAACCTCCCGGTGCAACAGGCTCTTGATCCGATGAGTCTTTACATCAACCACTATGCTGGCAATGCCGACGATCAAGAGCGACGCACGCCCCAGTCCAGCCAGAGTCTGCTGAACCATTGCGTTGCCCGAGTGATTGGAGAAGCACAAGCCATCCCTGACTCGCGCGAGTACGGTGTGTACGGGCCACAGGTTCAAGGCCTGGCAACCAAAAGGCCGGAAATCTCCATCGCCAAACTCAATGACATGATGACGCACTGGCTGCTCGGCCTTAACCGCAAAACGATTGCACAGCTGCCCCGCGATGGCCTGGAGGCCTTGATTCCCACACTGGCGCACAGCCTGTCCGTAGGTGTTCTTGAAGAGGCTCGCCTCAGAGGGCTAGACAAAACCCTGGGCGAGCGTGATATCAACATTCTGCGGGCCGTCTTGAACCCGGATAACACCGCGCGTGAACAGCGAAATACCTTGGAGGGCTTCACGCCAGATGCTTTCACCCTGTCGGTGTTAGTAACAGGCAAAAACACACTGTTTCGTTTGGCCAACTGTTTTGTGCTCACCGAGCGCGGTGGCCTTGATCCGTATCACTCCGGGCACGCGGTGTTATGGACGCCAGCGGGAGGAGTGGAAGCCTTTGCCTCGGTCAAGAACCTGCGTGAATCATTGGCGCATCGGCTACGCACCCCCTCCCTGCGCCTGGGCCTGCTGGAGAACCTGGGGACCGCTGAGCGTCTCCCCCATCAATGCTATGACCTGGGGCCGCTCCAGTTAATCAAAGAAGCCGTCCTGTCTAAATGCCAGCAGTCGTGGATCGACTATTGCATCGCCCAACGCCAACACATCCTGACGCTCAAGGCTAATGCACAGTCAATGCACCAGATACTCGGGCAGGCACGCAGCCAAGTACCTGCCAATAACCTTCAGCGTGCCATCGATATCGCACGGTTGACTGAACTCAGGCACTCGCTATACGACCCATTGGGTGCAGCGCCCGCCAGAGAGCAACGACGCCAGGCCGAAATTCTTGAGCAATATCGCATCAACACCTTGCATGGCCGGGATTACCTGCATGACCTTCGCCCATTACGCCAGCATGTCGAGGACGCTCTCAACGACATGCTCGTCGATTATTCGTTGTTCGCCACTGACGTGACGATTGTGCCGAGGTTGGCTTTGGCCGGGCAACGCCAGGGTCTGCTGGATTTCGCCATGAACCCTTCCAGCTTGCAAACTCCCGGGTTTGATGTGGTCTCTACGTCATCCAGCCTGACGGAAGCCGTGGTGCGTCAGATGCTGACACAGTTGAAAATCCACGATGACTATCACGCTTATCTGACCGAGCACTTGTCTACTGGCAAATCCGGTGTCGATCAGCGCCGCAAAGACTTCAGCCAGCAATTACCCTGGCAACTGCTACAACACGCCCACACACTCAAGCTTCAGGAACACTTGTCAGACCGTGGATTTGACCTGGTTCAGCAGGTTTTCAACATGCCGGATGCGATTGCTCGGGCCTCTGTTGCAGGAACAACCGCCATCATCAGACCGCTTGAACTGATCGCCACCGCAGGTGCGACGACTGCTCCAGCCCTCGGGCTTTACCTCATCGGCGCAGGGCGTGAGGGTCCTCAAGTGTTGTATGCCCCTTATCACTCAACGTTAAGCTTCACCGAGTTCGAAAGTGAAGCGCAGTTCCTGGAGAACCTGAACCTGCCGGGTGCCCTGCAAGAGTGTGTGCTCAAGCGCTTGGCGGCACCTCAGGACACTACTTATCGCAATCTGTTATCCAGCACGTTGGGCAAGAAGTCGGAAATCACCCTCGGATTCACTCCGATCCAGGGCAACCTGTTTAGCCAACTGTTTGACGACAACCTGGCGTTGCTACTCAAGTGGCTTGGTGCGCGATTGATCCACGGGGCAGAGACTGAATGGGAAACCGTCAAACAGGTATTCAGCGAGTCCGGTAGCCGCGTGCTGAGTTTGCTACCTGGCAAACTGGCGCTGCCCTGGATGATCTGGCAAAGCATTTCACTGTTCAAAGAGTCCGCAGAGGCATTGCAAGACCACCATTGGCGCAAGGCATTGCAGACGTTTATCGAAGGCGTAGCCCAAATGGCCGCGCTGGGCCAGGCATTGCAGGAAGCCGAGTCGTTAATCTTCGACCCCGCACAGCCAACACCGGCTGCACAGCCACAGTCTGCTGCACACTGGTCGAAACTGGACATTACCGCGCCGCAACGCACGCTGCTTTCGCCCAGCGAAGTGAATGATATAGCGCTGGTGAACATGAGCAAAAATGAACTCAATGGTACTTACCAGCATAAAGGAGCCTCCTACATTCCGTTGGCCGGCAAAGTGTACAAGGCCCAATCCCTCGGCAAGTTCTGGCGTATTTCAACGGAGCAGCAAAACGGCCCGTTCATCCATCGCAACAACCTGGGGCAATGGGAGATCGACACACGTCAACACATCTCGCGCTTTGGCCAGGCCTATGGCCGTTTGCAAGATCGTTCACAAAGCCGAGCTTCAGCCCGTAGATCAATGAGCATCGAGGCCGTAGGCATGAGGGCGATTCGGGCGCTGTATCCCGAGCGCGCCAGAATGATCGTGGAGGCGATGGACCTGGCGACGTTTTATACGCAGAACTGCAAATTGAACCTCGCCTTGCTGGCGCCCGGAATCGCGCCAGTGACGCGTATCCATCGCTTCGTCAATGAGTTTTTTGGCATTGACATCGACCCGCTTCTTGGTCCGCAAGAGATCGACCCGATCCTGGTGCAGAAACTGCATCGCATCGTCGACCTGATCCTGGGAGGCTTGTTGGACCCCACGCTGTATTCGCTGGACTCGCAACGTTTCGTCGCCGGCACCCATAGAACAGACCCACAAAACAATTGGGCTTTCACCATCGATAGAGACCCGGAACAACGGATTTACCTGGCTGATAACTTTTTTGCGCCGCCGTTAAGCGACT
Source organism: Pseudomonas sp. TAE6080 (assembly GCF_018732265.1). Taxonomy (NCBI): domain Bacteria; kingdom Pseudomonadati; phylum Pseudomonadota; class Gammaproteobacteria; order Pseudomonadales; family Pseudomonadaceae; genus Pseudomonas; species Pseudomonas sp. TAE6080. The sequence goes on from NZ_JAHIDY010000022.1 coordinate 47,203, forward strand.
ATGACAACCTCCTGCCCGACTATTTCGATCGAGCAGCCCATGCACGGGCAACGCTGTTGATCCACGAGATGAGCCATTTGGTGGCGTTGACAGCCGATTCGGCCTACCTGAATTCCGTGATGCCGTTTTCCGATTTAATCGTGACCTTGACACAGGCCGGACGCGATTTAGCGCGCTTCCAAAAGAGCTGCCAGGGCAAAGGTTATTCACGCAAGACACCCGTTAGCCAATTATTCAAGCTCCCGGACGTGAGCGGCACCCATTGGAGCGACGTTGGAGAGACCCCGGAAACCAAGTACATCAAGGATCAGATACTGCGAACCACTGGAGGGGTGGATTTGAGTAATGCACGGGGGATTTTCATGACCAACCTGGCCAGGCGAGTCGACACCATCCTGGATAATGCCGACTCAGTGGCGCTTCTGATCACCCACCTGGGGCGTCAGTTGGACCCGGTGCCCTCCAGTCGGAGAGAGTCCATAAACTGAGGCCGTCGGGATCAGTCCTTCTGGTCGCGCAACACATTGCCCGAGGCGCCGTCGATGCGGATTTCATAAACGCTACCGTCAGCCTTGCGACCTTTGACTTCCCAATAACCATTGTCGTCAGCTTCGGCCTGGTAGACCTCAATGTAACCAGCCTTGGTCTTGGCGGTTTCGATGGCTTTCTCGATGGTGATCCAGCCGGCCCCAGGTTTGTCGGCCAAGGCGGCGCCAGCGCCGAACAAGGTGGCAGTGGCAAGCATGGCAGTGAGGGTATTCTTCAGCATTTTCTTACTCCGTTAGAGAGAATGACTTACAGATCCAGATTTTTAGGGTGTTTACAGCCCGAATTAGTTCCACATTGATGCTCATTCGCCATGATGGTTGTTCTCGGCACCCCGCCGGGAAGGTTAGAATGTAGGAAATCAGGAAGCACCAATGACCGAACAGCCCCTTTCAGAAGCCGAATATGATGCAGTCACCGATGCCGCCGCGCATTGGTGTATGCGTCTGCACGCTTTTGATTGCACCGTGGCAGAACGGCAGGCTTTCGAACAGTGGCACGATGCGCACCCTCTGCATGCCTTCGAATATGCTGCCATGCTGGAAATCTGGGATGTTGCCGACCACTTGCCGCGCACCAGAGAAGCGCCACCGCCGGTTGTGCTGGTCACACCACCCAGCCGCTGGCGCACCTATGCAGTCGCCGCCGCCATTTCCCTGGTGGCGTTGCCACTGGCCGCCTTCACCGGCTGGGAGGCCGGTTGGCTGCCCAGCTCTTATGAGCATTACGAAGCCACCAGTGGCCTGCGCCACGTCACGCTGGCTGATGGCAGTGAAGTTGAGCTGAACCTGGGCACCGAGCTGGTCTACAGCAACTACAAGGATGAGCGCCGGGCCACGCTGAAAAAAGGTGAAGCGTTCTTCAAGGTCAGCCATGACCTCGCACACCCGTTTGTGGTACACGCCGGCACGGGGCAAATCCGGGTGACGGGCACCCAGTTCAACGTCTGGAAGTATGACGATCAAGTGCGGGTGATGTTGCTGGAAGGCTCGGTAAAAATCACCAGCGACACCAGCCACAGCGGCCTGAGCCTGACACCCGGGATGCAGGCCAGTTACAACCAGGGGGACGCGCAACCGCAATTACAGGCGTTCTCCCCCCATGACCCGGCGCTGGCCTGGCGCACCGGCAAGTTGATTCTCGACAACCTGCCACTGGTGGATGCCTTGCCACTGATCAACCGTTACTTGAGCAAACCGGTGATGCTGGCCGATACGGGCACCGGGAATATTCGCATTGGCGGGATCTACGATATCCATGAAGTCACCCACTTGGTGTCCTCCCTGCCCAAAGTGCTGCCGGTCTACCTGACTCAGAACCAGGACGGCAACACCGTACTCAATTCAATCCCGCGCAAAACCCCCAAGACCTGATCAAGAGCCGTGACTACCGCGTACTGCGGTGGCACGGCTCTCGTTCGCAATGCCTTGTCCACTTTTGAAACACTCCTCACCGCGCAGCAGCCCGGTAGCTGCGGGTTCATCGTTTCGTCATCACAAGTGTTTCAGCCCTGAAACACCCCGAGCCCAGGCCTGGCGCAGGTCATTGGCCGCCGCCCTGTTTCAGGCCTGATACACCCTGCCCCCAGCCACCTCGCAAATAATCCCAAGCTGTTGAATAACCAGCCAATATAAAAAGCGGCACAGCTTCTGCTCTCTTCCTTGCAACGCTGTTTAGGGTCAGCGTTAAAAAACAAGGAATGCTGCCGTGGCGACTCTCAATCCAGGCTCACTGAGCCTACTGCTGATCAGCTGTGTACTCAGCGCCAGTGTGAGCGTTAGCGCTTTTGCGGAAGACGGCGTCATCGTGACCGGGCGCAATGTTCAAGGTTTCCACATTGGTCGCCCAGCCTTTGGTCCCGACCCTTACCCAACCACGGTGAATGCCAACCCAAGCAGTCAGATTCTGCGAGCTACCGGCGAACTCAGCGATAGCGATTTTGCAAGCCTGAGTAGCGGCTCCGGCATTACCCGCACGATCCTGCCAAACGGCGAACTCCCCGGCCTGAGCAACACTCTGGGCACCAATTCGGCTGGCTTGGGCACTGGCGCAGCAGCGAGTCATGGCGGCGGGAACAGCCTGGGTGGCCAGATCAGCGGCACGATTGAACGTGGCCTGGCCCCCCTGAACAACATCGGCAGCATGATGGGGGCTCAGTAATGAATCGCTCATGGCTGATCCCTGCACTGTTCAGTTGCTCTTGCGCAATGGCCGGCGACGGTCACGAAGCGCTCATCGACAACTCCGGCAAACAATACACCGGCGTTATTTCGGTCAACCAGGCCGCCGGCAATCAGCAACAACAGATCAACAGCCGGAGCATCACGGTCGGCGGTCAAGCCAGCACTGTGCTCATACAGAAGCTTGACGGCAAGGCCGACCCTTCCCTCAACGCCAACACGGCGATCCAGGGAACCTCTTTCAGCAATGGCAGCGGTGTACTGGGCGTCAACCAGTCGGCCGGGGCCAACAACCAGATGATCAATGCGGTGCGGATCAGTATCAATCCTGGCCCGCAAAGCATCGACGACAGCGTCCTCTCGCAACAGAACACGACGCTGTTACCAGACTCAAGGTCCTCCTCTACCACTGGCAGCCGCCAGGTCGTTACCAGCGACCAGGCCTTCACCGGCAACCGTGGAGTGGTACAGGTGAATCAGAGTGCAGGGGTGGGGAACCGAATGGCTAACACCCTCGGTATCACTATCAAGTAACGACTTGATAGGTGTTTGTTAGACCGTACCAACACTTAACCAACTAATTAGAAGCAAGGAGATACACCATGAAACCTACAATGGCTCTCAAACCACTGGTTTTTGCTCTGGCTGCGCTCATGGCTGTTGCTGCACAGGCTGACTCCAATAGGTGGTACCCAACCCCTGCACCGACCGGCACCGTAGCTGCCGTCGTCACTGACACCCAGATCAGCAAAGACAACAAGTTCGATGACACCAAAACCACCAACAATGCCTCGGCCAACCACTCGTTGAACCGCAGCAACGGCAACCTGGGTGGCAACGTCGCCGCTGGCTCCGGCAACCAGCAAGATAACGCCGCAGCAATCACCAGCAGCGCTGACGATTCAAACCTGGTTTTTGCCTTGGTGGATGTCGATCAGCAAAGCAAACAGAACGACTTTGAGAGCAAGGGCGTGCAAAACAATGCCTCGCTGAACAACTCGGCCAACAACAGTTCCGGCAACGTGGGTGTTAACGTCGCCGCCGGTCAAGGCAACCAGCAGAAAAACAACCTGGCGATCGTGGTTGCAGATGGCAACAACGTCGCCGCAGCCTCGAACACCGTGCAAACCTCGGTGGATAACGAGTTCCTCAATACTGCCTCCACGGGCAATGGCAACAACGGCAACAGCTTCGGCAACGGTAATGGCAACGGCAACGGCAATGGCAATGGCAATGGCAACGGCAATGGCAACGGCAACGGCAACGGCCAAGCCTCTTATGTCGTCAACAATGCCAGCCTGAACCACTCGGCCAACAACGCCTCTGGCAACATCGGCGTCAACGTGGCTGCTGGCATCGGCAACCAGCAGAGCAACACGCTCTCCCTCGGCAGCGGCTGCACCGTCTGCGCAGCGGGTAGCGGCGTACGCTTCTGATGCAATCGGGCCTTGGCAACAAGGCCCTTTTTATTTTCGTGTCCGACAGGTCATCCGATCATGCGCCTCGCGACCCTCACGCTTCTATTACTGCTTGCTGGCCCTTCCTGGGCCGGGCAAATGGCTATTTCCGCCATGCCCGGTGGTGCAGTGATTTTCAAGAAGGTCGAGAGCATCCGCGAACGCCGGTTCGCTAACCTGGTGGAACAAAAAACCGATTTCAGCTGTGGTGCGGCAGCACTCGCAACCATCCTGCGCCAAGCCTATTGGATGGACGTTGATGAAGAACACGTCATCAAGGGCATGCTGGTCAACGCTGACCAGGACCTGGTACGCACCCAGGGTTTCTCCATGCTCGACATGAAACGCTACCTCGAAAGCATCGGCATGCGTGCCAGGGGCTACAAGATCGGCCCGGACACCCTGCTGACCGTGAAAATCCCCGTGGTGGTGTTAGTGGAGATCCGTGGCTACAAGCACTTCGTCGTGATGCAGCGTGCCGAAAAAGACTGGGTCTATATCGGTGATCCTGTCCTGGGCAATAAACGCTATGCACGGGACGACTTTGTCAAAGGCTGGAACGGTGTGGTGTTTGCCGTGTTGGGTGAGGGCTATGACAAGACCAACGCCCTGCTCGATCCTCCCACACCATTGACCGCCAAGACCAAAATGAACGAGTTCCGGCCCGTGGGCGATGCAGAGCTGATGGACTTCGGTTTTATCCAGAGCGATTTCTTCTAGAAGCGCGATAAGGAGCAGGAAGCTCCAGGAGCAAAACATGAACACTTATCGTTGGCTTACGGTCCTGTGCCTGGCAGCCTCGATGCCTGCCTATGCTTCCTCAGCGTTCAAGCCCATCGAAATGAAAGACTCGGAACTGGCTGAACTGCGCGGCCGTTTCGTGATGCCAGGGCGAATTGTCAGCTTCGGCATTGTCATGAGTACCACCTGGACCAACGCCGCTGGCGACACCAGTACCGTGAACGCCAATATGCACATCGACTCCGCCACCATCACCCCGCAATTCTATGTGCAGTCCACCGGCTCAGTCGGCAGCGGTACCAATCGCGACCCTGGCACCGGCACTGTCGTGGGTGGCGCCGGCCTGGGCAGTGGCCAGGGCGTGACCCAAACCGTACGCGCCGCCGGCGATGGCAATACGGCCTATAACAACGTCGGGATCAATGTCAGTGAAAACGGCCTGTCACCGGCCAACGTGGCGCAGTCGGGGCATGCGTTGATGGCGGGCGGCTCCTTCACGACCGACAGTGCGGCCGGTCGAGTCAGTGTTTCGGCCAACAATGGCGGCGTGCAGATGGCCATCCAAGCCAATAACAATCAGGGGAGCGCCCTGCAGCAGATCGGTGGCGGCAATGTACTGCAAGGCACGGTTTTGCAAGGCAACAGTAACTTCGTCAACAACATGACGCAGCTCAATGTGGTGCTAGGCAACAATGGTCTGAACGCGGGCGCCTTGAACTGCAACCTGGATCAACTCAAAGGCCTACGCACGCTCGGTTATTGAACTACGCTGACCCTCGACACTTCCGCATTAGAAAAGGACGGCTTATTTCATGCATCGATCGTTATCACTACGTGCCGTTGTCTGTTTAAGTACGCTCTTGCCAGCGAGTCTGTTGTACGCCGCACCAGACGCAGACATAGAAACCCTCAAACAAGAACTTCTGGAGCTCAAGCAGCGCTACGAAGTCCAACAAAAAGCCCTGGCGGTCCTGGAACAACGGGTGCGCCAGGTGGAAGACCAGCCAGTAACCCCAGCGCCCAAACGCCTGGCAAAATCGCCAGCAGACTTCAAGCAAAGTGGCAGTACCGTGGCCGCCAGCAGCAGTACGGGTGGAGCCACAGGCGGCAGTTCCTACGGTCAATCGCTCAAGGATGATTCGGCGCCCGCGCAAAGTGTCAGCAACTTGTATAACGAAGCCAGCGGCTTCTTCGGTAACGGCAAGTTCAGTTTTGAAACCGGCATTACCTACGCGCGCTATGACGCCCGCCAATTGACCCTCAATGGTTTTCTCGCGCTGGACTCGATCTTCCTGGGCAATATCAACCTGGACCGTATCAAGGCCGATAACTGGACCTTGGACCTGACGGGCCGCTACAACCTTGATAACCGCTGGCAGTTCGACGTTAACGTTCCGGTGGTCTACCGCGAGTCGACCTACCAGTCTGGTGGGGCCAGTGGTGGTGACCCGCAAGCGACCTCAGAAGAATCGGTGAGCCGTGATCCAACCATCGGCGACGTCAACTTCGGAATTGCCTACAAATTCCTCGACGAATCACCGACGATGCCCGATGCCGTGGTCTCAGTGCGCGTCAAGGCGCCCACCGGCAAGGAACCCTTCGGGATCAAGCTGGTGCGTTCAACGGCCAACGACAACCTGTTTGTACCGGAGAACCTGCCAACCGGTAACGGTGTCTGGTCGATAACCCCTGGGATATCCCTGGTCAAGACCTTCGATCCGGCAGTGCTGTTCGGCAGCCTTTCCTACACTCATAACTTCGAAGATTCGTTTGACGATATCAGCAGTGACGTCAACCAGAAGGTCGGTGGCAAGGTGCGCCTGGGCGACAGTTTCCAATTTGGCGTAGGTGTGGCATTTGCCCTGAACGAGCGCATGAGTATGTCGTTCTCGGTGTCTGACCTGATTCAGCGCAAGAGCAAGCTCAAGCCTGATGGCGGTGACTGGCAGTCGATTGTCTCCAGCGACGCCAACGCCGGCTACTTCAACGTCGGTATGACCATAGCGGCCAGTGAGAACCTGACCATCGTGCCCAACCTGGCTATCGGCATGACCGATGATGCGCCTGATTTCACCTTCAGCCTGAAATTCCCGTACTACTTCTAAACGCTATACCTCCTACAGGGGATGGTGGGTTTAGGGAAAGGAAAAGCCCCGCCGCGATAAGGGTCGCGACGGGGCTTTTTTTACCCGCCCTAGCGGATCTGGTGTTTGTGCAGCAACCGGTAGAACGTGGGCCGCGAAACCCCCAGCACACGGGCAGCGACACTCAGGTTGTCGCTGTGCCGGTTCAGCACATCGCACAACGCCTGACGTTCGGCGCGGTGCTTGTAATCTTCCAGTGTAGCCATCGGCAATATGATTGCCTGGTGGCTTTGCAACCCCAGGTCGATCGCTTCGATTTGTCGCCCTTCGGCCAGTACCAACCCGCGCCGTACCCGGTTGGCCAACTCACGCACATTGCCCGGCCAACCATGCTTGCCCATGGCGACCAGGGCATCCTCGCTGAAGCTGCGCGGGCGACGGCCGGTTTCCTGACTGTAGAAACGGGAGAAATGGTTGGCCAACATGCCCACATCGCCATGCCGTTCACGCAGGGGGGCAGTGATCACTTGCAAGACATTCAGGCGGTAGTACAAGTCTTCGCGAAATGTGCCCTTCTCGATCGCCGCCTCCAGATCGACATGGGTCGCCGCCAGTACCCGCACATCCACCGGGATCGGCTGGCTGCCACCGACACGCTCGATGTGTTTTTCCTGGAGAAAACGCAGCAGGTTGGCTTGCAACTCCAGCGGCAGATCGCCGATTTCGTCGAGGAACAAGGTACCGCCGTTGGCCGCTTCGATACGCCCGATCTTGCGTTGATGGGCGCCGGTGAACGCGCCCTTTTCATGACCGAACAGTTCGGACTGGATCAAGTGTTCTGGAATCGCCCCGCAGTTGATCGCCACAAACGGCTTGGCGTGGCGCTGGGATTGCCGGTGCAGGGTCTTTGCCACCAACTCCTTGCCGGTGCCACTGTCACCACGGATCAGAATCGGCGATTCGGTGGGGGCCAGTTTAGCCAGCAACTTGCGCAACTCGCGGATCGGCCGGCTGTCGCCCAGCAGCTCATGTTCTGGCTCATCCACGTGGGCAATGCCTTTACCACGCAGGCGCGCCATGCCAAACGCACGGCCGAGGGTGACTTGGACCCGCGACACATCAAATGGCAAGGTGTGAAAGTCAAAAAACCATTCACAGACAAAATCGCCGACCTTCTGCAAACGCAGCACTTCGGGGCTGAGCACGGCAATCCATTCAGTACCGCTGCGGCTGATCAGCTCCTTGACCGCTTCGGGCCGCTGCAAGTGAGCGGGCTGTAGCCGTAGCAATCCCACATCACAGGTACGATCCCCCAGGGCGTCCAAGGCACAGCTGTCGACATCCCACCCGGCCGCCCGCAAACCAGGTAATAACTGGTGGCAGTCATCACAGGGATCGACCACAAGTAAGCGACGCAGTGGGGGTGTAACAATCATGACTATTCCTTGGCGTCAAAATCATTAAAGTTATTTAGAAACAACAGTTTGAGGCGACTGTTGATAACCCTAGCAAGATCTTGACACCCCCTTGTATCGTTTTGCGATAACCCCACCCTGAATACAGCATTTGGCGATCAGGCACCTTTGCACGGCGCTACTTCAATCTTTCATTCAGCTTTCAAATGGGCCTCTTACATGACGTTAATCACGAAAAGTTGAATTTTCTTGTTTTAAGATGTGACCCGTACCCCGTCATCGTGCATCAGTACAGGTACTAGCCGAACGGTAAGCCCAACCGACGGCACATCATTTGATTGGGCACTTAGAGAGAAGACCCCATGAACGCCCCGCTCCGTATCAACGAAGCTCTTTTGATCGCAGACCGTGCTTTCCAGCCCTTTCATTGCGTGGCCTGGGCCCCACAAGACGGGACTGGCGAATTGAGCCTGACCGTTATCGACCGCACCGAAAACCGTATTGGTCGCAAGCAGATTCCTTGCAGCACTTATTCCGATCCCAAGCAATTGGAAACCCTGCTGCTGCAAGCCCGCGCGGAACTCAACGGCGAAGGTTATCAACTACTGTCCTGGGCAATGCCTAAGTAAGCTCACGCACTTACTGCAACTTTGTAAGTGCTGATCGGTTATTCGCTGACTGACGCATTTACTGTAGGAGCGAGCTGGCTCGCGAAAAACCTTAAAGATGCGCAGGGCACCAGGGTGTATGCGGCGACCTCAGGTTTCTCGCGAGCAAGCTCGCTCCTACAGGGGTGAATATCGGGTATCTTGCGCGCTTCTCGCCCCAAGGAGCACTCCATGTCCGGATCAATGGCCCAGGCCTTCGCCCATAATTTTCTTGGGCACTCGCCCCGTTGGTACAAGGCCAGCATCCTCGCATTCCTGATCCTCAATCCTCTGGTACTGTGGGTTTTCGGCCCAGTGGCGGCCGGTTGGCTACTGGTGGCAGAGTTCATTTTCACCCTGGCCATGGCGCTGCACTGCTACCCGTTGATGCCCGGTGGGCTGTTGATGGTCGAGGCGCTGTTGCTGCGCATGACCACGCCCCAGGCGCTGTACGACGAACTGCTGCACAACTTTCCGGTGATCCTGCTGCTGATGTTTATGGTGGCCGGCATCTACTTTATGAAGGACTTGCTGCTGTTTCTGTTTTCGCGCCTGCTGCTCGGTGTGCGCTCCAAGGCGCTGCTGGGGCTGATGTTCTGCTTTTTGTCTGCGTTTCTGTCCGCCTTTCTCGATGCCTTGACTGTGACGGCGGTGATTATCAGCGCCGCCGTGGGGTTCTATTCGGTCTATCACCGAGTGGCCAGTGGCAACGATCCGCGCCAGGACAGTGAATTCAGCGACGACCAGCAGTTGCCCACCTTGCACCACGCCGACCTTGAGCAGTTCCGCGCGTTTCTGCGCAGCCTATTGATGCATGGTGCCGTCGGCACAGCCCTGGGTGGTGTGTGCACCTTGGTGGGCGAGCCACAGAACCTGCTGATCGGCCATGAGATGGGTTGGAATTTCAGCGAGTTTTTCCAGCGGATTGCCCCGGTATCCCTGCCCGTGCTGGTCGCCGGCCTGGCCACCTGCGTCCTGCTGGAAAAATTGCGCTGGTTTGGCTACGGCACACTGCTGCCGGATAACGTACGCCAGGTGCTGGCCAACTACGCCCGTGAAGACAATGCCGAGCGCACGCCACGCCAGCGTGCGGCGCTGATTGTCCAGGGCTTGGCGGCGCTGATACTGATCGCCGGCCTGGCCTTTCATATCGCTGAAGTGGGCCTGATCGGCTTGCTGGTGATTGTGCTGATCACTGCCTTTACCGGGATTACCGAAGAGCACCGCATCGGCAATGCCTTCAAGGACGCCCTGCCCTTTACCGCGTTGCTGGTGGTGTTTTTTGCCGTGGTGGCGGTGATCCATGATCAACAACTGTTTACCCCACTGATTCAATGGGTGCTGGCCCTGCCCGCCGAACAACAACCGGGCATGCTGTTTATTGCCAATGGCCTGTTGTCCGCGATCAGCGATAACGTGTTTGTGGCGACGATCTACATCACCGAGGTCAAGCAGGCGTTTGTGTCCGGCCATATGAGCCGCGAGCACTTCGAGACCCTGGCCATTGCGATCAATACCGGGACCAACCTGCCCAGCGTGGCGACGCCCAATGGCCAGGCGGCGTTCCTGTTCTTGTTGACGTCGGCGATTGCACCGCTGATTCGCCTGTCCTACGGGCGCATGGTATGGATGGCCCTGCCGTATACGGTGGTGATGGGTGTACTGGGCTGGTACGGGGTCAGTTACTGGCTGTGAAGGGATGGCGAGCGCTCAAGCGCTCGCCAGGATAAACCGCTCAATCGCCTGGGCCGCGCCGTCCTCGACATTGCTGCCAGTGACCACATCGGCCTGGCGCTTGACCGCCTCTTCGGCCTGGCCCATGGCAATCGACAGCCCGGCGACATGAAACATCGCCGGGTCATTGCCGCCATCACCGATAGCCGCCGTCTGCTCCAGCGCCACCCCAAGATGGGCTGCCAGGGTTTTCAGGGCATCGCCCTTATTAGCCTGCATTGCCGTGACATCCAGATAGACCGGCTGCGAACGCGACACCTGCGCCAGCCCCTGGACCTTGGGCTGCAATTGCGCCTCCAGTTCAATCAGCAGTTGCGTGTTGTTACTGGCAGCGACGATCTTATCGATCCGTTCCAGGAACGGCTCGAAACTCTCCACCACCACGGGCGCGTACCCCAGGCCGTGTTGCTCACGCGGCACCATGGGACCGCTGGCGTCGCGTAACAGCCAGTCGCCATCGGCAAACACCCAGACTTCCACATCCGGATGCGGGGAAAACAGCGCCAGTGCTACCAGGGCCGCTTCCGCCGGCAAGTGGTGGGCCACCAGGATGCTGCCGTCCGGGTTGACCAGGGTGCCACCATTAAAGCCTGCTGTTGGCACATCGACGCCCAGGGCTTCGATCTGCTGCAGCATGGCCTTGGGCGGCCGCCCGGTGGCGAGGCTGAAAAACACCCCGGCATCGCGCAACGCACGCACCGCGTCAATGGTGCGCTGGCTCAGGCTGTGATCGGGCAGCAACAGGGTGCCGTCCATATCACTCAACAAGAATCGGATGGGGTGAATCGTCGCCTCACTCATCCCAGGCTATGCCAGGCACGGCCATCACGGGCCAGTAATGCATCCGCCGCTGCGGGGCCGTCTTCGCCTGCCTTGTAGGCCTCAATTCCATCGTCCTCCTTCCAGGCATCGAGGAACGGCTGCACGGCACGCCAGCCATTTTCGATGTTGTCGGCACGCTGGAACAACGTCTGATCGCCGGTCAGGCAGTCATAGATCAACGTTTCGTAGCCAGTGGAAGGCTGCATCTCGAAGAAGTCCTTGTAGGCAAACCCTAGCTGGATATTGGCCATGTCCAGGGTCGGCCCGGGCTTTTTCGCCAGCAGGTCGAACCACATGCCTTCATTGGGCTGGATCTGGATCTTCAGGTACGTCGGCTTGAGTTCGTCGACTTCGGTGTCGCGGAACTGTGCATAGGGCGCCGGCTTGAAGCAGATGACGATTTCGGTGTCGCGCACGCTCATGCGCTTGCCGGTACGCAGGTAGAACGGCACGCCGACCCAACGCCAGTTATCGATCATCACCTTCAGCGCCACGAAGGTCTCGGTGCTGCTGTCGGGTGCGACATTCGCCTCTTCCCGGTAGCCCGGCAGTGACTTGCCGCCGATCTCGCCGGCGGTGTACTGGCCACGCACAGAGTTGGCCCGCGCATCCGCAATCGACCATGGGCGCACGGCACCAATCACTTTGGCCTTCTCGCCACGCACCGCGTCGGCGCCAAAGGCCGCCGGCGGCTCCATGGCAATCATTGCCAGCAGTTGGAACAGGTGATTGGGCACCATATCGCGCAAGGTCCCGGTGTTTTCGAAGAAACTGCCCCGGGTTTCCACACCGACGGTTTCGGCAGCGGTGATCTGCACGTGGTCGATGTAGTGGTTGTTCCAGAATGCTTCGAACAGCACGTTGGAGAAACGGCTGATCAGAATGTTCTGCACCGTCTCCTTGCCCAGGTAATGGTCGATGCGGTAGATCTGCTTTTCGCTCATGACCTTGAGCAGGCAGGCGTTCAGCGCCTCGGCAGTGGCCAGGTCGGAGCCGAATGGTTTTTCGATCACCACGCGGCGGAAAGCCTCGGGGCTTTCCTCCAGCAGGTTGGCCCGGCCCAGGCGCTGCACCACTTCACTGAAGAAGCGCGGCGCAGTGGCCAGGTAGAACACCGCATTGCCAGTGCCACTGTCGGCGATCTTCTGTGCGATATCGGCATAGGTGCCGTCATCGAGAAAATCCCCCTGCACGTAGCTGATGCCCTTGGCCAACTGGGCCCACAACTGTGGGTCCAGTGCATGTTCGGCATTGCCCTTGACCTTGCTCGCCGCTTCGGTGCGGATGAAGTCTTCGAGTTTTTTGGCGAAGTCGGCATCGCTGATAGCGTTGTGATCCACCCCGACAATCCGCAGCCCGTCACCCAGCAGGCCATCGCGACTGAGGTTGTACAGCGCCGGCATCAGCAGGCGCTTGACCAGGTCGCCATGGGCGCCGAACAGGAACAAGGTAGTGGGTGGAGCGGGTTCGGCCTTGGGTTTCTTGCCGTTGGCCGTCATTTTTTGGAAGTCTCCACATGGCCGCCGAAGCCGAAGCGCATGGCCGACAGCAACTTGTCACCGTAAGTGCTTTGCTGACGCGAGCGGAAACGGGCGAACAACGAGTTGGACAGCACCGGCACCGGCACCGATTGCTCCATGGCCGCTTCGATGGTCCAGCGCCCTTCACCGCTGTCGGCCACGGAACCTGAGTAACCGTCGAGCTTGGGGTCGGTCGCCAGGGCATCGGCGGTCAGGTCCAGCAGCCAGGAGGAAACCACGCTGCCACGACGCCAGACTTCGGCAATGTCGGCCACGTTCAGGTCAAAACGCTGGTCTTGCGGCAGGTTTTCCGAGTTCTTGGTCTTGAGGATGTCAAAGCCTTCGGCAAACGCCTGCATCATTCCGTATTCGATGCCGTTGTGGATCATCTTCACGAAATGCCCGGAGCCAGCGGGGCCGGCATGGATGTAGCCACGCTCGGCGCGATCATCAGTGGCGGTACGGTCCTTGGTGCGTGGGATATCGCCCAGGCCTGGCGCGAGTGTGGCGAAGATCGGGTCCAAGTGCTTGACGGTCTCGGCGTCGCCGCCAATCATCATGCAGTAGCCACGCTCCAGGCCCCAGACGCCACCGGACGTCCCGACGTCGATGTAGTGCAGGCCTTTTTCCGCCAGGGCCTTGCCGCGACGCACGTCGTCTTTATAGAAGGTGTTGCCGCCGTCGATGATCACATCGCCGGCTTCCATCAGTTCGCTCAGGTCGTTGATCGTGGTTTCGGTCGCCTCGCCCGCCGGCAGCATGACCCAGATCGCCCGCGGCTTTTGCAGGCCGGCAACCAGGGCAGCGAGGTCGGCAACGCCGGTCGCACCCTCTTCGCTCAAGCCTTTGACGAATGCTTCATTGCGGTCGTAGACCACGGTGGTATGCCCATTGAGCATCAAGCGGCGCGCAATATTCCCGCCCATGCGGCCTAGTCCAATAATCCCCAGTTGCATGTGTTGATGCTCCTAACTACAAATCAAAAAAATGTGTGACACAGTTTATAGCGCAATGAGGGATTAGTCCGGCGCCAATCGCACTAGTTTCATCAGAAAAAGTGGCCATCCTTTCACCATCACGCCCTGAAAAGTCACATCGACCGTGAAAAATAAAAAAGTTCCATTGAGACAAAAAAGAAATCAGAATCGCCCCTGACTCCTGCCAAGCGCCTTCAGTCACGCGCTCTGGCACCGCAATACACCGGCTATTTGCGAGGTAAGCAATGCGCACAGCACAGATGACACGCCCGCCACAGACCCTTTACGTGACCGTGCGCCGCGACGAGCTACGCCAGTTGAAAGACGAACGTGAACAGTTGCAGCAGGAAGTGCTACGTCTGCGTGCGCAGTTGCAGGCCCAGCTCACGAATCAAGCCATCACCTGCTGACCCTTTGCAGGAGCCGGCAAGCCGGTTCCTGCAAGGTTTGCCACCTCGGATCCAACTCACAAAGTTTTCACCCGCCCTTCCCGATAATCCCCCGCCAGAACGCCGCCTCACGCATGGGCAGTGGCAACTGGGACAATTATTGGGTTGGAGCGCTGCATGGCGATGTTCAAACGCAGCACGAAGTCTGCAAAAGGGTTTGATTGGGCCGGCCTTGGCTGGATGTTCCTGTTCTTCTGGTATTTCTCAGGCATTACCCAACTGCTGATCCAACTGACCGGCACTTCCGGTTTCAGTGGTTTCCGCCAGGCGTTCTTCATGAGCGCATTGTGGTTGGCGCCCATGCTTCTCTTCCCACATCGCACCCGGCTGCTGGCCGCGTTGATCGGTGTGGTGTTGTGGGCCTGCTCCATGGCCAGCCTGGGCTATTTCTTTATTTACCAGCAGGAATTTTCCCAGAGCGTCATCTTCATCATGTTCGAGTCGAACATCTCTGAAGCCGGCGAGTACGCCACCCAATATTTTGCCTGGTGGATCGTGCTGGCCTTCATTGCCCACACCGCCCTGGCCATTTTCCTGTGGACCCGCGTGCGCCCGGTCTATCTGCCAAGGGGCCGGGCCATGGTCGCGGCGACCGCGATTGTGCTGGCGATTGTTGGTTATCCGCTGGTCAAGCAGATCGCCACCAACGACACCCTGGAGCGGGCCATTGATGGTTTCGAAACCCGTGTCGAACCGGCTGTACCGTGGCAGATGATCGTCGCCTATCGTCGCTACACCCAGCAACTGGATAACATGCAGGGCATGCTCGACAACGCCAGCAAGATCCCACCCCTGAGCAACTTCAAGGACAGCATGGCCGGCCAGCCGTCGACCCTGGTCCTGGTGATCGGCGAGTCCACCAACCGCCAGCGCATGAGCCTCTACGGCTACCCACGCAAGACCACCCCGGAGCTGGACAAGCTGCGCGACCAACTGGACGTCTTCGACAACGTCATCACCCCGCGCCCCTACACCATCGAGGCGCTGCAACAGGTGCTGACCTTTGCTGACGAAGACCACCCGGACCTGTACCTCAAGACCCCGTCCATCGTCAGCATGATGAAACAGGCCGGCTACAAGACCTTCTGGATCACCAACCAGCAGACCATGACCAAGCGCAACACCATGCTCACCACGTTCTCCGAACAGGCCGACGAGCAGGTGTACCTCAATAACAACCGCAACCAGAACGCCCGCCAATACGATGGCGATGTGCTGGAGCCGTTCACCAAAGCCCTCGCCGACAAGGCCGAGCGCAAGCTGATCGTGGTGCACCTGCTGGGCACCCACATGAGTTATCAGTACCGCTACCCGCCGAGTTTCGACACGTTTACCGACCGTCAGGGCGTTCCGGACGGTGTGAACGATGACCAACTGCCGACCTACAACAGCTATGACAACGCGGTGCGCTACAACGATTTCGTGGTGTCGAGCCTGATCAAGGATTACGCCAGGACCGACCCCAACGGCTTCCTGCTCTATCTGTCCGACCACGGCGAGGACGTGTTCGACTCGGCGGGCCATGACACCCTGGGCCGCAACGAAGGCAAGCCGACGGCGCCGATGTACACCATTCCCTTCATGACCTGGGCATCGCCGAAGTGGCGCGCTACCCACGACTGGAATATGCAAGGCGACGTGCAACGGCCCTACAGTAGCTCGCAGCTGATTCACACTTGGGCCGACCTGGCTGGCCTGAGCTTCGACGAACTGGACCGCAGTCGCAGCCTGGTCAGCGATAGCTTCAAGCCACGGCCGTTGTTGATTGGCGATCCCTACCAGCGTCCGCAGAAGGCCTTGATCGACTTCAGCCTGATCAAGCCCAAGGCCAGCACCGCCCCAAGGAATGTGGTGCTGAAGTAACCCCCTCCGCACGCCATCCAAAGTTAACCGTCCCGTTAACTTTGGATGTTCTTGACGTTAATTCCCACTTAATAAGTTTCCTACAGACTATTCCCATAAATCTGATCAGGGACGGTGCAGATACCGATCACTTTTAATGGGAATACATGCGATGAAACTTTCAGCCTTGATGCTCGCCAGCCTGCTGGGCCTGACCTCCGTTGCCGCCTTCGCCGAAGGCGGCTCGGATCGCGTGAAGGAGCATTTCAACAACTTCAGCTTTATCCAGGAGCAGGCCCGCAGCAGCACCGAGCAAACTGCGGCCGCCGATACCAAGGGTGCTAAATCCGGATCCGCCGAACAGGCGCGGGACACCGAGCAACCCAAGAGCTGATGCACTGAGTACTACCCGGCACCATTGTGCTCCGATGGTGAAGGTCAACTTGGCGCCCTGTATTGGGCGCTTTTTTTTGCCTGATGATTCCCATGCTTCGCGTGAAAACCATCAGCATTGATTAGAGCGCCTTGCTCCAGAACAACATGCGGCCATGGGCCGGGTCGAACACCGAATCATCAAAACCAAACTTGCGGTATGACGCCTGCGCCACTGGATTACCTTCCAGCACCTCCAGGGTGATCTTGCAGCAACCGCGCTGACGGGCGATTTCCTCGACCTTTTGCAGCATTTTCTGGCTCAGGCCCAGGCCACGAAATTGCTCCATGACCACCACATCATGCACGTTGACCAGCGGACGGCAGGCGAAGGTCGAGAAACCTTCGAAGCAATTCACCAGCCCAGCTGGCTCACCGCCGACAAAGGCCAACACGCTGAATGCATGGGGACGCTTGGCCAGCTCAGCCGGCAGTTGCTCCAACAGGTCGGCGGACAAGGCCTTGCCCCCGCCCATGGGGTCTTGTGCATAGTGATTGAGCAACAGGCCAATGGCCTCGGCCTGTACGGGATTGCTGTAGCTGGCTTGCAGCACCAGTATTTCTGCGGCTTCCATTTCCTTCCTCGATAGCAGATAGGCAGGGATCACCTCCCCGCAAAACCTCGATTGTAAGCGGGCTGTAGGCCATAGATGAAGGAGATTAATGACAGGTTGGTGCAGGAAAGCGCGATCGCGCTTTCAATCGACAAAAGGTGGCTCAAGGCCATTATCTACCAAAGCGCTGCAGCTGCATTTCTTGCAAGCGACTGAGGGTCCGGCGGAAGGCAAACTCCAGGTAACCCTCGGTATAAAGCGACACCAAGGGCACCTTGGCCTCGATATACAACGGTACTTTGCGGTCGTAACACTCATCGACCAGGGCGATAAAGCGCCGCACGCTGTCGTCGTGCACAGACAGTTGCGGTAACTCACGATCCCCCGCATCCACACGCTGGGCACCGTCTTCGGTGCCGCGGGCGATACGTCCGGGACGCTGCTGTGCACTCAAGCTGGGGACTTCGCCGAGTAATATGGCGCTGTAGCGATCACACAGCTGCATGAAATCCATGGCCGCCAGGGGTTGCTCGCACAAGTCAGCGTAACGGCACCACAGCACCGTCTCGCACGACTGCACCGTGGCAATACTGCGCGAACCCACGACAACCGGCGCAGCGCTGCAGGCTTGCCCCTCGCTCAAGCGCGCAAAGACCTGTGCCAATGCCTGAGGCTCATCCACCCAGTAGCGCTGCTCAGCGGTTCCCGGATGCAAGCGGTGATCTTCACTCCCGGCGACCGCCACCACCTGCATATGGGCCTTGATCGCCTCAATGGCCGGCAGGAAACGCTCACGGTTGAAACCACCGGCGTACAACTGCTCCGGCGGTTGGTTGGAGGTGCAGACCATCACCACCCCTTCGTCGAACATCACCTGGAACAGGCGACCCAGGATGATCGCATCGCCGATGTCATTGACGAACAGTTCGTCAAAACACAACACCCGCACGTCCCCGGCCAATTCACGGGCCAGGGCCTGCAAAGGATCGGGGGTGCCGGTCAACTGGAACGAGCGCTGGTGCACCCAGCCCATGAAGTGATGAAAGTGCTGGCGCCGCGCAGGCACCCGCAGGCTCTGATAGAACTGATCCATCAGCCAGGTCTTGCCACGCCCCACCGGCCCCCAGAGGTAAACCCCGGTGACCGCTGTTTCGGCGCCTTGGTGCAGCGCCGCATGGCATACCTGCAACGCCTCGACCGCCTGGCGTTGCGCATCGTCAGCCACAAAACCATTGGCCAGGGCCTGCTGGTAGGCGGCCAGGGGTGAGTCAAACGTCATGCGAGGCTTTTGCTGACCACCTCGAACACATCGCTGGACAACTCGCCCGAACCCCGGATGCGCTCAAGCTCGGCCTTCATCAGCGCCTGGCGGGCGCTATCGTATTTGCGCCAGCGAGTCAGCGGCGCCAACTGCCGCGAGGCAATCTGCGGATTGAAGGCATTGAGCTCGATCACCAGATCAGCCAGGAAGCGATAGCCCGAGCCATCGGCGGCATGGAAGTTGATCAGGTTCTGCCCGGCGAATGCACCGACCAGAGCACGTACCTTGTTCGGGTTCTTGAGGGTGAACGCCGGGTGTTGCATCAGCGTCTTGACCCGCGCAAGGCCGCCTGGCAACGCACTGCCGGCCTGGACGCTGAACCATTGGTCCATGACCAGCGGGTTGTCCTTGAAGTTCTCGGCAAACACTTGCAGGGCCTTGGCCTTCTCGGCGTCGAACGGCGAGTTGACCAGCACCGCCAGGGCCGTCAGGCGTTCGGTCATGTTGTCACAGGCGTCGAACTGCTCCAGGGTCGCGGCCAGCACTTCAGGCTTGCCACTGAGCATCACGTAGGACAGCGCAATATTCTGCAAGGCGCGGCGTGCAAAGTGCTCAGCCGTTGCCACGTAAGGCGTCTTGCGCGACAGGTCGCGATTGGCCTGATAACGCAGCCACAGGCCTTCGAACAGGTTGTCGGCCAACTGCTTGCGCGCAAACTCGCGAGCGGTATGGATGGCTTCGACGTCGGCCACTTCGCTGATTTCGGTCAGGTAGGCTTCGCCCGGCAACGAAAGCATTTCCGCGACCATGGCCTGGTCCAGGCTGTCGTCGCTCAACACACTGCGCAGCGCGCTGATCAGGCGCGGGTCCAGGACCAGGGGCTTGCCCTGCTGGTGTTGGCCGATCAGTTCCTGCAACACCTGCACCGCCAGTTGCTGGCCGGCATCCCAGCGATTGAAACCGTCGCTGTCGTGCTGCATCAGGAACATCAACTGGTCGCGGCTGTAGGGGAAGCTCAGCTTCACCGGTGCCGAGAAGCCACGCAGCAGCGACGGCAACGGCTGCTCAGCGATATCAACAAAGGTAAACGTCTGCTCGGCCTCAGTCACCGACACCACCCGCGACGTACCCTGCGCAGCCGCTTCACCGGCCAGGCGCAACGGCAGGTCAGCACCGTTGGCGCCCAGCAGGCCCAGGGCCACGGGAATCACGAACGGCAGCTTTTCCACGTTATCCGGGGTTTGCGGGCAGCTCTGGCGGAAGGTCAGGCTGTAGGTCTTGGCTGCGGCATCGTAGGACTCGCTCACCGCCAGACGTGGCGTACCGGCCTGGCTGTACCAGCGCTTGAACTGGGTCAGGTCGGCGCCATTGGCGTCTTCCATGGCCTTGATGAAGTCATCGCAGGTCACGGCCTGGCCGTCGTGGCGCTCAAAGTACAGGTCACTGCCTTTGCGGAAGCCTTCGGCGCCGAGCAAGGTGTGGATCATGCCGACGACTTCCGAACCTTTTTCGTACACGGTCAGGGTGTAGAAGTTGGAAATCTCGATAAAGCTGTCAGGGCGCACGGCATGGGCCATCGGGCCCGCGTCTTCGGCGAACTGGTGGGTACGCAGGTAAGCCACATCCTGGATCCGCTTGACGGTGGCCGAGTTCATATCAGCGGAGAAATGCGAATCACGGAACACCGTGAAGCCTTCCTTGAGCGACAGTTGGAACCAGTCGCGACAGGTCACGCGGTTGCCCGACCAGTTGTGGAAGTACTCGTGGGCGACGATCGCTTCGACCCGCTGGTGCGCGGCGTCGGTCGCCGTCTCGGCGCGGGCCAGCACCGCACTGGAATTGAAGATATTCAGGCCCTTGTTTTCCATGGCGCCCATGTTGAAGTCGTTCACGGCCACGATCATGAAGATATCCAGGTCATATTCGCGACCGTAGACCTCTTCATCCCAGCGCATGGACTTCTTCAGGCTGTTCATGGCGTGCTGGCACTTGTCGATGTTTTCCGGCTCGACATAGATGCGCAGCGCGACGGTACGCTGGCTCATGGTGGTGAAGGTGTCTTCGACGCACCACAGGTCACCGGCTACCAGCGCGAACAGGTAGGCCGGCTTCTTGAACGGGTCTTCCCAGGTTGCCCAGTGCCGGCCGTCTTCGCCGGGGCCGCTGGCAATCGGGTTGCCGTTGGACAGCAGCACCGGATAGCTGTGCTGTTCGGCGATCACGGTGGTGGTGAACGTGCTCATCACGTCCGGGCGATCCAGGTAGTAGGTGATCTTGCGAAAACCCTCGGCCTCGCATTGGGTGCAGAACATGCCGCTGGATTTGTACAGGCCTTCCAGGGCGGTGTTGGTTTGCGGGTGGATGCGCACGCTGGTATCGACCGTAAAGGTATCGCTGGCCGGGTGCAGGGTCAGGTGACTGTCAGTCAACTGGTAGTCGGCAACGCTCAGTTCCCGGTCACCCAGGGTCACGCTCAACAGCTCCAGTTGCTGGCCGTCCAGTACCAATGGCGGCAAGCCGGCGCCGCGCTCGGGATTACGGCGCATCACCAGCTGCGCGTGAACCAGGCTGTGGTCCTCGAACAACTCGAAGGTCAGGTGGGTCTCGTCGATCAGGTACTCGGGCGCCTGATAGTCCTTCAGGTGAATCATCTTCGGTTGTTCGGTGCGCATGCGTGAAATCCTTCTACTGATGCACGGCGAGCTGGTAAGCCGTGTATTTACGAATATTGATAACGCCGGTATCGAAGATCAGGTATTGGCCCTTGATCCCCAGCAGCGTGCCTTCGGCAATCGGGTTCTTGTCCAGGTTGAAGCTGACGATCTTGGCCGGATATTGCTCCACCGGGTAGCGGATTTCGAGGGGTTCGATATCGGTTACCGGTTGGATGGCCTGCAGGCCAAAGCGTTCCTGCAATTGCAGCAGGCCATCGGCGCAGGAGACGAACAGCTCGTCGCGTACCTGCTTGAGGTCCACCGCCGCCGCGTCGCCCTTGAGCAATGCGCGCCAGTTGGTCTTGTCGGCCACTTGGCTGCGCAACACGTCCTCGACGAAGCCCGATTGCTGGCGTGTGGCCACGCGCATGATCGGCAGCGCCTGGCTTGCACCCTGG
The DNA here is from genome assembly GCF_018732265.1 of Pseudomonas sp. TAE6080. Taxonomy (NCBI): domain Bacteria; kingdom Pseudomonadati; phylum Pseudomonadota; class Gammaproteobacteria; order Pseudomonadales; family Pseudomonadaceae; genus Pseudomonas; species Pseudomonas sp. TAE6080. Next base: position 68,976 of record NZ_JAHIDY010000022.1, read on the forward strand.
TCCAGCCAGCGCGTGGGCAACTGGGTGGCGCGGGTGATGCCGACCTTGATCCCTGACGAATTCGCCAGGTACACCACATGGTCGGTCATGCAGAATTTTTCGCCCCAGGCCGGGTCGCGGCAGGTGCCGGCATCGAAATGGCAGCGCTCGGGGCTCATGATGCACAGGTCGCACTGGGCCAGCTTGGTCATGCACGGGTAGCAATAGCCCTGGCTGAAGCTGGTCTTGGTCTTGCGCCCGCAATGGGTGCAGTGGATCGCACCGAGGTATTCCAGGCGCACATGCGTGCCGATCAACGGGTTGACCGGCACCTCGGTATCGCCCAGGCGAAAAGCATATTGAACGGTCGGCGAACCCAGTTGCGCCGACATCTTGCTGACTGCACCACGGCCAATCTCAATCAATGGATGGCATCCGACTTGAACAGGATGTTTTCCACCGGGGTCGATTTGGACTGGCATTCCTGCGGGCCCATATAGCCGGTGCGCTGGTCTTCCGGCAGGTTTTGCAGTTCCCAGGCGATCATCGCCTGCAAGGACAGCTCGCGCTGTTCGGCGGTGAGCTTGCGGCCATCGGACCATTTGCCGATTTCCACGGCAAGCTTGAGGCTCTGGTAGATATCCGGGGTGATGTTTTCGATCATTTCAGCAAAAGAGGACATAAGACTCTTCCTTAACAAATTAGGAGATTCACTGGGCCTGCTTGTGACGGCTATACAAGCCGCCCAGCAAGCCCGTCAGGCAACCGACTGCCAACCCGCCGACATGTGCCGCGTTGGCGATTTCGCCGAAACCGATCATCGAGACCAGCCCCGACAGGCAAAGCAACAACCACACCAGCATCATCACCAGCACACCACGCGGCAAGCGATACGCCGGGTTGGGCGCGAGCATCTGGTAGATCCAGCAATGGCCCAGCAGGCCGTACAGCACGCCAGACAAACCACCGAACAGGCCAGGTCCGCCAAAGGTGTATTGCGCGTAGTTGGACGCCAGGCTGAACAGCAAGGTCAGGCCCAGCAGGTTGATACTGCCCTGGCGCGACTCGATGCGCCGCCCCAGTTCCCAGTACCACATGCCATTCATCGCCAGGTGCAGGATGCCGAAGTGGATCAGCATCGGCGTCACCAACCGCCACCACTGCCCCGCCGCCAGGCTGTCGGCCAGGGGGGTGAAGTACAGGTATTCACCGGCCACGTGGAAATTCAGGAAGGTCAGCCAACTCATGGCTTGCAGGTTGTCGCCAAGCAGGGTCAGTGCAGCGACGATCAGGCTCAGCAGCAACACACCGGCCGTCAGTGGGCTGTGGCGCAATTGCTGGAGGAAACCGGGACGCTTGGCCACCTGTTCCTGGGGAATATCCAGCTGCTGGTCCGGGTCGCCGGCGGGGAAGCGTTGATACAGGCTGCGCACGTCCTCGCTGATCGCGTCCGGCACCCACAGCACTTGCTCGCCGGCCTCTTCGCTGACGCGATGGGGCACCTGCATGCGCTGCAACAGCTTGACGAAGCCGCCCAGGTCCACATTCAGCGGCAAACGTAAAACCGCCACGCTACTCATGAAATCACCTCGGGACGCTCGACATCGACCCAGACAAACTTGTTCGGATCGAGGCGGGTTTCCTGGTCCAGCCGGTACGCTACCAGCTTGCCGTACAGCACTGCGCTGTAGTCCAGGCAGGCCAGGTTCGGACGGATCGGCGCCGGCTTGCCACTGCGCCAGTAGTGGCCGACGAACAACAGCGGCTCATCGACGCCATAGCGCAGCAGGGAATTTTTCTCGCTCGACGACAGCGGCGTACGCGCCACAGGGTCGGGCAAGGCATCGGGCTGGAACACGATATCGCCGTAGGTTTTCGGATCGTCTTCCCAGAATTTGGTGCGAAAGAACGAGCGGGTCAGCCCGTCGCCGCCGGTCAGCGTCAGGCCGTCCGGCAGGCGCATGTCGGTGCCGCGCAGCAGGCGGTCGAAGGCGTTGCAGGCAAAACTGCCAGGTACCGCTGCGGCCTGCAGGAAGTGCTCGTCGATACAGCCGTCCGGGAATTGCCCGCGCAGCGGTTCGATCAGCCCCGAATCCCAGCAGGCGTGTACCACCCGGAAACGCCCGGCGTCGACAAACAACGGCATGTCGTAGAACCAGCCGAGGAAGTCGTGCCAGTCAGCCGGATGGTGTTCGAACTGGGTCAGGGTCTCATGGATCAGCCGCGCGTGGCGTGGCGAATGTTCACGCACGTACTGCTTGCCACTGCCAGGCGGCGCCAATGTGCTCCAGCCCAGGGCGTTGAACTCATGATTGCCCATGATGCACAGCGCCTGGCCGGCTTCGGCCATGTCATGGACGATATGCAGCGCCTCACGAATGCGTGGGCCACGGTCGATGATATCGCCGAGGAACACCGCCATGCGTGAAGGATGGCGCCAGGTGCCGCCCTGCTTGTGGTAACCCATCTGGTCGAGCAGGTGCTCAAGGGTATGAGCGCAACCGTGTACGTCACCAATCAGGTCGTAGCTACGCGCGGGATCGAGCATCAGTCGCCTCCACCCCCCAAGCGGCTGCCCCAGCCCAGCTTGGTGCGGCACACTTCGTAGTAGTTGTGATCCAGCGGGTGGATCAACCGCAACTTCTGCGCCTTTTTGCTCACGGTGATGGTGTCACCGGGGGCGCAGGTGAAGTGGTTCTGCCCGTCACAGGAGACTTGCGGGTAGATCTGCATGTCTTTGGAAACCACGATTTTCAGCTCACTGTTGCCATCGACCACAATCGGCCGGCTGGACAACATATGGGGGTACATCGGCACGATCACAATGGCGTCCAGCTTGGGATGCATGATCGGCCCACCGGCAGACAGCGCGTAGGCCGTGGAACCGGTAGGCGTGGCGACGATCAGGCCGTCAGCCTTCTGGCTGCACACGAACTGGCCATCGATGTACAGCTCGAACTCGATCATCCGCGTCGACTTGCCGGGGTGCAGCACCACATCATTGAGGGCATCACCCTGGCCGATGGCTTCGCCGTGGCGACGCACTTCGGCTTGCAGCAGGAAGCGGTTTTCCACCAGGTAATGGCCGTCCAGCACCTTGGCCACTTCGACTTCCAGGTCGTCGGGGCGGATATCGGTGAGGAACCCCAGGCTGCCGCGGTTGATCCCCAGCACCGGCACGTTATGTCGCGCCAGGGCCCGGGCTGCGCCGAGCAGGCTGCCGTCGCCGCCGACCACGATCACCATGTCACAGACTTCACCGAGCATTTTGCGCGACGAGGTCTGCAGGCCGTGGCCTGGCAGAATCTCGGCGATGGTGTCTTCGAGGATCACATGCAGGTGGCGCTCAAGCAGAAACTTTTTCAGCCGGCGGACGGTGTCCAGAACCTGGGTACTGCCCAGGCGACCGATGATGCCGATATTGCGAAATTGCTCCATGGGGCTCCTGCGGGGTTTGGGTCTGGCAAAAAGAACGATTATGGGCGAAAGGCCGCGTTAGACAAAATCCTTTGTCGCCCCAGGGCCCAGACGACAACGGTTCTCAACATCCGGCACGATCACGCAGGGGGTAGGAAACAGCTATGCTCGGACCATGAATCCGTTCCCAGACTTGCAGTACCTGCCCCATCAACTACGTCATCCCGAGGTGCGGGACCTGGCGTGGGTGATCCTCGCCCCGCCGATGCTGGAACAGACACCCTGGCCCCAGCGTCATCCCCTGGCCGGCAGCGACTGGGTGCAGCAACCCGCGGCACTGGAGCAATGGCTCAAGCAACTGGACCAGGACAGCAGCGCCCTGCTGCATTGGCTGAGCCTGGCCCGCACTCGGCGCCTGGGCCTGTATTACGAGCGCCTTTGGCAGTTTGCCGTACAGCACGCCCCGGGCGTGGAATTGCTGGCGGCCAACCTGCCGATCCGCCAGGCCGGGCATACCCTCGGCGAGCTGGACATGCTGCTGCGCGACCGTGATGGCGTGCATCACCTGGAACTGGCGATCAAACTCTACCTCGGCCCCCGGGACGGCAGCGGCCAGGACACGGCACAGTGGCTGGGCCCTGGCTGCCATGACCGACTGGACCGCAAACTGGCGCATCTGGCTGACCATCAACTGCCCATCTCGGCCAGGGCGGAAAGCCGCGAGGTGCTGGCGGCGCTGGATATCCAACAGTTCGATGCCCATCTGTGGCTGGGTGGCTACTTGCTGTACCCCTGGCCCGGCGAGGCTGGGCCGCCCCTTGGCGCCCACCCCCAGCACTTGCGGGGGCGCTGGTTGCATCAGCGTGACTGGCTGGACTTTATCCGCAACAGTCCAGCGGGCCGCTGGCAACCGCTGCCTCGCCATGCCTGGCTTGCACCGGCGCATTACCCGGCTGGGGAAATCTGGAGTGAAGAACAGATGCAGCGCTGGCTGGCCGACCTTGACCCGATGGCGCCGGCACAGTTGTTGGTGCGGATGATTCCGAACGGCGGGGACTGGGAGGAAGCGGAGCGGCTGTTTCTGGTGGCGGATCTTTGGCCGAATGTGCCGGGGGCGGGGGCGGGTTGATATTTATGGGGTGGGTTTGCGGGCCTCATCGCAGGCAAGCCAGCTCCCACAGTTGACCGAGTACATCCGTTGGAATGCGGTCAACTGTGGGAGCTGGCTTGCCTGCGACAGCGGTAGCCCCAGCGCTACAGACTATCAATATGCCGATAATCGACCTGCAACCCGGCAGCCAGCTCCCGAGCCCGCCCCAGCCGGATCGGCCCACGTTCGATATCCACCAACAACCCCGGACAATCCAGCAGCGGTAATGGACCGATATCCTTGAGTCGGCCATCGGTCATCACCAGCAACCGCTGCTGCTCGGCCGGGTAGCGCTGACGGCGGGCCTTGAGCCAGTGCCCGGCCTCGGTCAATGCCGCCAGCAGAGGCGTACCACCACCGGCGCCCAACGCTTGCAACCAGCGGCCCAAACCTTTGGCGGCCTTCAAGCCTTGGACCTGCCAGCTCGGCACTTGCCCGCTCACCGTCAACAACGCCAATCGCGCGCGCTGGCGATAAGCATCGTCAAACACCTGGGCAAGCACGCCTTTGGCGTCACTCAAGGCTTGATGGCGACGGGTAGACGCCGACGCATCGACGATCACCAACCACAGTTCATGGGGCGAACGACTGCGCAGTCGATACACCAGGTCTGCCCGACGTTGCGGTCGCCCGCCGAGCAAGGTCGCCGGCCAGTTGACCGAGCCCTCAGCACCATTGCGTGCCCGCCCCTGCCTGCCCTTGTCCAGTCGACCCGCCTTGGGCCGGGCATCCGCCCCCGCGTCAGGCCGGGGACGAATGCCTAGGGCTTTTTTGGCCAGGCCGGCACTTCACGCCGGGCGCCCATGGCTTGCGCGGGCGCCGGCATTTCGCCCCACTGACCTTGTCCAGTAGAAGGCTCAGAGGGCTTGGGCGCCTGACCGCTGTCGGGCGGGCTCGCAGGGGGTGCATGCTCCTGGCGTCGATGACGCAAGGCAAACTCGGCCACCGCGTCTATATCTTCCTCACTGATCGCCGCAGCCCCACGCCAGGCCGCATGCGCCCGCGCCCCGCGCAGCCACACCAGGTCGGCGCGCAGGCCATCGACACCGGCCGCAAAGCAGCGCTCGGTAATCTGTGCCAGGGCCGGATCATCCAGGGCAATGCTGTCCAGTCGCGCGCGGGCCTGGGTACAACGCTCGCGCAACGCGGCCTGTTGTCCGGCCCACTGCGCACAGAAGCCCTGGGCATCGCTGTCGAAATCCAGGCGCCGACGGATAATCTGCCCACGCTCGGCCGGCAACGTCTGCCCGCTCAACGCCACATTGAAACCAAAGCGATCCAGCAGTTGCGGACGCAATTCACCCTCTTCCGGGTTCATGGTGCCGATCAGCACGAAGCGCGCCGCATGCCGGTGGGAGATACCGTCGCGCTCGATCAGGTTGGTGCCGCTGGCGGCGACGTCGAGCAACAGGTCCACCAAGTGGTCGGGCAGCAAGTTGACTTCATCGACATACAGCACGCCGCCGTCGGCCTTGGCCAATACACCAGGGGAAAACTGCGCACGGCCTTCGCCAAGTGCTGCATCCAGGTCGAGGGTGCCCACCAGGCGCTCTTCAGTGGCGCCCAAAGGCAAGGTGACAAACTGCCCGCTGGCCAGCAGGTCTGCCAGGCCACGGGCCAGGGTGGACTTGGCCATGCCGCGCGGGCCTTCGATCAGCACACCGCCGATTTTCGGGTCGATAGCCGTCAGGCACAGCGCCAGTTTCAGCTCGTCGGCGCCGACCACGGCGGACAGTGGGAAATGCGGGGTGTCAGTCATACTGATATCTCGATGAATTCTGTAGCGCCCCTGTAGGAGCGAGATTGCTCGCGAAAATAGTCAACGTTGACGCGAGCATTCTGGATGAGCGCGTTGCCCTTGCGTTTTTCGCGAGCAAGCTCGCTCCTACCGTGAGGCGTGCGCTCTGGTAAGCATCAGGTGTCTTCTTCTATATCCAGCAACAGGTTTTCCAATGCCTCGCGGTACGCCCCCGGTTCCTGCCACATACCGCGCTGCTGGGCTTCCAGCATGCGCTCGGTCATGTCACGCAGGGCATCAGGATTGTGCTGCTGCACAAACGCCCGAGTGCCGGGGTCGAGCAGGTAGGCATCGGCCAGCAATGCATATTGATGATCGTCGATCAACGCGGTGGTAGCGTCAAAGGCGAACAGATTGTCCACCGTCGCCGCCATCTCGAACGCGCCTTTATAGCCGTGGCGCTTGACCCCTTCGATCCACTTGGGATTGGCGGCGCGGGAACGGATCACCCGGTTCAGCTCTTCCTTCAGTGTGCGGATTTTCGGCAGGTCCGGCTGGCTATGATCGCCATGGTAGCTGGCGGCCTTTTCGCCGCTCAGGGTCTCCACGGCGGCGAGCATGCCACCCTGGAATTGATAGTAGTCATTGGAGTCGAGCAGATCGTGCTCACGGTTGTCCTGGTTCTGCAGCACCGCCTGCACCTGGCTCAAACGCTGGGCGAATTGTTCGCGGGCGGCGGTGCCTTCATCAGAACCACCATAGGCGTAGCCGCCCCAATTGAGGTAGACCTCGGCCAGGTCTTCGCGGCTTTGCCATAAACGACCGTCAATGGCGCCCTGCACGCCCGCGCCATATGCACCGGGCTTGGCGCCAAAAATGCGCCAGCCGGCCTGCCGGGTCGCCGCGTCTTCGTCCAGGCCAGACGCAATCAACGCCTTGCGCTCGCTGCGCACCTTGGCCGCCAGCGGGTTCATGTCGTCCGGTTCATCCAGCGCCGCAACCGCCTGCACCGCAGCATCGAACAGGCGGATCAGGTTGGCGAAGGCATCGCGAAAGAAACCGGACACCCGCAGCGTGACGTCAACCCTTGGGCGGTCCAGCAGACTGATTGGCAGGATTTCAAAGTCATCGACGCGCTGGCTACCTGTGGCCCACACCGGACGCACGCCCATCAACGCCATGGCCTGGGCGATATCGTCGCCGCCGGTGCGCATGGTCGCGGTACCCCACACAGAAAGCCCGAGTTGGCGCAAATGGTCGCCGTGGTCCTGCAGGTGTCGCTCAAGCATCAGGTGTGCGGACTGGAAGCCGATACGCCAGGCGGTGGTGGTCGGCAGATTGCGCACATCCACGGTGAAGAAGTTACGCCCGGTCGGCAGTACATCGAGGCGCCCACGGCTCGGCGCACCGCTGGGCCCGGCCGGCACGAAACGACCGCCCAGGGCATCCAGCAAACCGCGCATTTCCGCCGGGCCGCAGGCATCCAGGCGCGGCGCGACGACGATGCGCAGGCTTTCGATCACCGATTTCACGCCCTCCCAACCGGGCTCCTCAAGCTGTTCGAGCGGTCCTTCCAGTGCTTGTTCGATCAACCGCGCCGCATACAGCTCCAGGCGTTCACGGGTATCGCCAGCGGTGCGCCACAACTGTCCATCGATCTTCTGCAACACCTCGGGGCGTCGCCCGGTCCAGGGTTCTGCCAGGGCACAGTCCAGCGGGTCAAAACCCAGCTCGAAGGCCTTGGCCAACACCCGCAGCAGGCTCGATTGCGGACCGCGCCCGTCGCCACGCGGGATACGTAGCAGGGCCAGCAAGGTGTCGATACGCAAGCGGCCCTCTGGCGACTCGCCAAAGATATGCAGGCCATCGCGGATCTGCGATTCCTTCAAATCGCACAGGTAGGTGTCCAGGCGCGGCAGCCAGACGGCAGCATCGGCATCGTTATCCAGCTCAAGCTCTTGATCGATGCGGGTTTCGCGCACCAGCTTGAGGATGTCCTTCTGCAGTTCCAGGGCGCGGCGTGGGTCGAGCAACTGCGCTTCGTAATACTCGTCCGCCAACAACTCCAGGTTGCGCAGCGGGCCGTAGGTTTCGGCGCGGGTCAGCGGCGGCATCAGGTGGTCGATGATCACCGCCTGGGTACGGCGCTTGGCCTGGGCGCCCTCGCCCGGATCGTTGACGATAAACGGATAGATATTGGGCAGCGGGCCCAGCAGCGCATCCGGCCAGCAGTTCTCGGACAGCCCGACGCCTTTGCCCGGCAACCACTCCAGGTTGCCATGCTTGCCCACGTGGATCACGCCATGGGCGCCGTAGGTGTGGCGCAGCCAGAAATAGAACGCCAGGTAAGCATGGGGCGGCACCAGGTCCGGGTCGTGGTAGACCGCGCTGGCATCCACCTGGTAACCCCGGGCCGGCTGGATGCCGACAAAGGTCAGGCCCAGGCGCAGACCGGCGATCATCATGCGCCCGTCGCGACACATCGGGTCGTTGTGTGGCGTGCCCCAGCGTTCCAGCACGGCCTGGCGATTAGCTTGGGGCAGGCGCATGAACATCGCCTCGTATTCATCCAGGCCCAGGCTTTGCTGGCAAGGGCGCAGGTCGAGGCTATCGAGGTCGTTGGTCACACCGCCAAGCAGCTCGTGGATCAAGGCGGTGCCGCTGCCGGGTAGCGTTTGCGGCAGCGGATAGCCCTCGGCTTGCAGGGCAAGCAGGATATTCAAGGCGGCGGCCGGTGTGTCCAGGCCCACGCCGTTGCCGATGCGTCCGTCGCGGGTCGGGTAATTGGCGAGAATCAGTGCGATACGTTTATCTGCATTCGGCACCCGTGCCAGCTCGACCCAGCGCCCTGCCAGCTCGGCCACGAAGTCCATACGCTCGGGCGCCGCGCGGTAGCACACCACGTCCGACTGACTGCGTTCGCTGCGCCAGGCCAGATCCTTGAAGCTGATCGGACGACTGATGATGCGCCCGTCCAACTCCGGCAAGGCGATGTGCATCGCCAAGTCGCGGGGCCCCAGGCCCTGTTCGCTGGCTTCCCAGCCGGGCTGGTTGTCTTGGGCGCAGATCGCCTGGATCACCGGGATATTGCGGCGAAACGGTCGCAAATGGGGGGCTTCGGGGCTGGATTGGGCAAAGCCGGTGGTGTTGAGAATCACCGCCGCCTGAACCTCATCCAGCAGATCCTCGACCACCGCCAGGCAGCCGGGCTCTTTCAAACTGGCCACCGCCATCGGCAGCGGGTTAAGACCCGCCGCCTGCAAGCGCTGGCAGAAAACATCAATAAAACCAGTATTGGCCGCCTGCAAGTGCGAACGGTAGAACAGCACCGCCGCTACCGGCCATTCGGCGTTCCAGTCTGCCTGCCAGTGACTCAAGCGGGCATTGGCCTGGTACGGGTGATAAATCGCCGTGCGCGGCAAGGTTTGCGGCTCGGCCCACGGGTAATCACGGCCCAAGTAGCTACTGGCCAGGCAGCGATAGAAATCCAGCGCATTACCCAGCCCGCCCTGGCGCAGAAAGTGCCACAGGCGGTCGCGTTCTGCGGCGCAGACGCTACTCAAGCTGCTGAGTTCAGGATCGGGGCGGTCGTCCCCCGGAACCAGAATCAACTGCACGCCCTGCCCGGCCAGCTCCACCAGGCGTTGGATACCGTAACGCCAATATCCGATGCCGCCGTGCAGGGAAATCAGGATGACCTTGGCGTGGCGCAGCACTTGGTCGACGTACAGGTCGACCGAGGCGTGGTTCTGCACCTGCATCGGGTTGGCCAGGCGCAGGCTCGGGTAGTCGTCGGGCAGTTGCTGCGCCGCTTCGGCCAGCAGCGCCAGGCTGGAATCACCGCTGCACAGGATCACCAGCTCGGCGGGGGTTTGTCCAAGGTCGGCGATGTTGTCATCGCTGATGAAACCACCGGGCTGGGTCCTGAGCAGATGCATGGGTTAAACGCTGAGCGCAGCGCGCAGTTGCGCTTCGAGGCCAGCGGCATCCAGATCCTGGCCGATCAGCACCAGGCGCGTGATGCGTGCTTCGTCGGCGCTCCAGGCACGGTCGAAGTGCTTGTCGAAACGCGTGCCCACGCCCTGGATCAGCAGGCGCATCGGCTTGTTCGGGATCGCCGCAAAACCTTTGACACGCAGGATGCCGTGTTGCACCACCAACTGGGTCAAGGCATCGAGCAGCAGCGCTTCGTCAGCCTGTGGCAGGTCGATGGAGATGGAGTCAAAAGCATCGTGATCGTGATCGTCTTCACCTTCGTGGTGATGATCGTGATGACTGTGGCGCCCATCGATATGCTCCTCGGAACCGGCGCCCAGGCCAATCAATACGTCCAGGGGCAGGCGACCGCTGCTGGCTTCGACGATCTTCACCGCTGGCGGCAGTTCTTCGGCGACTTCCAGGCGTACCCGGGCCAGGTCTTCGGCGCTGATCAGGTCGGTTTTGTTGAGGATCACCAGGTCGGCACTGGCCAGTTGGTCGGCAAACAGTTCGTGCAGCGGCGATTCGTGGTCCAGGTTCGGGTCGAGTTTGCGCATGGCATCGACCTGATCCGGGAATGCGGCGAAGGTGCCGGCGGCCACGGCCGGGCTGTCGACCACTGTAATCACGGCGTCTACGGTGCAGGCACTGCGGATTTCCGGCCACTGGAAGGCCTGGACCAACGGCTTTGGCAGGGCCAGGCCGGAGGTTTCGATCAGGATATGGTCAAGGTCGCCACGGCGCGCGACCAGTTCACGCATCACCGGGAAGAACTCTTCCTGCACGGTGCAGCACAGGCAGCCGTTAGCCAGCTCATACACTCGGCCGTTGGCTTCTTCTTCGGTGCAACCGATGGAGCACTGCTTGAGGATCTCGCCGTCGATGCCCAGCTCACCGAACTCGTTGACGATCACGGCAATGCGGCGGCCCTGGGCGTTATCCAGCATATGGCGCAGCAAGGTGGTTTTGCCCGAGCCGAGAAAGCCGGTGACGATAGTGACGGGGAGTTTGGCCAGTGTTTTCATCGGATGCCCTTTGGGGCGGGCATACGGGACGACTGGCCCTGCGGCGGCGCGCAGGCGCTGGATACGTCACCGGATCACCCCGCCCGGTTGAAATGGAAAATCGGTTGCGAGGCAGGTCTCCTGGCTTGGGGCTTGCCGGCCTGGTGGCTGGCGCTGGCTGCGCCTTCCCGCCGGGTTCAGGCAGTGGCGTGGCAGTCAGATAAACCCTTTACAGTTGCGGGGGCAGCCGCGGCTTGGACCGCGTTCCCTTCTTAGCTTCGACCGGGGCCGAAGAACCTCGAACGTGCAAGGCTACGCAGTGCATGAGGACCGGTCAATTGAAAAGCAGTCGCTCAACCCTGTCCCCCTCGCCACAGGTACAGATTGACGGCCATCCCGCGCCCATGCTCTCCTACACATCTTGTTTCAGGTGCCCTTCACAGGGTGAAACGGGAAACCGGTGACTCATGCCTGCATGACAGTCCGGTGCTGCCCCCGCAACGGTAAGCGAGCGAAGCGTCAGATCCACTGTGCCCCGGCATGGGAAGGTGATGCTTTCAGGCCCAGAGCCCCTCGCAAGCCCGGAGACCGGCCCGAACAATCAGATAACAAACCCGCGGTGGGCGGGCGCTGTTCAGAACCCTGCGTGCCCGGCTCGCGGGGTTTTCATGCGCTCGTGTCACCCTGCCACTCGAAAGGGACGTGCCATGTCGATCATCAGCAGCACCTCACATACCGCCAGCACCAGCGCCACTTTGAGCCAACGTCTGACCGCCGCCATCGGCGCGTCGATCCTCGGTGCGTGCCTGGTGTATTTCGCCGGGTTCTCCCATATCGAGGCCGTGCACAACGCCGCCCACGATACGCGCCACAGCGCCGCCTTCCCGTGCCATTGAGACCTGCCGCCATGATCAAGCGTATTGCGCAAACCGCAGGGTTCACCGGCCTGCTGGCCGCCCTGTTGCTGACTCTGCTGCAAAGTTTCTGGGTGGCTCCGCTGATTCTGCAAGCCGAGACCTTCGAAAACGCCCCGGCCGCGACCGAGGTGCATGAGCATGCCGCAGGCGCTGCGGCCCATAGCCACGACGCCGAAGCGTGGGAGCCTGAAGATGGCTGGCAGCGCGTGCTGTCCACCACGGGCGGCAACCTGGTGGTCGCCGTCGGTTTTGCGCTGATGCTGGCCGGCTTGTACACCCTGCGCGCCCCGACACGTACCGCCCAGGGCTTGCTCTGGGGCCTGGCCGGTTATGCGACCTTTGTTCTGGCCCCTACCCTCGGTTTGCCGCCTGAGCTGCCTGGCACTGCGGCGGCCGACCTGGCGCAACGGCAGATCTGGTGGATCGGCACGGCAGCGTCTACCGCCGCTGGCATTGCGTTGATTGTGTTTGGCCGCAACTGGCTGCTGAAAATCCTTGGCGTGGCGATCCTGGCGGTGCCCCATGTCATTGGTGCGCCACAGCCGGAAGTTCACTCGATGCTGGCCCCCGAAGCATTGGAAGCCCAATTCAAGATCGCCTCGCAGCTGACCAACGTCGCGTTCTGGCTGGCTTTGGGGCTGATCAGCGCCTGGTTGTTTCGCCGCAATCGTGACGATCAATACGCCGCATGATTCTGACTGTCGGCCTGGGTTGTCAGCGTGGCTGTGAGGTTGAGGCCTTGCTGGAACTGTTCAACAGCGCTCTGGCCGAGGCCGGTATCGACCCCGGCCAGATAAACGCATTGGCAAGTATTGCCCACAAGCGTGATGAGCCGGGCATGACCGCCCTGGCCAACACCTTGAATCTGCCATTGCAGTGCTTTGATGCACAACAACTGCTGCCTTACGAAGGGCGCTTGAGCCACAGGTCGGCTGTGGTTTTCGCCCATACGGGGTGCTACGGCATTGCTGAAAGTGCCGCTTTGGCATTGGCAGAACAGCTCGCCAATGCCCCTGCCCGACTGCTGATCACCCGCAAAAAAGCCGCCAGGGCCACGTTTGCATTGGCCTGCGCCGGCTAAAGTCCGATAATTGCCCCTCTCGATCATGAGCCGTACTCATGCTCGCCCGCTTTTGCACAGGATTTTTCCATGACCGTCTTCTTCATCGGCGCTGGTCCCGGCGACCCGGAACTGATCACCGTCAAGGGCCAGCGGCTGATCCGCAGTTGCCCGGTGATCATCTACGCAGGCTCACTGGTGCCGGCTGCCGTACTCGAAGGGCATCGGGCCGAACAGGTGGTCAACAGCGCCGAACTGAACCTGGAGCAGATCATTGGCTTGATCAAGGTCGCCCATGAGAAAGGCCAGGACGTGGCGCGGGTGCATTCCGGTGATCCGAGCCTGTATGGGGCGATTGGCGAACAAATCCGCCATTTACGCGAGCTGGGGATCCCCTTCCAGATCATTCCCGGGGTCACGGCGGTGGCAGCCTGTGCCGCGCTGCTGGAAACTGAACTGACCCTGCCGGATATCGCCCAAAGCGTAATCCTGACCCGTTATGCGGATAAAACCACGATGCCGGCCGGGGAAGCCTTCGCCAGCCTGGCCAGCCATGGCACGACCATGGCGGTGCACCTGGGGGTCAATCATCTGGAGAGAATCGTCGCCGAACTGCTGCCGCACTATGGCTCGGATTGCCCGATTGCCGTGGTGCATCGCGCGACGTGGCCGGATCAGGATTGGGCCATTGGCACCTTGGCGGACATTGTCGAAAAGGTCGCGGCGAAGGGTTTCAGGCGCACAGCGCTGATCGTGGTAGGCCGGGTGCTGGCCAGTGATCACTTCAGCGAATCCTCGCTGTATCGCGCAGGTCACGCCCACCTCTACCGGCCCTGACACCACGTTAGACAAAATGTAGGAGCTGGCTTGCCTGCGATCGCGGTTTAACCGTCAGTACAGAAGTTGCCTGACACACCGCTATCGCAGGCAAGCCAGCTCCTACAGTTGATCTTATTTGTTAGATAAATCGCGTAACTTACTAATTTTAAACCATAAAAAACGGCGCTCACGGGCGCCGTCTTTTGTTTGCAGCGAACACCTTAGTAGTAGGCGTTTTCTTTCTGCGTGTGGTCGGTCACGTCACGTACGCCCTTGAGCTCGGGGATCCGCTCCAGCAACGTGCGCTCGATACCTTCACGCAAGGTCACGTCAGCCTGGCCGCAGCCCTGGCAGCCGCCACCGAACTTGAGCACGGCGATGCCGTCATCCACCACGTCGATCAGGCTGACCTGGCCGCCATGGCTGGCCAGGCCCGGGTTGATTTCGGTTTGCAGGTAATAGTTGATGCGCTCATTGACCGGGCTGTCGGCATTGACGTTCGGCACCTTGGCGTTAGGGGCCTTGATGGTCAATTGGCCACCCATGCGGTCAGTGGCGTAGTCGACCACGGCATCGTCAAGGAAGGCTTCGCTGAAGGCGTCGATGTACGCGGTGAAGCTCTTGAGCCCCAGGGCGGTGTCTTCAGGCTTTTCTTCCCCCGGCTTGCAGTAGGCAATGCACGTCTCTGCGTACTGGGTGCCAGGCTGGGTAATGAAGACGCGGATGCCGATACCCGGGGTGTTCTGCTTGGACAGCAGATCAGCCAGGTAATCGTGGGCGGCGTCGGTAATGGTTATGGCAGTCATGGGAACTCCTCACAGGCTTGCTGGCAGTTTACGCCAATCGCCTGCGCGGTACAAAGTCCTAGTATTTTTGTCAGGCAAATCTGCATCTACAGGTTCTCGTAGCGATTCATGTCCAGCACGCCCTCTTCCACCGGCGTGGTTTCGTGCAGGTACTGCGACAAATCGTGGAAGTACTCCCAGAACTGCGGGTGACTGCGGCGGATGCCCCAGCGCTCGACAATCCGCTCAAAACGCTTGGCGTCCCTGGCCAACTCCATGTCTTCGACGAACTCCGGTACGTCCTCGGCAGGCACGTTGAAGATGAAGTTGGGGTAGCTGCTGAGCACGCCTGGGTAGATCGTCAGGGTATCCAGGCCCGGCTGATAGCGATAAGCCTCGCCCAACATGAATGCCACGTTACTGTGGGCGCGGTTGCGCAGCAGGCTGTAGACCTCACGTTTGCCGCTGCGGGTCTGGATGCGCAGCAGGGTGGCTTCGGGCAATTGCTCGATCACCTTGAGCCCGGCCGCCGGCCTTGAGGTCAGGCGGCTGAGGGTCTGTTCGGCGTCGCGCAGTTGCGGGTCGAGGCCAGGGCGCGAGCAATACGCACCCATGCAGCGGTTGATGGGGTCCGCACTGGCATTCAGGCTGCCAAAGCGGGCCAGCAGTTGATTGGCGAAGTCACGTTTCGGATCTTTCTCATCCAGCTTCAGGCCCGTGGGCTTGTCGTTGTCGATGGCTTCATAGTCCAGCCACAGCTTGACCTTGCCGCTGTTCTGGTACCAGTCATCGAGGAAACCATCCCGTGAGTCCGCCGGCATCAGGCGCAGGAAGTTCTGCTCGGCGCCATTGCGGATCAGGTCGAAATACAGGCGCGTCTGGGCCTGGTGCGAGACATTGCCAAACACATCAAAATTGACTGCCAACTGGTAATAGGTGCGCTCCAGCAGTGGGTAGTCGAATAGCCACATAGTCTGCGGCACTTCGCCAATCAGGCCCTTGGTCACCGAGGCACTGTCGAAGTGGCGGAAAATGCTCAGCAGCGCGTTGTCATTGCCCTCCCACAGGCTCGACCAGCCCGGCGCCGGCAAGTCGGCGTAGTTGTCGCGGCGCAGGGCCTCGTACTCATTGCGTTTGTCGCGGTAGGCCAGCCACAGGCCCAGCACGCTGCCCACGTCATCGTTCTGCCCCGGCATCGCCAGCAACGGCGTGGCCTGGCCGCGATAACGGGCATCAGTGATGTACAAGTCGTGGTCCGGGTCCTGGAACAGGGTCCAGAAGTTGTCGCGGATCACGTCCGTGGCAATCTGCCCACGGCACACCGGCCCGCGAATAAAGGTGCGCACGAAGTATTCGGCGTTATCCAGCATGAACTGGTAGCGCGCCTTGGCCGGGATTGCCTCGAAGGTTTCGAACGGGTTGGCCCGGCGGCCAGGCCCGTAGCCCGGTAACGCCACGGCTTGCCAGTCGCCGCTGTAGAACAGCGACTTGATCCGCGCCATCTTCGCCGCGCTGAACGGATAGGTGATGTGGGTCTTGTGCACGATCACCCCTTGTACCGGCCACAAGCGGTAGTACACCTGGGTGCCAGGATCGTCATTGGGACGCCGGGTGTTGATCAGGTCGATCGGCTGGCCACTGGGCGTACGCGAGCGCACCCACTGGAAGTAATGCCCCGGCTCACCGCCTTCAAAATAGATATGGGCGAGGAACAGATGCTCGTACAGCCAGCGCGCCACCAGGCTTTCCCGGGCGCCGGGCTGGTTCAGCAGGTTTTCCCATTGCTGGACCTGCAAGGCTTCCTGGGCGCTGGGCGCCAGGCCTTGCTCGTCAATTGGCGCGCCGGACGCCAGCCAGCGTTGCAGGGTCTGGTACTGCTGGTCGGTCAGGCCGGTGACGGCCAGCGGCATGCCTTCTTTGGGGTGCGCGCCAGCGTAGGCGTCGAACTCACCAGGTAACGGGCACATGTTCTCACGGTTCAGGCCCAACACGATCTCATCAGGCAGCTTGGCATTGGGCGCCAACGGCGTTTTATGGCCCAACTCCAACATGCGCGCCATCAGCCCGGCCTGGGTGCCCTGGGCATCAAGCACCGAGCCAAACCCCTGGCGCTGCCAGGCCGTCTTGCCAAAGGCGTCATAAAACAACCGGGTCGGCTGTGAAGCCTGGCTACGCTCACCGTTGTACACGGGGATTTTGCTCGCGCCACGTGCCGCACCTTCGCCACTGCCCAGGTTGAGCTGGCAGGCGGAGTCGTAGCAGGCATGGCAAGCCACGCATTTCTCGGTGAAGATCGGCTGAATGTCACGGGTATAGGAAATCGCCGGGGCGGGTCCGTTGGCCTGTGCGATGCAGGCGACCAACGCCAAGGCGGCACTGGTGATGATGCGAAGTGACATGTATCCGGTCCCGATTCAAAGCATGCGCTGAAAAATTGCGGCAATTCTACCGATGTCGACACGCTATCAACATGAGCGATATTCATGCAAAACCCTGACATGCTCTAAAAGCGCACAGGTTTGCTATGATCCACGCCCTCCGTAATGCCTGATTAGAGTAGCCCCATGTCCGATCGTAGCACTCGCCTGCAAGCCCTCCAGCAAGCCCTCAAGGAACGCATCCTGATCCTCGATGGTGGCATGGGCACGATGATCCAGAGCTATAAGCTGGAGGAAGAGGACTACCGCGGCAAACGCTTCGCCGACTGGCCGAGCGACGTCAAGGGCAACAACGACCTGTTGATCCTCACCCGCCCGGATGTGATCGGCGGGATCGAAAAGGCGTACCTGGATGCCGGTGCCGACATCCTCGAAACCAACACATTCAACGCCACCCAGGTGTCCCAGGCCGACTATGGCATGGAGGCGCTGGCCTATGAGCTGAACCTGGAAGGCGCGCGCCTGGCGCGTAAAGTCGCCGACGCCAAGACCCTCGAGACCCCGGACAAGCCACGCTTTGTCGCCGGCGTCCTCGGCCCCACCAGCCGCACCTGCTCGCTGTCGCCAGATGTGAACAACCCCGGCTACCGCAACGTGACCTTCGATGAACTGGTGGAGAACTACACCGAGGCCACCAAAGGCCTGATCGAAGGCGGTGCAGACATGATCCTCATCGAAACCATCTTCGACACCCTCAACGCCAAGGCCGCGATCTTCGCCGTGCAGGGCGTGTACGAAGAACTGGGTGTCGAACTGCCGATCATGATTTCCGGGACCATCACCGACGCCTCCGGCCGCACCCTGTCGGGCCAGACCACCGAGGCGTTCTGGAACTCCATCAGCCACGCCAAGCCGATTTCCGTCGGCTTGAACTGCGCCCTGGGCGCCAGTGAGCTGCGTCCATACCTGGAAGAGTTGTCGAACAAGGCTGACACCTATGTATCGGCGCACCCCAACGCCGGCCTGCCCAACGAGTTCGGCGAGTACGACGAGCTGCCAGCACAAACCGCCAAGGTCATCGAGGAGTTCGCCCAGAGCGGCTTCCTCAATATCGTCGGCGGCTGCTGCGGTACCACGCCGGGGCATATCGAGGCCATCGCCAAGGCCGTGGCCGGCTACGCGCCGCGCCCGATCCCGGACATTCCCAAGGCCTGCCGCCTGTCGGGCCTGGAGCCGTTCACCATCGATCGCCAGTCGCTGTTCGTCAACGTCGGCGAACGCACGAATATCACCGGTTCAGCCAAGTTCGCCCGCCTGATCCGCGAGGACAACTACACCGAAGCCCTGGAAGTCGCCCTGCAGCAGGTGGAAGCCGGCGCCCAGGTGATCGATATCAACATGGACGAGGGCATGCTCGATTCGAAGAAGGCCATGGTGACCTTCCTCAATCTGATTGCCGGCGAGCCGGATATCTCCCGTGTGCCGATCATGATCGACTCCTCCAAGTGGGAAGTGATCGAGGCTGGCCTCAAATGCATCCAGGGCAAGGGCATCGTCAACTCCATCAGCATGAAGGAAGGCGTCGAGCAGTTCATCCATCACGCCAAGCTGTGCAAGCGCTACGGCGCAGCGGTGGTGGTGATGGCATTCGACGAAGCCGGCCAGGCCGACACCGAGGCGCGCAAGAAAGAGATCTGCAAGCGCTCCTACGACATCCTGGTCAATGAAGTGGGCTTCCCGCCCCAAGACATTATCTTCGACCCGAACATCTTTGCCGTGGCCACCGGTATTGAAGAGCACAACAACTACGCCGTCGACTTTATCAACGCCTGCGCCTACATCCGCGATGAGCTGCCGTATGCCCTGACCTCGGGCGGCGTGTCCAACGTGTCGTTCTCGTTCCGCGGCAACAACCCGGTGCGCGAGGCGATCCACTCGGTGTTCCTGCTGTATGCGATCCGCAATGGCTTGACCATGGGTATCGTCAACGCCGGCCAACTGGAGATCTACGACCAGATCCCCGCCGAACTGCGCGACGCGGTGGAAGACGTGGTGCTCAACCGTACCCCGGAAGGCACCGACGCCCTGCTCGCCATCGCCGACAAGTACAAGGGCGATGGCAGCGTCAAGGAAGCCGAGACTGAGGAGTGGCGTGGCTGGCCGGTCAACAAGCGTCTGGAGCATGCACTGGTCAAAGGCATCACCACGCACATCGTTGAAGACACTGAAGAGTCACGCCAATCGTTCGCCCGTCCGATCGAAGTGATCGAAGGCCCGTTGATGTCCGGCATGAACATCGTCGGCGACCTGTTCGGCGCCGGCAAAATGTTTCTCCCGCAAGTGGTGAAATCCGCCCGCGTGATGAAGCAGGCCGTGGCCCACCTGATCCCGTTCATCGAACTGGAAAAGGGCGACAAGCCGGAAGCCAAGGGCAAGATCCTCATGGCCACGGTCAAGGGCGACGTGCACGACATCGGCAAGAACATTGTCGGCGTGGTGCTGGGTTGCAACGGCTACGACATTGTCGACCTGGGTGTGATGGTGCCCGCAGAGAAGATCCTGCAGGTGGCCAAGGAGCAGAAGTGCGACATCATCGGCCTGTCCGGCCTGATCACGCCGTCCCTGGATGAAATGGTGCACGTGGCCCGCGAGATGCAGCGCCAGGACTTCCACCTGCCGCTGATGATCGGTGGCGCGACCACCTCCAAGGCGCACACCGCAGTAAAAATCGAGCCCAAGTACAGCAACGATGCGGTGATCTACGTAACCGACGCCTCGCGCGCGGTGGGCGTGGCCACCCAGTTGCTGTCCAAGGAGCTCAAGGCCGGTTTCGTCGAGAAAACCCGCCTGGAATACATCGACGTGCGTGAGCGCACCTCGAACCGCAGCGCCCGCACCGAACGCCTGAGCTACCCGGCGGCCATCGCCAAGAAGCCACAGTTCGACTGGAGCACCTACACCCCGGTCAAGCCAACGTTTACCGGGGCCAAGGTGCTGGACAATATCGATCTCAAGGTACTGGCCGAATACATCGACTGGACGCCGTTCTTCATCTCCTGGGACCTGGCCGGCAAATTCCCGCGCATCCTCACCGATGAAGTGGTCGGTGAAGCGGCGACCGCGCTGTACGCCGACGCACAGGAAATGCTCAAGAAGCTGATCGACGAAAAGCTCATCAGCGCCCGAGCCGTGTTCGGCTTCTGGCCGACCAACCAGGTGCAGGACGATGACCTGGAAGTCTACGGCGACGACGGCCTGCCGATTGCCAAGCTGCATCACCTGCGCCAGCAGATCATCAAGACCGACGGCAAGCCGAACTTCTCCCTGGCCGACTTTGTTGCGCCCAAGGACAGCGGCGTGACCGATTACATCGGTGGGTTCATCACCACCGCCGGCATCGGTGCCGAGGAAATAGCCAAGGCCTACCAGGACGCGGGCGACGACTACAACTCGATCATGGTCAAGGCCCTGGCCGACCGCCTGGCCGAGGCCTGCGCCGAGTGGCTGCACCAGCAGGTGCGTAAAGATCACTGGGGCTATGCCAAGGACGAAGCGCTGGACAACGAGGCGCTGATCAAGGAGCAGTACAGCGGTATCCGCCCTGCTCCCGGCTACCCGGCGTGCCCGGACCATACCGAAAAAGCCCAGTTGTTCCAGTTGCTGGACCCTGAGGCCCGCGAAATGCAGGCCGGGCGCAGTGGTGTGTTCCTCACCGAACACTACGCGATGTTCCCGGCAGCGGCGGTCAGCGGCTGGTACTTCGCCCACCCGCAGGCGCAGTACTTTGCCGTGGGCAAGATCGACAAGGACCAGGTAACGAGCTACACCGCACGTAAAGGCCAGGACCTGGCCGTGACCGAACGCTGGCTGGCGCCGAACCTGGGTTACGACAACTGAGGGTTGCTATCGCCGACAACCCGGCTCCCCTAGGAGCCGGATTGTCCCTTATATGTTCAGCGCTGTTCGTTCCTGCCGAGTAAGGCGGATCGCCAGGGCGGTACGCTGCTCCTTGCTCCAGGCCCCCAACACGGCGTAGTCGCGCAGGTAGTCCGCGCCACCGTCGGGATAGCGCTCATCCAGCGCATCGGTCTTCTGTTCCAACTCGCGGGCCAGGGACGAGAAGTCCGTGGCGTATTTTTTCTTCAGGTAATTGCACCAATACTCAAGGCCCACCAGTTTCTCCTCGAAATCCGGCGTGTTTTCACTGTCCACAATCGTGGCATACGCACGGTCAAGGTCGGCCTGGGAAACCTCCGACAATTCGCCGAACAGCATGCCCGTGGGCTGCCTGGGTAGCTCCAGGCGCTGCGCCAGGCCAATACGCAAAGCCAGGCGAATTTCTACCGGGTCGATGTCCGGACGCCTTTCGATAGTCGTTTGGGCGATGCCCTCTACCGCCTCCAGCCGGATCATGCTGCGGGCAAATTTCAACAATTGAGCCCCGTCCTGCCCCACCTCAGCCACTCTCAGCGCGTCAAACTCAAGCACACGGGTTTCAAGGGTATTGAACAGCAGGATCCTGCCATCACCACAGGTGACATCCGGCACCAGCGCCGTCGCCCTGGCAAACAGGTCACGCCGCATGGCCGGGTTTCGGCTGATTGCTTCCAGCACCGTCCACACACGCTGCGTCAGTTCGGCCGGAGCCTCAAGGAAGTCCTCGGTATGGCGCAACTGTGAAAGGCTGAAGAAAAAGTCGCGACTACCTTCCTGTGCATTGAGCTCGTCCCAGATCCGGTGTTTTGACGAGTGTTGCGCCACCCCGGCAAACCACTGGGCCTTCTGCATATGGGGGGTCTCGATTTCCGGATGATCCAGCGAGTAGTCAGAGGTGTCGGAAAAACCCAGCTCATCGCGTTCCCGGTACTCCAGGACCATGACCTCAAGCTGCTCGACGGAAAATCCCAGGCCATTGCCGGTCTGGCCCAGGTAGACCTGCAAATTCTCACAGCTTTGCTGATCAAGGCGGTTGCCCGATAAGTTGGTGCCCGCCATCAATGGGCGATGCTGAGGCTCGAATACCGCATCCGGCAGGGTCTCTACCCAGTTGTCACGCAAATCCAGGGTCCGCAGGCGTGGTAATTCGAGCAGCGACATGGGCCATTCGTCCAACATGTTCTGTTGCAGATACAGAGTGTCGAGCTGCGCCAGACCACTCAACTCCAACTCGCCAATTACGTTCTCGCCCAGATCCAGCCATTCCAGTTCATGCATCTGCGCCAGATAATCCTGTAGCTGGGAGGTGCCCTGCAGTTCATTCCTGCGCAGCTCCAGCCGCCGCAACCGGCGGAACTCACCAAGAGCCTCAGGCAAGGCGCGCAGACCGTTGTTGCTGAGTGTCAAGCTGCGCACGTGACTGAAGGCCCGCAGGAACTCGTTGGAACCCTGGGCCGTGAGATTGACGCGGCTCAGGTCCAGCTCACTGACGTGCGTAAAGGACCTGGGTAACCCCGGCAAGTCTCCCAGGGACAAGCCGGACAAGTCCAGGCGCTCAGCCCCATCGACCCCAGCCGTGAGGGGCCTGGCGCGCAGGGTAAAACGCCAACTCTCCAGCAACCGGTCCGCCGCACGTCGGCGGTCCAGTGCGCTGATCCAGCTGCCGTCCTGGTAGCCATGGACATCCATCCACTCATTGAGCAGCGACACCCATTGCCCATACTCGGATTCCCACTCTTGCAGCCGCGCGTCGATCTGCATGGCATCGAGACCGATGGCGCGCAGCTCTTCGATGCGCTGCGCCGCCAGCGTGCCGTCCAGCGCCGGATCCAGGCGTTGCAGGCGCTCTGATGGCGCCAGGTCGATGGCCGTCGTGGGCAGCGCAACCAGCAAGTCGGGGCGGCGCAGCATGTCCTCGGCAAAGTACTCCGGCTCGCCCCCCGTCATGCCTTGGGCCAGAAGTTCACGAGGGATGCCCAAGGGGCTTTCCTGCGGGCTTGCAGGGTAGTCACGGGCGTAACGCCGGGCAAACAAACGCGCATCGGCACGCGCTGCCACGCTCAGGCGGCAGCCGCGCAAGCGGGTATTGGCCAGCAGCAGGTCATGCCCTTGCAGCGCCGCTTCGGGGATCGAGGTGACGGCGCTGTGGCTCAAATCCAGGCTGTGCAAGGATGGCAGTTCAAGTACACCCTGCGGCCAGTCGCTGATCGCACTGTGGCTCAGGTCCAGGATCTGCAGCTCGCGCAGACCGCTTACATCCAGGCCACTGATGGGGTTGTACGGCAACCGCAGCGATACAAGCCCGGCCAACCGGCTCAACTGCGCCTGGACCGCGGGGGTGACAACCAGCCAGTTGTGGGACAGGTCCAGGTGACGCAGGTATGGGAGGTCAACCAGCCCCGAGGGCAGTTCGGCCAAATTGTTGCGGGCCAGGTTCAACGTATCGAGCCGGGGGAAGTGGCCAAGCCAGGTATTGATGCCGTCCAGCGGCACACCTATGTCACTGAGGTTCAAACTGCGCACATGGGTAAACCCGGTGGCAGGCAACTTGGGCAAATCAATCAGGTTGGCATCTGACAGGTCCAGTACCGTTGCCGCAGCCGACATCTGGCCATCATCGACAATGCGCGGCTCCAGGCCTTGGCGCCAGCAATCAAGCAGTGCTTCGGAAGCGATCTGCCGCTCGACCTCAACCCTGCCAACGCCGGAGTCACGATTTGACCATTGCTCCAGCTCATCGACCAACCGGTGGTGTTCCTCGCGCACGCTGTTAACCTTCTCCAGACGCTGGCGGGGGGTCAGCCCCCGCGCGCTGAAATGGGCCAAGACCCGTTCGATAAAGGCCGCAGCTCCAGGTTGCAGACCGCCCAGGACGCCTTCGCAGTAGCCCTGTACCAGCCGCTGCTCTTCGACCAAATGGGCCGGGTTGTCATGCAGGTGCTCATAAACCTTCATGAATTCCTGAGGTTCATAGGCTGACCAATTCATTTGCAGGCCTCGCCACAAGCGTTGGTGCCCGGTAAACATTTCATCGGGTACAGAACGCAATTGGGTCTGGGTTATATCGAGAAACTCCAGGTGCTCAAGCTCCAGGATTCCTTGTGGCCAGGTTTCCAGCGTCCCGGATACCGTTAAACGACGCAACGCGGTCAACCCGCTGACGTCCAGGGTTTGCAGGTTGCCTGCCAGGGATAACTGCCTGAGCCCGGCCATGCGCCCAAGCGGGCGCAGTGCTTGCGCCGAATACGTGAGCGAAGGGCCGGTGAACGATAGTTGGGTGATCCCGGGCGCGCTCGCCAAGCGCTCTGTCACTGCACCCAGGTGCTCGGGGCGCACATACAACTGCAGATGTTGCACGTTGGGAAACCGCTGGAGCAAAGCAGTGGTTTCCTGGGCCAGCAATGCGCGCCCTGACAGGTTCAGGGTTAGCACATGGGAAAAGTCAGCCTGCCACTCGGGCAACGCCTCCTCTACCCGTAAACTCAGACTGCCATGGGCCGCCCTATCCCGATCAAAGCCTTGGCGCCAACAGTCGATAAGATCTTCAACCGAACGCAGGCGCCTCCCATCCTCCCCCGCCCATTGTTCAAGGGTCGTACGCAATGCCGTCAATTCGCGCTGGCGGTTGGCAAATAGCCGCCAGATTTGCGAGTCACTTTCACGGTCCAGCCGGCGGGCCGTTACCAGCGCCTGTGCCTCGGTTTCGCTCATGTTCGGATACACACTGCGCGCATGGGCGATCAAGGCGTCATCCGTGGCGAAAAGCTCTCCCCGCCCCGACAACTCATACCCCAGACGCCCGCTCGGCAGGCGTAACGCTGGCCGCGCGCGTGGCGTGCGCAACTTGAGGATGTCGTGGGCGATGATCTCGCGGTGCTCCCTGGCGTAGGTCGCCAACGCCTGCTGCAAGTCCCCGCCCTGGCCGGTCGGTACTAGCGCTCGACGCGTTTCATCGGGCAAGGCGTCCAGGATCGACTGGAACAGATTGCGTCCATGGGCGGGCACGCTATTGAGTGCGCGGCCACTTGCATCATGGGCCTGGAAGCACTCGCCGCTCTTGACCAGGTATCGGCGCACTGCGGCGCTCTCATCGCCAATGCTGTCCAGCAAGGGGCCGCGAATGCCCCCCAGGCGCATTTCAAGGCGCACACCTTGGGGCCATCCGGGCAGGCGCGCCAGGGCCTGCAAGGCAAGCCGGTCACTGTCAGTGTTGGCCAGCCGGTCACGGTGCAAGCCACTGATCGCCCGGCTCAATCGCCCCTGTTGCATACTAAGGCGGGCCTGGTGGTCCAGGCGCGCGCTGACACGCCCGCTGTCTTGCAGACGCCTGAGCTCCTGCGGGCTGGCGCGGTCAAGCAGCTCCTCACGAGCGCGCTGGGTCAAGCCGGGAAACCGCCGTTGCAGTGCCCCACTGTCGCTCACGGGCGCGCCATTACCGTGTAGTTGGGCGTCGAACAGCGCCGCCTGCCGTTGTAGCGCGTAGTCTGCCAGGCGCTCATTGAATACCTGTTCCCTGGGTAGCCCCCCCCAACTGGAGGCGCTGCCCAGCAAGCCGGTGACTTGCTGTTCATCCAGGCCATTCAGCACCACTTTGGCGAGTTTGCCTTGCAGCAAATCGGCGCGGCTGATTTTCAGAGTTGGGCGGCCATCGTCCGCCGACAACGGGCTGCCATAGCGAGTCGAGCGCCCCGCCAGCTCCTCACCCAACCCTTCCTGCCCTGGCTCGCTGCGCCCAACCACCGCTATCTGCTCAAACACCTCCAACACCCGCCCTGGGGGCCAGCCGGGCATTTCCACGGCGAGGGGCAAGGCGTACTCGTGGCGGCTGTCCAGACCTGCACCACGGCGCAGCCGCCCGATCAGTTCATCAACGTCGCGGTCGGCCCTGAACGCCTCCAGGGTATCGGCCAACACGGCGGGCACCGGCACCCCGTCCAGATGCACTTTGCGCAATAGGTCGTCCTGCACACCGCTTACGTCGCCAATCACACTCAAGGCCTCATCCGAGAAACCTTCGGTGATAGGTCCCAATCGACGCAGCAGGGTCAGGCGATCCCAGGCCAAGGGACGTTCATGACTGTGCCGCCAGGCCCCTGCCCGGTTGTGCTCAAGGATCGGCTGGTACGCCCGGGGGTTGCGCGGGTGTTTGATTCGCCATTTGTTTAGCTGCGGGTCGAAGGTCTTTTCATAGAGCGCGTTATTGATGCGCACATGGAGCCTGCCATCGACTTCGTACTGTCCCAAGGCATTGGGTTTGCTGCCGGGCATCAGGGCAACGTCACTTTGGTACACACCCAGGTCCGGTTTCCATAAGCGAACCTGCCCCCCCGGCAACTTCACCGGGACCAGGTCTTCGATAACCGGTTCAGGCCTTAACTTGCTCAGGGCCTTACCGCCACCAGCCGTCACACCAAGCAACGCAAGGTTCTGCGCCAGGTCGATCAAGTGCGCCTTGGCAGCCTTGCGATCGCCCTCGTTCCACTCCTGCGCGGCCTCAATCACTTCCGTCAACAGTTGCTCGGCCATCACCGCCATCATGAGTTCGCCCAGTACCGGCACAAACCCCGCGATCGCACCCAAGCCGAACATCCCGATATTGAGCAGCAGGGCCAGCTTTCGCGTGCGCACCCTGGCATCGACGTCCGCCGTGGGCACGGCGTGGGCGGCAGCCTCAGCGAGGCTCTTGTCCCGGTGCTGCTCATACAGGTAGGTCCACAGGTCGACCTTATCGCTACCCAATGTCTGGCCTTTGAACGCCAACGCCACGGGCGCCAGATAGGGGGCCGGGTTCGGCACCTGGGGGGCCAGGGGCAAGGGTGGGAAATTCTTCAGCTTGAAAACGGTCACTTTGCTGATCAGTTCATAAAGCTGGCCTATGCCGGGGAAGTTCGAGCCGACTTTCTCGCGCAAGGTGGCATCGGGCGCATCCAGGGTGAATTGGCTGAAGTAGTGCGAGCGATCGGCATAGTCGACGAACTGACTGAAAAAAACCTGGTAGGCCGTGGGGCGATCCACCCGGGTCGAGGCCGAGCCCGGCGTGCTCAAGCGTTGCTTCAGGGCCGCCAACAGTGGGGCACGATGGGTGTAGCGTCTTAGAGGCTGATAAGGGTCCTGAGGGATGTACAGGATCTGCGAATCGACACGCTCGTCATTGAGGACCAGAAACAGCACACAGCCGGTCATGCGCAGCTTCATCAGGCCAAGGTCGCAGATCCACACCGGTTTTCCGCCCACCTGCGGCGAGCGTTCGCCAGCGATCACCGACAGCACCACGTTGTAGTCAGCCTGGGTAATGTCCTCGCGCAATAGGGCCAACTCAGCCGCCGCGCGCATCGCGGCCTTTTGGCTGGCGATGAATTGCTGGCGCAGGGTGGTTTCGTGGGTGGTGAAAAAACCCTTGAGATAGGTTTGGAACTTACCGCCCAGATCCAGGCTGCGGCACAGCCTTAAAAACTGATGGACCTTAAGGCTACCCAAGCGCACCGGTAGCAAGGAATCGGCGGCTGCGCTACCACGCGATGACGCTTGCCAGCGGAAGCCCGACGATGAGTGAAAGGCCCCTTCCTCGCATTCACCCTCCTCGAAGTTGTGCAGCGCCGCCTGCAATAGCTCCAGCTTCAAAAAATCGTAGGTTCGCGCCTCGATATTGAAATCGCTCACCAGCAGGGACTTCTTCAGGCTTAACCATGTGGCAATGTGGGGGGCCAGGGTTACGCCATACTGGTCCTTGAGCGCCTTGACCAGCAGCGGCCGGGCAAACACATCGATGCTTTGCAAGGCCGACATGGTTTGGTCAAGGGCTGTCTGCGCGGTGAAACTTGCGATAAAACAGTCATGTAACTTGCGACGTTGCTCGGGTGTCGCGTGCCAATAGGCCGGCGGTAAAGAGGTATCGGCGTGTTTGAGTGCCATTCGGCGTGAGGGCGTGCTATCGACCAACCATTTCGGCATGGCGCTGATCAATAACGGTCGATGGATACTGGGTGTTGCCGGCAACGCGGGCGAGTCGGTCATGATGCGGCTCCAGGAAAAGGAGCCACAGCACATCACAGGGACCAAGGCCAACCGTGGTAACTACGTCTATCCTGTGGGGAGCAGCAACTTCTACCAGCCCTCGCAGGAGGACTCATGGACGCACCGGACAATAAACCGCCGACTTTCTGGCAGATGCTTCATAGCGTGATGGCTGCCGCTTTCGGGGTACAAAGCGGCAAAAACCGCGCACGGGACTTTACCCATGGCAAACCCAGCCACTTTGTGGTGCTGGGGATTGTATTTACCGCCGTATTTGCCCTGACGCTGTTTGCCATCGTCAAGCTGGTGTTGCTTGTGGCCGGGGTATAGGCCCGATTATTTCAACAGCATCTGCAGGCTGAAGGGATATTGGTAGGCCGCAGGCTTGCCCAGGGCCGAGAGTTCGCGAAAACTCACACCATCGCCCTCATGGTCACGCTTGTCCAGCAAGAGCTGGGCCTGTGGGCCGTCAATCAGTTGGAATAACTTCACCTGCCGCTCGCGCCCGCCGTGGCGTTGGATGTCCACGCCCCTGGCGTCGTCATGCAGCAGCACCATGGCCCAGCCACCGACGGTAAAATGCCCGGCCACCAGCGCACTGATTCGTCCCAGCAGGCGCGCTTGCAGGACGTCGGGAGAGCTGTTGATCGCGCTGAACAAAACCTCCTTGCCGGGCGTGCGCCCGCTGCCATTCAAGGCTTGCATCGCCCCCAGGGCCATTTCATCATTGGCCGACCAGACCAGCGTGGCCTGCGGGTAACGCTTGAACATCAAGGTTGCTTGATCAAAGGCGCGCTGGCGGTTCCATTCGCCATAGACCAACTGGCGCAAATGAACTTCAGGGTGTTCGCGCAAAGCGCGCTGCAGCCCCTGCTCGCGTGCCTGCGCGACCGGTGTGTTCTTGGCGCCGGAGAATGCCAGCAAATCAAGGGTTCCACCGGCCGGGACTGGGCCATGCTGGTGCAACAACTCCTTGAGCATCAGGTAGCCGCCCTCCTCGTCGTTAGCGGTGATGCTGCCCATCCAATTGGGGTACTTGCCAGCGTCCAGCAGTTGCACCTGATCGGGTGTCAGGGCGTTATTGACAATCAGCAACTTGACCTGGCTGCCCTGGGCCATGCGCAGGATCTGCGGGGCGATGTACTGCTCATTGACCAACACCAGGTAATCCGGGGATTGTGGGCCTTGCAGTGCTTCGCGGGCTTGTTGCAGGGTGTTTTGCGGGTCGCGCTCGGAATAGCGCACACGCAAATCCAGGCCGAGGTCCTTGGCCGCGGCCTGCATGAATTGCGTATAGCTGACCCAGAAGGTTTCAGTGGACATACCTGGGTTGAGAAACACCACTGACGTGGCATGGGCCATCGCCCCGAACGTCATCCCCACCCACCACAAGCACCCGCAGATAACCTTCAACATTACTGCCCGAACCCTGAGAATTGACAGATCATAATAGTGGCAATGAGCCTTTTGATCTTGCCTATTTGTCAGCAGGTCGGACAATTTCGTAGCGATCAGTTCCCTCTATTGATGGCTGACCCAGAACACGGCGGTTGCAACCACCAGGATAATCAGGAACAGAATCGCCCAAGCGTCCACGGTACTGTCGGGTTTACGGGCTTTGGTTGGATTGCTCATCGCATCGCCTCTTGTCGGTTTTATAGGTGATTGCACTAAGACTCGACCACAGTAAAGATCATGCTTTCCCGCATGACAAGTGTGGGTATCGCGATAACTGTTCTCATTAGTCGATTTGGTTCTTTGCATATACTAAAACATCACTTTTGCGCATAAACGCAAGCTGGTATCGTGCGCCGGCTCCGTTGGGAGTGCGCGGCCGTGCGCGCAGATTTGCCGAGAACAGGACCTATATGTACGTATACGACGAATACGATCAGCGCATCATCGAGGACCGCGTCAAGCAGTTCCGTGATCAGACCCGACGCTATCTGGCAGGTGAACTGAGCGAAGAAGAGTTCCGCCCTCTGCGCCTGCAAAATGGCCTTTATGTTCAGCGCTTTGCGCCGATGCTGCGGGTCGCCGTGCCTTACGGCCAACTGACTTCGCGCCAGACGCGCATGATGGCCAAGATTGCCCGTGACTTCGACAAGGGCTATGCCCACATCAGCACCCGCCAGAACGTGCAGTTCAACTGGCCGGCCCTGGAAGACGTGCCGGACATCCTGGCTGAATTGGCCACCGTGCAGATGCACGCCATTCAGACCAGCGGTAACTGCCTGCGCAACGTAACCACCGACCAGTTCGCCGGCGTGGCCGCTGATGAAGTGATCGACCCGCGCCCGTGGTGCGAGATCGTTCGCCAATGGACGACGTTCCACCCAGAATTTGCCTACCTGCCGCGTAAATTCAAGATCGCCATCAATGGCTCGACTTCCGACCGCGCCGCGATCGAAGTCCACGACATCGGCCTGGAGCCGGTGTACAACGCCGCTGGCGAACTGGGCTTTCGCGTGCTGGTCGGTGGCGGCCTCGGCCGTACGCCGGTGGTCGGTGCCTTCATCAATGAATTCCTGCCGTGGCAAGACCTGTTGAGCTATCTCGACGCCATCCTGCGTGTGTACAACCGCTATGGTCGTCGTGACAACAAGTACAAGGCGCGCATCAAGATCCTGGTCAAGGCCCTCACCCCCGAGGTGTTTGCCCAAAAGGTCGACGCCGAGATGGAACACCTGCGCGGCGGCCAGACCACCCTGACCGAAGCCGAAGTGCATCGCGTGGCCAAGCACTTTGTCGACCCGGACTACAAGGCCCTGGGCAACCAGGACGCCGAACTGACCGCACTCGACCAGCAGCACCCAGGCTTTGCCCGCTGGCGCACCCGCAACACCCTGGCCCACAAAAAGCCGGGTTATGTGGCCGTGACCCTGTCGCTGAAACCTACCGGTGTTGCACCGGGCGATATCACCGACAAGCAACTGGATGGCGTCGCCGACCTGGCCGAGCGCTACAGCTTTGGCCAACTGCGCACCTCCCACGAGCAGAACATCATCCTCGCGGACGTTGAGCAGAGCCAACTGTTCACCCTGTGGGGCGAACTGCGCGAGGGTGGTTTCGCCACGCCGAACATCGGCCTGCTGACCGATATCATCTGCTGCCCGGGCGGCGACTTCTGCTCCCTGGCCAACGCCAAGTCAATTCCTATTGCCGAATCGATCCAGCGCCGTTTCGACGACCTGGACTACCTATTCGACATCGGCGAGCTGGACTTGAACATCTCTGGCTGCATGAACGCCTGTGGTCACCACCACGTCGGCCATATCGGCATCCTCGGGGTGGACAAGAAAGGCGAAGAATTCTACCAAGTGTCCCTGGGTGGCAGCGCCAGCCGCGATGCGAGCCTGGGCAAGATCCTTGGCCCATCCTTCGCCCAGGAAGCCATGCCTGACGTGATCGGCAAACTGATTGACGTCTACGTCGAACAGCGCACTGAAGATGAGCGTTTCATCGACACCTACCAGCGCATCGGCATTGACCTGTTCAAGGAGCGCGTCTATGCAGCGAATCATTAAAAACAACCAAGTCGTCGACGAAACCTGGCACCTGCTGCCCAAGGACGCGGCGTTCGATGGCGTCTCCAATTGCGACGACCTGATCGTGCCATTGGCCCTGTGGCGTGAGCATGGCCACGCCCTCAAGGCCCGCGATGGCGGCCTGGGTGTGTGGCTGGACGCCGATGAAGAAGCCGAAGAAATCGGTGATGACGTGCAGCACTTCCAGGTCATCGCCCTGAACTTCCCGGCCTTCACCGACGGGCGCAACTACTCCAACGCGCGCCTGCTGCGTGACCGTTATGGTTACAAGGGCGAGCTGCGGGCGATTGGCGATGTGCTGCGCGACCAGTTGTTCTACCTGCACCGTTGCGGTTTCGATGCCTACGCCTTGCGCGCCGACAAAGACCCGTACGAAGCGCTGGAAAGCCTCAAGGATTTCTCGGTGACCTATCAAGCGGCAACGGATGAACCTCTGCCGCTGTTTCGCCGCCGCTAAGCCCTGACAGGAAACAAAAAAACCCGAAACCTGGCGTCGCAGGTTTCGGGTTTTTTATGGCTTCCCCCATCAATCAGAACCCGCACTCCCTGTGAAGAGAGGGCTTGTTCCTCGTTGGGCTGCGCAGCAACCCTAAAACCTGCCCCTCGGTCCATCACAAAACCCACGCTCGTAGTGGCGCTGGAGCGACCCCAAGCAGTCACCGGATAGATTTAAACAAGCCAACCACAGCGTCTGTTGACACATGGTGATTATTTTTAATTTTTATCAACTCTATATTTATAGCCAAAGCATCTAAGAAACTGTCAATTATCACAGGTTACCTATTTTTCATTTCGTCTAGTTTCTACTTGGGTATGTTTCTCGTACCCATGACGGGTAGGCTTTAGTGCTTTTCGATAGCTGCAGCTTTCCCTATCCATTACCTGTCGGTGGAGACTATCATGAGTTCTGACGTAGAAAGATCTTTTACAGGTCGACTTAAGTATATGTATAGCAACAACTCCAAAAGAGCTGCTGTGAACTTTAATACATTGCAAGAAGCCAGTAGGCCCGATGGCTCTGGCGCAATCCCCAGCGCCACTAGATCAGAGTATCTATGTGCAAACACATACGATTCCGAGGGAGCCCTACTCTACTTTCGTTGCGTTGAAAACTCCTATGTAATTTATAGCCGCGATAAAAATCAGCACAATGGAAAGTCGCTTTACATGTATGGCAACCATCTGTGCCCAGGGAGCAACTCAAGCAATTTTGACATTGGCATATATAATGATGAGTACAAAAAACAAACAAAGTTTGATTTGAGTGCAGTTCCTATCGAGAGCAACTCTATTAAAATCAGTCTTAACTCCTTGGTGAAAGGGATAATCGGGGTGTATGAGGAGGTAAATGCTGCCGGTTTCTGGTGGGGATATTTATATGCGAGTGGCGCAAAGGGCGGAGTGGGTTTTGAGCTGACTATAGTTGAACGAAATGTTGACTGGTTAAGCAAGGGGTAGAAGTACAGTTACATCATATGCACATACGGCGCAGACCGTTTATTTGTTCCGTCCCGATCCGCCTTTTCACTGCACCGGAAGCCCGTAGCGATGCGGGCTCGCGCCTGGGCATTGTCAGGCGACAATAGTCAGTTAATAGTTCCGACATCTAGTGACGAAGAGATGCGCCGTAACGGATAACGACTTGGGTGACCGCCTGGATAACACCCGGGTCGGCATCCGGTGCACTGAACAAGCGGAACACTGCATCAGGCAACGCGGGCAAGCCATACTCAGCACCAAGCTCTGCCAGCCCCTGGGACACCTGGCTACGTGCCATGGGCGCGATGGCGAAGCCGGCCAGCGCCGCAGCCTGTAAAGCGGCATAGCTGGTGCAGAGCATCGCGGTGCGCTGGGCAATCCCGGCTTGCGCCAGGCGACTCAGGGCGACTTCCCGGTAAGGACAAGGCTCGGGGAACAAGGCCAACGGCAACGGCGTGGGCAATACGCCCGCAGGCTGCGCAGCCCAGGCCCACACCAACGGCTCCTGCCACAGCGCCAGGCCAGGCTCGCTGGATTCACACAGCGACCCTACTACCAAGTCCAATTCACCCTGTTTCATCAAGGTCAGCAATGAGCCAGGAATGCTCACCTGGACCTTGACCTGCATGCCTGGATAGCCAGCGGCAAATGCCTGCAGCTCGCGTAGCAGGCGTGCATCGGCGAACTCTTCGCTGATGCCGATGCGCAGATCCCCTTCATACGCCGAACGGGTCAGTTCAGCCCAGGCATCACGGTTGAGCGCGAGGATACCGCGCGCATACGTCATCAGGCGCTCACCATCGGCGGTCAGTTGTTGTGAACGTGTGGTGCGGGTCAGCAAGGGCTTGCCCACCTGCTCTTCCAGGCGCCGCAGGTGACCACTGACCGCTGACTGGGTCAGGTGTAGCCGAGAGGCCGCGCGACTGAAACCGCCTTCATCGACTACGGCCACAAAGGTTTTGAGGAGTTGGGCATCGAACATATATGGATTCGTGATCAATCATAGATATAAATACGATTTATATTCCATCAATCGCTATGTTGCAATCGCTTGGCCCCCTCACCTCCTTGAGACAACTCATGGCCACTCTATTGCACCTTGAATGCTCCCCGCGCAAACAGCGCTCCGCCTCCCTGGAAGTGGCGCGCAACTTCATCAGCCGTTATCAGCAAAATGCGCCACACACCCAGGTGGTGACCCTGGATCTTTGGGGACTGGAACTGCCGGAGTTCGATGGCTCGGTCATGGCGGCCAAGTACGCCGGCCTGAGCGGTACGGCCCTGACCGAGGAACAACAAACCGCATGGAGCGCTGTCAGGGGCCTGGCGGCTTACCTGCATGAGGCGGACATACTGGTGTTTTCGGTGCCACTGTGGAATTTCGCCATACCCTACAAGCTCAAGCACTTCATCGATGTGGTGTCGCAGAAGGATGTGCTTTTTGACTTCAACCCGGAGCATGGCTTGCAAGGCCTGTTGCATGACAAGACGGCAATCAATGTGTATGCACGCGGCATGGATTTTTCACAGGGAACGGACCCGACCGGGCACCCCATGGACTTTCAGAAACCCTACATGGAGGCCTGGCTCAAGTTTATCGGGGTGACCGATGTACATTCATTGTATGTAGAAAAAACCATCCTGGGGCCTGACGTGGACCTGGCGTCACGCCAAGCTGCCAATCTGCAAGCGCAGTATCTGGCCGACCAGCTGAGCTGACCCAATGCAACAGCCCCAGCCACCAGGACTGGGTCTGGTTGATCCGTCAGCCCTTCTGCTTTGCTACCCACTTGCCATAGGCATCGATGAACGCCTGCAAGAACGGCTTGGTTTTTTCCGACAGCTTGCCCGCCTCATCGAACGCACTGCCTGCGCCACCCAGATAGGCTTCCGGCTGCTGCATGCAGGGCACATCCAGAAACACCAGGGACTGACGCAAATGGTGGTTGGCGCCAAACCCGCCAATGGCCCCCGGCGACACACTGATGATCGCCCCCGGCTTGCCGCTCCAGGCGCTCTGGCCGTAGGGGCGTGAGCCTACGTCAATGGCATTCTTCAAGGCCGCCGGCACCGAGCGATTGTATTCGGGGGTGACAAACAACACCGCATCGCAGGCAGCCAACTGCTGGCGGAACGAGGTGTAGGCCGCAGGCGGCGTTGCGCCATCAAGGTCTTCGTTATAGAGCGGTAATTCGCCGATTTCGACGATGCTGAGCTTGAGGTTGGCCGGTGCCAATTGCGCCAATGCCAGGGCGACCTTGCGGTTGATCGACTCTTTTCTCAAGCTGCCGACCAGTACGGCAATCGTATAGACCTTGCTCATGGGGCTTTCCCGACATCTGACTAAAGGAACCTGTAGTTATAGAGCCTTCGCCGGCCTATCACCAGCGGGTTTTGCCCAACTGGCGGTTGTTTTGCGCCGAGATCTGCCTATAGGAAAAATAAGCAGAACATCAACGAATAGTATTTTTCCTATGTAGGTAAACTACCCGCCTTAATGACGGTCTACAGAACCGCAAATCGGTGTTTTTCTCCAGAGGTTCTAAACAGATGGCAGCAGTACTTGTCGGACAATTCCATGCCCGCGACGCGGAAGGCCGCGTTTATTCAGTGCATGAATTTCAGGAGTCCACCTCGTCAGACGGCGGTTCAGAACCGGTAATTTCCTACAAACTGGCGATTGGTGACCGGGTCAACAAGGTCGATGACAACACCTTTGTATTGGTTCAATCGCAGGTCTCCCTGACCCGCGAACCCGAAAACACGCCTGTTTGATAAGGCTGTGCCTCCAGGCAGAAGTCATATGAGCGGACTTGGGTTAGGATTCACCCGGTGAATCCCTTACCTGCTGAACATGGACTTCATGCATGCGTTTACGTCATATCGAAGTGATTCAAGCCATTTTGCAGACCGGACACCTCGGCACTGCCGCCGAATGGTTGCAACTGGCTGTGTCCGATGTGGACGCCACCCTCAAGGACGCTGAACAGCAGCTGGGATTCATGCTGTTCGCCAGCGTCCGCGGGCGGTTGCAGGCCACCCGCGAAACCCTGGCCATGCAGGCGCAGATCGCCCATCTCTACGAAGCCCTGGAGCCTATACAGCGCCTGGCCAGCAGCCTCAAGCACCATCATGCCCCACCGCTGCGCACGCTCTGTACACCGCCCTTGGCCAACCAACTGCTGCCGCAAAGCATCGCGTTGTTGCGCCGACGCTTCCAGGACACCCCCTGCAACCTGTCCAGCCAACCGACACGCGACATCGTCAGGAGCCTGCTGCTGCATGAGGCCGACCTGGGCCTGAGCCTGCATGACCCTGAACACCCGCAAATCACCAGTACCGTGCTGGCCCAAGGCAAGTTGCAGTTGTTGGCACCCCATGGCTGGCTCAAGCCCCGGCAGAAATACATCGCCCTGCAAGAACTGGCCGGCCAGTCGATGATCGGCCTGGAGGGGCAAGACCCGTTGAGCCAGTGGCTGGACAGCAAGCTACAGGCCCTGCGACCGTTGCCGGTGATCCAGACGCGGGTGCAGACCTACCAGATGATGCGCAGCATGGTCGAGGCCGGCGAAGGGTTGGCGGTGGTTGATCCATTCACCGCCAGCGGCGCGCGGGAGGCCGGCCTGGATACTTGCCCGCTGTCGCCGCCAATCATGGTGAGTTTGTATGGATTGACGGTCAAGGACAGCAGCCCGAGCCCTGCGCTCAATGCGTTGCTGGAGATTGTCACGCAGAAGGCACAAGCCCTGTTGTCCCCGATCGGCTAAGCACGCACTCACAGTGGCCTTGCTACCGTGTAGGAGCGAGCTTGAACTGGCCTAATGAATTTGGACACATCAATAGGGCGCTATGATGGCGCCCAAA
>NZ_JAHIDY010000023.1:0-105178 GCF_018732265.1 Pseudomonas sp. TAE6080
ACATGGCGGCACCTTACCGGAGGGTGAGGTGTTGCACTCAGTTTTTGCGGCCGCCTGGTGATTGCAATGACCGCCACTCATTCTGACCTACAAACATAACCTCAAGATGATTGAAGAATTACAAATTTGAAAGAATTCCGGCAGCTGATTGCGCTGCCGGAATGGTGGCTCAACTGTGATCGAGATCCCAGATCCAGTGGGCATCAATCAGGAGGGATAAGTTTGTCTTTAACGTCTCTACTTGTGCCTCTAGGGCCGTTGTGGCTGCCGAAACGGATTGGCGGCGGGCTAAAAGCAATGATTGAAGATCCGCCTCCCCCAACTCATACGCTCGTTGAGTCTGGCTCTTGTTCGTTTCCATCTCCTGAGCTCCGTCCTTGGCAAGCAGATAGCTTTCAAAGGCGCCTTCAGCCAACGCCAGATTTTGTGTAATCAAGGTCGTAAGTTGTCGCTTAACAAGCGCTGAATCGTGCCTAGTAGCGTCTTCCTGCGCCAACGCTTGAGCATAACGCGCACTACGTGACCGGCTAGGTATTGGCATACTCACGCTGACGCCATAGATACGCTCTCTGTTACCCTGCTCAGAGTTCGTAAATACGCCAAATGTGGGGTCGGGTATTTTATCCGCCCGGGCACGTCCGGACAAACCTTCAGCGCGCCTTGCAGTTGCGATGGTGCGCCTCAGCTCATCGCTTTGCTCAATAATTCTCGCCGTCCAGGACTCATCATTTCCAGTAACTTTTACGGGAGCCGGCAGAGCGACTCGCGCTCGCTCAACGCCAGGAAACTTGGTGGTAAGCGCAATCCAAGTCGTAGTTGCCTTCACCTTTGCATCATTACCCGAGCGTAATTGATCGGAGAGCTCTGCCTTAGCGATATTCACGTCAAGCGTAGATGCGTCCCCCGCTCTGTTGCGTTTCTGCACTGCTGCCAGGCTATCTTTAGCCGACTCTACTCCTCTCGCCGCAATATCTCGGGCCTCCTCAGCAGCTTGCCAATCAAGCCAAGCTAACATCAGTTCACGGGCGGCTTCATGCCTAGCTTCACCATAACTAGCCTCCGCAATTTCAAGGGTTGCGGTACTGATATCCGAGTCAGCACTAGACTTTCCAGGGAGCCGTATGGTGCGCTCTACTCCAGCCGTCCACTCGTTATAGTTAGGCCCCCCCTGGACACGACGCTGCTGAGAGGTACCGTTAACTATCCATTCGTAAGGAGATCTTTTAATAATCCCCGCCTCCTGTATAGCCGCATCCAGACTGGCCCGGGCTGACTCTACTCGTGGATCTGCATCCAATAGCTTTGTCGCAATGCTTGCTGGTAAAATTTGAGCAGGTGGCAATGGCATTTCAAAAGACTGAGGCTGAGCCGCTCCACTGGCACCCAGTAGTAATACTAGAAGTAATAACTTTTCCATCACACCAGAACTCCCGAACGGTAAATAGGGGTCGACCAATAGCGAATACCCGAGCTAGTGAAAAGCCTCTCAAATTCACTAATCCAGAGTTCGAAGCGTTCCTCGTCTACCACGACAACGATTTCCGTTTCTTTAGCGCTTCCCATAACCTGCTCCGCAGAGTTCAACATGGAGTTGGATAGTCCATGTACTGAAACCACCCTGCTCGTAAAGACTCCGATGCTAGGATCACAAAGAAAATAGTCAGAAACCTTCTCTTCAAGACTTAGCGGCAAAAGTAGAGTAATTCGCAAGTTAGGCATTGGAGCTCTCCTTTTTCGAATGAGCAAAACGCAAATACAGTATCGGTAAGAGGAGAAGTGTCAATGCCGTAACAGTGATCAAGCCGCCTATCACTACAATAGCCAAAGGGCGTTGAATTTCTGAGCCAGGGCCCGTTGCAAATAGAAGTGGAACCAGTCCAAAAGCAGTAATAGAAGCAGTCATGAGGACTGGTCTTAACCGGCGCCTTGAACCTTGGATGACTACGTCTTTAATAGCCATCCCTTCATGATAGAGCTGATTGAAATAGCTGACCAAGACGATCCCGTTGAGTACCGCGATACCTAACAGTGCGATGAAGCCGACTGAAGCTGGCACTGACAGATATTCGCCAGTAACCCAAAGGGCAACGATACCGCCTACAAGTGCAAAAGGAATATTGCTAAGAATAAGCAGAGCCTGTCTGACGGATCCAAATGTCGAAAACAGCAGCACGAAAATCAAGCCAAGTGCGACTGGAACCACAATAGATAATCTCGCAGCAGCGCGCTGTTGATTCTCGAACTGCCCACCCCAAGTAATTGTGTAACCTTTGGGTAATTCGATATTTTTGGCAACCGAAGCCTTGGCCTCCTCAACAAAACCTACCAGATCCCTGTTACTCACGTTCGCAATTACTACGCCATATCGGCTACCCATTTCACGGTCAATTTTAACGGGGCCGTCCGCACGAACTAACTTGGCGACATCGCGCAGAGGAACAGACATTCCTGAAGGTGTAGTGATAATCAAAGCATCGAACTCCGCCGGTGAGGTACGAACACTTTTATCAGCACGAATCAAGATCGGCGTACGCTGATTGCCCTCGATCACAATGCCAGCTTGCTTACCTTCAATCTGAACTCTAAGTATGTTTTGAATGGTTTCAACATCAAGTCCTAATCGACCTGCTTGCAATCGGTCAATTTCGACTCGCAAGTATTGGACACCGTCATTTTGAACCGTATAAACGTCCTGGCTACCGTTGATTGTCTTCAGTAATTCTTCAATTTGGGTTCCGAGCTTATTGAGTGTGCCAAGGTCTGGGCCATATACCTTCACGGCCAAGTCGCCCCGAACACCAATAATCATTTCAGATACACGCATTTCGATAGGCTGAGTAAAGCTGTATTCGATACCAGGTAAATTATCTAGAACTTTACGAATCTCATTCAGCAAATCTTCCTTAGAGCTCATGCGCCACTGGTCTTTTGGCTTGAGCAGCAAATAGGTGTCAGTCTGATTGAGACCCATAGGATCCAAACCAATCTCATCAGAGCCAGCGCGAGCTACAACTCCTTTTATCTCTGGTATAGCCGTCATCAACGCCATTTGAATCTTTTTATCCAGCTCGGCAGTTTGCTCGAGACTGATGGATGGCAATTTCTCTATACCCACGATCAAGTCCCCTTCATCCATTGTAGGCATAAAGGTTTTACCGACTTGTGTGTACACAATCCCAGCGGCTAAAAGCATAACTGCAGCACCAACAAACACTACTTTTTGCTTCTGCATGCCCCAACTCAAAATCGGGTTATAGAGCCCTAGAAGCTTTCTCGCCAACCAAGGATCTTCATGCTTTACCTCTTTTAAAAAATAAGATGAAAGCACAGGTATAACAGTTAAGGAAAGCAGCAACGACCCTGCCAGTGCAAAAGCAATCGTCAGCGCTACAGGGACGAAAAACTTGCCCTCAAGGCCTTGTAGGGTCATTAGAGGGAGGAAAACAGTAATGATGATCAAGATACCAGAAGTTACAGGAACAGCGACTTCTCGAACGGCTCGGAATATGAGATGAAGCCTTGGAACTTTTCCACGAGACTCATCGGTAGCCAGTCGCTGCACGATGTTTTCAACAACGACCACTGCCGCGTCGACCAGCATCCCGATTGCAATTGCTAACCCCCCCAAGCTCATAAGGTTGGCAGACATATTAAATAGTCGCATAAGGATGAAAGTAATCAGCGCCGCAAGTGGCAGCACGAGCGCAACGGTCAAAGCCGCACGAATGTTCCCCAAAAATAGTGCAAGTAGAATGATGACGAGTACGGTTGCTTCAAGTAAAGCTTTGAAAACAGCACCGACAGCTTTATCTACCAGAGACGAGCGGTCATAGAAACTCGTAATCGATATCCCTGCAGGTAAGGTAGGTGCTAACTCTGCCAATTTGTCCTGCACGCCTTTAACCACCTCACGCGCATTTGAACCAGCAAGGCCTAGTACCAATCCTTGCACTGCTTCATTGGTGCCATTCTGAGTTACTACGCCATAGCGTGTGAGCGTTCCGATCTGTACTCTCGCAATGTCGCTAACTCGAACCGGAGTTCCGGTCGTCGCACTCACCACTATATTTTTTAGATCGTCAAGCGAGTTAATGCTGCCCTCACTTCGCACCAATAATACTTCATCGCCTTCGGCCAAACGTCCTGCACCATCGTTCCGATTATTTATACTTAGAGCATTCGATAGTTGCTCCAGGGTTATTTTATTGGCTGCCATCTTCATAGGGTCAGGAAGCACCTCAAAAGTGCGCACCAAACCACCCAGGGAGTTGACATCGGCAACTCCAGGCACTGTCCGCAGCGCCGGCCTAATTACCCAGTCCAACAAGCTTCGGCGTTCTACCAGCGATAAAGAGTCTCCGTCGACCGTAAACATGAACATTTCCCCTAACGGGGTAGTGATAGGAGCCATGCCACCGGAAATACCCTCCGGTAAACTGTCCGACAGATTTCCGAGTCGCTCAGCAACCTGTTGGCGAGCCCAGAAAATGTCGATGCCATCCTGAAAATCGATGGTGACGTCTACCAGACCATATTTCGTCACTGATCGAAGTGTTTTGGTGTTCGGAATGCCAAGCATCTCAACTTCGACGGGTACTGCGATACGACTCTCTACCTCTTCCGGCGTCATGCCGGGGGCTTTCATAATAATTTTAACTTGAGTGCTTGCAACGTCTGGAAACGCATCAATCGGCAGGCCGCGATAGGCATACCAACCCGCAGCAGAAATCAAAACCGTAACCAAAATTATAAATAATCGTTGGGCCAGAGAAAATTGAATGAGCTTGTTCAAAATCATTCTGCTTCCCCTTCAGCAAGCCAGGCGCCTTTCAGCGCAATCACACCACTGATAGCTACTTGGTCTCGTGGTTGAAAGTCACCTTCAATTCGCACGTATTGGCCTGTACTGGCCATAACTTCGACAGGGCGGACTGAAAAGCCCTGCTCAGTTTTCACAAATACGACTGAGTCTGCCTTATTGCGAGCGATAGCGGACAATGGTAGATCCCAAGTATTTCCTGAAGATGCTACTGGAATATCGACTGAAATATACTCACCAGGCCTCAGCTTACCTTGAACGTTCTCTATTTCTGCTCGCATTATTACAAACTGATTGCCCGACGCTATAATGGGGCTGATGCTTTTAATTTTCCCTGATACATCTTTACCTACAACATTTACAATAGTACCTAAGCTTATATTTTGCGCAGCCGTTGAAGTGGCCTGTATATCTACCCACAGAACCTTGACTTGGGCGATATTCAATAAAGCTGTAGCAGCATCAACTCTCTGGCCGGGCTTCACCGAGATAGACGTGACAATACCGTCTTGAGCCGCCGCCAAAATAATTCCGTCCGAAGGCGAACCCGACTTTATAATTTTATCGGTGTCAGACTTCGAGAGACCTGCAAGTGAAAGTTCTGAGCGCACCTGTGATAGCGTTGCCTCAGCCTCACGTAAGGCTGCCTCCGCTTCTTGCGCCCTCCGTTGAGGAATAATGCCCTCTTCAAAGAGAGTATTTTCGCGGTTGTAGGCTTTTCTAGCGAGGCTTGCTCGAGATGAAGCCTGTAGCAATTCAAGCTGCAATTGGCTCATGGCGGGGCCTGTCAACCGCACCACCGGGTCACCTTTTGTTACAACCTGAAATTCCGAGACGAGAAGCTGCGAAACCATAGCCTGCATCGGTGACGTAACGATCTGTTCTGCGCCGGGAGGTACGACCACCTGAGCAGGGTAACGATTTTTTAGATCTCCAGAGTTACTAAGAACTGGTGCTGTCTGGATTCCCATCGTCTTCATCTGATCGGTGCTTATATTAAGCTGTTCAACCGCCCAGGCTTGACTTCCTAAAAAACAGGAAACCAAAAGCGTGATGTTCCGGCGAAGTTTGAAGCTAGTGGTTTTCGTCATCTTCTTTCCTAATAACGTAAGTCGCTCGCCAAGCCATTGGGCGCTCTCTATCTGGCCTTACGAGTCAAGTAAAGCCGGATTGCTTAAAGCTGGCCTATAGCAGTTCAGCGAAGTTTGGCATGTTTAACCTAGAGGTATTTGGTGATTTGTTTGAACGCTTCCAACGGTGCGCGCTCGCCATTACCCAGTGCCGAAACGGTGTCCTCTAGACAGTGATCAATGTGATCCTGGATGAGCGTCCGCTTGGCTTGGCACACCGCTTTTTCTACAGCATGCAACTGCTGTGCGATGTCCACGCATTGGCGCCCCTCTTCGATCATGGTGATGATGCCTCGCAAATGACCGTCCGCCCGCTTGAGGCGCTTGATGATTGCCTCATGACTTTGGTGAGTGTGGGGATGGCTGTGTTCTTGTTCGTGTTCACTCATGACTTGAGGCTCAGGCTTCAATGAATTATGCTGGCATCCTATCCCCCCTAGGAGGATATAGTCAAACGTAAGAAAGCCCCATTCAACAGGTAGAAAACCGAACTCCATGTTCAGCAGGACACTGACAATAACGGTGGTAATCGCGCTTGCTCTCGCTATGTTGGTGGCTTGGGCCGGGCATACCTATTCGGTATCAGTGACGTCGACACAGCCAGCCTGGGAGATCACACAAGACGCCAATCATTCCCACGGCGAAGAGGCCTCATCCAGCTATTCAAGTCTTTCAGATCACTACCATTCGCCATTGACCCCTGATCATCAGCACGAGACGCCGCAACTCACTGCCGCGTTGATGCTGGCGACATCCCCTATGCTAGCCATCCGGGTCGATGCGCTTCGACACTCTGTTCCGCTGCCGCCGATATTTTTGATCGAGCGTCCACCCCGTCCTGCGTTCGCATCCTGACCATGGCCGCAATGCGGCCCACGATCACTGCAACGTAGGATTAATTCATGCATTCGTACTCAATGAGCGGTGTTGGCGCATTCTCTGCGCCCTCGCATCGCCCGCTATTACTGTTGTTTTTGTTTTTGGCGGCACTTTTCTTCGGCATGCCCGAAGCGATGGCGCATGCCGTCGCTGAAGGTGACAAGGGTTTCATCCAAGAAAGCACCGGAATCATGTTGTTGCCGTTCATCTATATGGGCGCCAAGCACATGATGACGGGCTACGATCACTTGCTGTTCCTGTTCGGAGTAATCTTCTTCCTCTACCGCCTGAAAGACGTGGGCCTCTACGTCACGCTGTTTGCGGTGGGACACTCGGTCACGCTGCTGCTTGGCGTACTTACAGAGGTCAGCATCAGCTCGTACATCATCGACGCCATCATTGGCTTCTCGGTGGTGTACAAGGCGCTCGACAACCTGGGCGCATTCCAGCGCTGGTTCGGTTTCCAACCCAACACCAAAGTGGCCACGCTGATCTTCGGCTTGCTCCACGGTTTTGGTCTGGCGACGAAGATCCAGGAGTACGAGATCTCGCCTGATGGCCTGATTCCGAACCTGATCGCCTTCAATGTTGGCGTTGAGATCGGTCAATTACTGGCCCTCAGCGCGATTCTCATCCTGATGGGGTACTGGCGTCGCACTGGTGGTTTTTGGCGCCACGCCTATACCGCC
Organism: Pseudomonas sp. TAE6080; assembly: GCF_018732265.1. NCBI lineage: Bacteria > Pseudomonadati > Pseudomonadota > Gammaproteobacteria > Pseudomonadales > Pseudomonadaceae > Pseudomonas > Pseudomonas sp. TAE6080. The sequence continues at coordinate 7,518 of NZ_JAHIDY010000023.1, forward strand.
AACGTCGCCATGATGAGTGCCGGGTTTCTGCTAATGGGTTACCAAATCACCGGCCTGTTTCTCTCCGCGTAAGGAATTCTGACCATGTTTAATACTCCGCTTCCAACTGTTAATGAATTGCCAAGCACTCGCAAACTGGTGCGCTCGACTGTCATTGCACTGCTGACTGCTGTCGGTCTGCTGGTGACTGTTGTCATGCCTTCGGAATACGCCGTTGATCCAACAGGTGTGGGCCGAGCATTAGGGCTAACCCAGATGGGCGAACTGAAGATCATCCTGGCCCAAGAGGCTTTGGCGGATGCAACTCCGCCGCAAGCATCAGCTCCAGCTCCAGCTATGCAGGTCGCGCAAGTCCAGCCTGTTGCGAAACCTGTTGCTCAGCCGGCACCCACGCCAACTTCAGCTTTGAAGACGAATCAAATGAGCGTCACGCTCAAGCCAGGTGAAGGGACGGAAATAAAGCTCGAAGTCTTGAAGGGCAAGTCTGTTAGCTACGAATGGACTGCGGTTGGTGGGCCTGTGAACTTCGATACCCATGGCGAACCCTACAACGGCGAGAAGGGTTACTTCCACAGCTACAGCAAGGGCAAGCAGGTCAAAAGTGACAAGGGTGAATTTACGGCCATTTTTGACGGCACCCATGGTTGGTTTTGGCGTAATCGCAGCAACAACGACGTGACCATTGCACTTAAAACCAACGGCGATTACTTGAGCGTCAAACAGTAATTCAAAACAGCGATGGCTGTCCTGCTGCCGATAATTCAGCGCTCAGCCAGCACCAGACCATTTATTTCATCCAAATTTTGAAGAGTCCTTCCATGAAAATCCCAACCACCCTGTTTCGTTCGATGCTCCTGATCTGCTTCTTCGGCCTGATGACGGCATGCGGCGGTGGTGAGAAAGGAGAAACCTCCGAGTCCGCTGCACACGGACACTCACACGAGTGACACCCTGAATAGAACAAGGCCGCAGTTGCGGCCTTGTTTGTTTCTACATCTCAACCTGCGTACCCAGTTCGATCACTCGGTTCAGCGGCAAGTTGAAATATTTAAGGTTGCTGTTGGCGTTCTTCAGCAGAAAAGCGAACAAGCCTTCTCGCCAACGAGCCATACCGATCCGCTTGGTCGGGATAACGGTCTCGCGGCTAAGGACGTAGGTCGTACGCATCGGACTGAAGTCCAGCTCACTCAAATGACAAACACTCAAGGCTGCGGGTACGTCAGGCTCCTCGATAAAGCCAAAGTGGAGACTGACTCGGAAGAACCCTTCGCCGTAAGCTTCAACCTCAAACCGTCGACCCTGGGCGACAAAGTCCCCATCGTATTACTACCTCAGGAGTGGCTCGCCGGAGCGCTTCCACAGACTCAAAGCGTCAAAGATGCTGCCCTGTATTACTTCCTTCCCCACTGCACTGAAAAGACAAATGAGCCAAACAGCATTGGCCTTTGGCAGCAAGTCTATGAGCGCATGGGACTGAATTTACAGGTTCAAGCGAGCGGGTGCTGCGGCATGTCTGGTACTTATGGGCATGAGACAAAAAACGCCGGTACTTCAGAGGTGATCTACAAGCAGTCTTGGGCGCCGCTCGTGCCCCTGGCCGGTTATTGGCTGACAGATATTCTTGCCGAAGCCAAGTGAAACGGCAAGATGGTGTGACCGTCTAGCATCCCCTGCAGGCGCTGCGCGCTGTTGTCAGGGATAATGCAGCCTGAGCTCATGCGCATCAGTAAACTTTTGCCTGAGACTCAGTAAATGACTCGGCAGTGGGCCCACTTCCGTCTGCTTTTCGGCCCGGACTCATCTCACGAAAAAACGTACGCCGATATTCAGACGGCGACGTGCCAAGATGAACGCCGAATTGCTGCCTCAAAGATAAGGGCGTTCCGAACCCTGCCTCACCCGCCACACACTCAATAGGCAAGTCAGTCGTCTCCAACAGCTCTTGCGCCCTGACAACGCGCTGGGCGTTTAACCATTTTGAGAATGTGCTTCCGGTGGCTTCCCTGAATCGCCGAGTAAATGTGCGCCGACTCATTCTCGCCCTGTCCGCCAGCACGTCGAGCGACAGATCACTCGAAAGGTTCACACGGGCCCACGTTAGAACATCAGACAGATGAGTCTCGCTGGACAGTTGTGGCACATGAAACTGCAAATCGATATGACGATGTGCCTTGGCATTGCGATCAACGACAAAATGTCAAATGAAGACGCCAAACATATGTCCTTCGTCATCGCGCTTTGCGGATCGCTGGAGCAGATGGCTTCAAGCGGCGCCACCAAGGTCGCTTCGAAAGCGGCAGTGAAGGTTGTCAGTGAGTACCTCAAAGGCGCCACCCTTCAGACCATCAAACAGCTTTTCAAACAGGTGGGGATCAACTTCACCAAAGCTGCAGCGTCCAAGGCTATTCCATTCGGAGTGGGTGTTGTGATCGGTACTGCAGCCAATTATGCGCTGACTCGCTATGTGGGTAGCGTGGCCCGGGATGTGTTTTTGCTTCATATAGAGGGTAGTGAGGGGAGCGCCACCACGGAGCTGTCATAGCAGCTCACTGAACCAACCTGCGTACCGTCGCCACCCATTGTTTGGGGAAAATGAGTGGCGGCTACACCAGATTGGAGCGAGGCACCGCATGGAGGAACCGTCGCCTCAAAAGCAGCGCAGTCGTGAAAGCCACTCAGCCAGCGTTCGATCCATAAATCCTGCACGCCGATGGCTCAAATTCTGGTTTCCACACTTGGGGCAGTGAGCAAACCACTCACCCTGCCCCAGCACGTCACTTTGTGGCGCAACGGTTTTCTTCCATCCGCAGTCATTGCAAACAAATGTGAACGGCCTGGGTTTTACTGGCATGGTAATTCTCCAAATGGCGTTGAACGCACTCAACACTTCAGCAGTCTCGGACTCTTGGCCCTCATGCGATCGGCACCATCGCTTGCACAATCTCCAGCTTTCTCTGCAACTGCTGGACGTGCTCCTTTTCCGCCCGCAAGGCCGAGCGCAACTCAAGATTTCCCATTTCCCAGATCCACGCCCAGCGTGTCGCCGTTGTATTCAGCCGGCTACCAAAACCGATCGTTATAGCCACGCTTCCGCAGATCGTCTCCGCTTAGCGAGGATCAGCTGTGCCACTTCCTCTTACCGACACAACCTTTGACGATCAGTACAATTCGAGCGAGCGGAGGAATTGCGTTTGCATGCTGGGTGGGCACGAGGTGTTCCACCTTGAGCGCTTATCGCAGTTAAACCATCACCTCGTGCACGGACTCCAAAGCGGCTCTTGCTTTTACCGCCAGCCTGACAATTCGCTTAACCATGCCTTCTTCGGTTTTATCGCGCATTAGCAACCAAGGCTCCGGCGAGCTTGACCAATCCATGTAATTCGCTGGGAACACGGCAACCAGCTCGCCATTAGCCGGATACCAAGGCCACCATTCACTGGAGTCCCCCTTACCAAAGTACTCGCTCATGGCTTGGTTGATCTGCTGCCATTTTTCAGATTCATGCAGCACCGTTTCTGCATTACGACAGATTCCCCACGCCAACCACCTCAAGCCACTACCATCGAACTCAAAGCGCAGACAAAATTTATGGGCCGAGTGGAGCTCAATACTAAAGCCCGCATAGCGCTTGGCATCTGCGGTTAAAGATACCTTGCTAAGCGGCATGTCTTGCTCAGCCAAAGCCGTCTTCAATTCTCGCTCAAAATCCTGCAGTAGCTGATTTTTCACTGCAGAGATCGAAGCTGCCACGCGAAGCGCCGCATCGATGTTACCTGCGGAGGTCAGAATCAGTTCTTTGAGCTCTTGCGTTTCCACCACTTCACTTTCTCCATTAATGTGGCAGCGGATAAATTCAATCAGCTCCTCCACAAACAAACGTACCTTTGCTGCCTGACAGTGCACTACGGCACTTTGCAGCCAAGCAATCGCCTGACTGTAATTGATCTGCACAAAGCGTTGCTCGCACTCAAGCGCCTGGCGCTCAACCAAGCTGATGCTGGACTCATTGGGCTCCTCATTGCCCAAATAGACCAACAGGCTGCGCTGCCCAGTGGCCTGCTCGTGGATATAGGCTGCATAGTCTTTCAACTGATTTTTTTGATCGGCAGCCCAAGGCTTGTTTTCAATGGCAATCAGACCATTGTCCAGACGTAAGAAGATATCGATCCGACGCTGTCCATTGGCCTGCTGCTCAGTCACAACTTGACAGTGCTCAGCAGCCAAGGCCCAACTCGCTGCCTCACCTAAACAGCCAATAAACGCCTTTAAAAACAGCGCGCCCTGACCATGTACACCCTGCGGATCAAGCAACAGGGCAAAGTAGCGGGACAAACCGTTTTCATCACGGCGCAAAAAATCCAGCAAATAAAAATCAGGTGCCAATTGCGCGCTGTAACGTTTTTTCGCCTGTGCCAACGAGGCGATACGAATTCGGACTTCTTCCAGCAGCAGACTGGCGGCCTGCTCGACCTCTGGGCTAACTGTCATGGACTGCTCCAAGCATGCAGCGCAGGGGGGCTGCGCACTGGAAAAGGAAAACCCTGGCCGTTACGGACAAGATCTTAAATGGCCAGCATGATACCGGGCCGGTTCGACCGCGTCTGGTTTGGGTAAAGATCCTGGCTGAGCATTCTCAGTGATACTTTTCCAGCTAAACAAAACGAGGAACATCTCGACAACAAGGTGGTGAGTAAAAAGCTGGGCGATCGCCGGGCCAGGTTCAAAAATCGTGAGGCCCTCTCAAGCAGACAACACGACGACACCCGGGCTCTAGCAGACGGTCAGAACCGCGATTGGACACACCATGACCTGCGTCGCGCGGGAGCGACCATGATGCATGGCCTTACTGACGCATTACCCAGAGGGAGATCGTTGCATGTACGCGATTCTAGGAGGTCGATTTTTTGCTTCAGAATAGTGCTGCATCGAAAACCGACTTTTTCAGCGGAGTTAGTCAGTAGCCACCGACTCGGGGCATGTCTTCCAGCCAGTGCTTAAATCAGGAGAGCTACTTGATCACTTTCATGATCGCCCTGCGAGGTATAGACCAAAACCTGTTGCAACATTTTCAGTAAATGCACCGCGCTCGGCAAAGCATGACAACACACATCAAGGCACAAGCTTTCACACAGAGTCAGACTGGGGGGATAAGTGGGGGGACAAAATTTATTCATTAAAGAATTTAATTTAAAATCAATAGCTTAAGCAAATAAATAAGCCGCCCACAAGCCGGCTTTTTAATTGTCCGAAATTATCCTATCCCATCCTAGAGAACGCCTGATAGCGTAGCTATTCCGGGGGTTTCAGGCATACCCCTGTCCGATGGTGTCCAACGCCATTTGACCTCATCCGACGATGAGGTGGGGGGACAAAACGGACGACCGCGAAGCACACAGGGGCACTTGGTCAGAGAAGTAAACCTGGATGACCTGGCCCACACTTGGAATTCAAGAAATCTCTTGGTTCTGGCGCAAAATACTGTGCAACGGATCTTGCTGAGCGCTATCGCTTTTTTGATGATGCGCAAACTGCTATTCAAGAAAAGACATGATAAAAATAAATTTTAGTTTGTTGAAAGTGCTTTGTGCAAAACGATCAACATGTTTGGCCGGTCAGTCTGAACATGGCTGATCAGCACAATCTCTCTGTCATACCGAGCATTGTCTACCCAGTCCACAGCGCACTTATGGCCCCAATGTTCAAAGCCGGACCAATACGGCACAAGGCTGACGCCAAGACCTTCGGTTACCAGCATGGCAATTGTCTCTAGTGCGTCCAGATCCACCAGTGGCGTCGGCATTAAGCCATTGTCAGCCAAGTAATGCTCAGCATGACGTCCGCCCCACGAATCTGGATCGTACCGAATATAGGAATGGGTTTTCAGTTGAGCAAGGATACTGTCTGAAGACTTTTCCTTCGACAGGAAAACCAGGGGTTCCTTTCGTAGTGACGCCATCTGCAAAGCTTTTGGCAATTCAAAGGGCGGAGCTACCAATATGGCAGCGTCCAGTTCGCCAGAGAGAAGGGCTTGATACAACGAACGCGACGTTCCTGGCACGATAACCGGCTTGATGCCTGGCGCTAATTCAGTCAGGGCCCGCAATGCTCCGGGTAGCAGACCGGTCAGAACGGTCGAAATTGCTCCTATTCTCAACTTTCCCGTAAGCCCCCCCACGTCGGCGTCTCCCGCCAGTAACTCAACCTCGCGAACGATGCGTTTAGCTCTGGGCAATAGAGCAAGACAGGCTTCACTCGGCTTGGCTGCGTGTCCGACGCGAGACAGTAGTTCAAAGCCGAGTTGCCGTTCTAACGCGAGAACTCGCTGACTGACCGCTGCTGCTGTCAGTCCTTCCACGCGCGCGGCATGGGCTATGGAACCGCATTCCACAACCGTGATGAGGCTTTTCAGATAGCGCGAATCCATAAAAAATTCTTTTGATGACCGTGAAAATTACATGCTATCTCTTTTCATAAAAACAGCACAAGCTTCGTCCGGTCCAGTCATTTCCACCTTCCGGTGGTTTTTAGGAGCAGCCGATGCAGTCGATTTTTCATTTTGCTTATCACGTCCGCGATTTGGAGCTTTCCCGCCAGTTCTACTGCGATTTGCTGGGTTGCGAGGAAGGTCGTAGCACCGATACGTGGGTAGACGTCAATTTTTTTGGGCATCAACTATCGTTGCACTTGGGCGAACCATTCCCTGTGAGTAACACAGGAAAGGTAGGCGACCATATGGTGCCGATGCCCCATCTTGGCGTGATATTGAAAATATCAGACTGGATTGCTTTAAAAGACCGCCTGATCAAGGCCGACGTAAAGTTTGTTCTTTCACCTAACATCCGTTTTCCAGGAGAGCCCGGTGAGCAAGCAACAATGTTCTTCCTAGACCCCGCCGGAAATCCTATCGAGATAAAAGGATTCGCTGAATTGGAATCAGTTTACGCAACTTGAAGTCATTCCTGTTGATGCAATTCCATAAAGTTCCAACACTAAGGTTAAGACAAGTTCACACGATTAATTCGTCGAACGCTTACCAGCATTCGACGACACTCAAGCGTCTAATAAAAACAACAACGATATACAAACTTGAGGTATTGGAATGAATATTTTCAAACTCACCTGGGTTGCATTAACCGCAGCCTCCATGATTGGAGTCAGTAGTGCAGCTCTGGCAGGTTCCACGCTGGACGCCATTCAGAAGAAAGGTTTCATTCAATGCGGCGTCTCCGATGGGTTACCAGGTTTCTCCGTTCCGGATTCCACGGGCAAGATTGTTGGTATAGACGCCGACGTCTGTCGTGCCGTAGCAGCTGCAGTGTTCGGTGATGCAACCAAAGTGAAGTTCAGCCAGTTGAACGCCAAGGAGCGTTTTACTGCTCTTCAGTCAGGCGAAATTGATGTGCTGTCGCGCAACACTACCTGGTCCAGTTCTCGAGATGCAGGCATGGGCCTGGTGTTCGCCGGAGTGACTTACTACGACGGAGTAGGCTTCCTGGTGAACAACAAGCTCGGCGTTAAGAGCGCCAAAGAGCTCGACGGCGCGACCATCTGCATTCAAGCCGGTACTACAACTGAACTCAATGTTTCCGATTATTTCCGCGCCAATGGTCTGAAGTACATCCCAATCACCTTTGACACCTCTGACGAAAGTGCTAAATCGCTGGAAAGCGGTCGTTGCGACGTGTTGACCTCCGACAAGTCGCAACTCTACGCACAACGCAGCAAGCTGGCATCGCCGAAGGACTACGTGGTACTGCCAGAAACCATCTCCAAGGAACCTCTGGGGCCGGTCGTACGTAAAGGCGATGAGGAGTGGTTCAGCATCGTCAAGTGGACCCTGTTCGCCATGCTCAACGCTGAAGAAGCAGGCATTACGTCAAAGAACGTAGGGGCGGAAGCCAAAGCCACCAAAAACCCGGACGTCGCACGTCTACTGGGCGCAGAAGGTGACTACGGCAAGGACCTGAAACTGCCAAATGACTGGGTCGTGAAGATCGTCAGTCAAGTTGGCAACTACAGCGAAATCTTCGAGCGCAACCTCGGTAAAGACACCCCGCTGGAAATTGCTCGTGGCCAAAACGCCCTGTGGAACCTGGGTGGTCTCCAATACGCACCTCCAGTGCGCTGATCAACCCTCCCCTGGCAGTTTTTCTGCCAGGGGTTGTTCCAAAGCATTTTCACTGGAGCACCTCATGCAAAATCATATCGTCGCACCCAATGGGCTTTCCCTGACAGATCCACGTGTGCGTGCATGGCTATTCCAGATCATCACAGTTGTCGCGGTGGTCTCTCTGGGCTGGTTTCTGTTCGATAACACGCAAACCAACCTTCAACACCGGGGCATTACCTCCGGCTTCAGTTTTCTGGAGCGCAGTGCCGGTTTCGGCATCGCTCAACATCTGATCGACTACACCGAATCGGACAGCTATGCCCGGGTGTTTGTCATCGGCCTGCTCAACACGCTGCTGGTGACCTTCATCGGCGTGATCCTGGCGACGATCCTCGGGTTCATCGTTGGTGTGTCACGACTGTCGAAGAACTGGATCATTGCCAAGCTGGCGACGGTGTATGTAGAGGTTTTTCGTAACATTCCGCCGCTGCTGCAAATCCTGTTCTGGTACTTCGCGGTGTTTCTGACCATGCCGGGGCCACGTAACAGCCATAACTTCGGTGACACCTTCTTTGTCAGCAGTCGCGGCCTGAACATGCCGGCCGCGTTGGCTGCGGATGGTTTCTGGCCGTTTGTGGTCAGCATCGTCGTGGCCATTGTCGCCATCGTGCTGATGAGCCGTTGGGCCACCAAGCGCTTCGAAGCGACCGGGGTATCGTTCCACAAGTTCTGGGTGGGCCTGGCGCTGTTCCTGGTGATCCCGGCGCTGTGCGCATTGATCTTCGGCGCGCCCGTGCACTGGGAAATGCCGAAGCTGCAAGGCTTCAACTTCGTCGGTGGCTGGGTGCTGATCCCGGAACTGCTGGCGCTGACCCTGGCCCTGACGGTGTACACCGCGGCGTTCATCGCTGAGATCGTGCGTTCGGGCATCAAGTCGGTCAGCCATGGCCAGACCGAAGCGGCGCACTCGCTGGGTTTGCGCAACGGTCCGACCCTGCGCAAGGTGATCATCCCCCAAGCCCTGCGCGTGATCATTCCACCGCTGACCAGCCAATACCTGAACCTGGCGAAGAACTCCTCGCTGGCGGCCGGTATCGGTTATCCGGAAATGGTCTCGTTGTTCGCCGGCACGGTGCTCAACCAGACCGGGCAGGCGATCGAGGTGATTGCCATCACTATGAGTGTGTACCTGGCGATCAGTATCAGCATTTCCCTGCTGATGAACTGGTACAACAAGCGCATTGCGCTGATCGAGCGGTAAGGAAAAGCGCATGACGACCCATACTTTCAAGCCTGACATGCCACCACCGAACAGAAGCATCGGGGTGGTGGCGTGGATGCGCGCGAACATGTTCTCCAACTGGCTCAACACCCTGCTGACCCTGTTCGCGTTCTACCTTATTTACCTGGTGGTCCCGCCGATTCTGGAATGGGCGATCCTCGATGCCAACTGGGTTGGCACCAGCCAGGCTGACTGCACGAAGGAAGGCGCCTGCTGGGTATTTATCCAACAGCGTTTCGGCCAGTTCATGTACGGCTACTACCCAGCGGACCTGCGCTGGCGCGTTGACCTGACCGTGTGGCTGGCAGTCATCGGCGTGGCACCGTTGTTTATCTCGCGCTTGCACCATAAAGCGGTGTATGGCCTGAGCTTCCTGGTGCTGTACCCGATTATTGCCTGGTGCCTGTTGCACGGCGGCGTGTTCAGCCTGAGCGCCGTGGCGACCAGCCAATGGGGCGGGCTGATGCTGACCCTGGTGATCGCCACTGTCGGCATCGCCGGCGCCTTGCCGCTGGGCATCATGCTGGCGTTGGGGCGGCGCTCGAATATGCCGGCGATTCGTGTGATCTGCGTGACCTTCATCGAGTTCTGGCGCGGCGTACCGTTGATCACCGTGCTGTTCATGTCCTCGGTGATGCTGCCGTTGTTCCTGCCTGAAGGCATGAACTTCGACAAACTGCTGCGGGCACTGATCGGCGTGATCCTGTTCCAGTCGGCCTACGTCGCCGAAGTGGTGCGCGGTGGTCTGCAAGCGATTCCCAAAGGTCAGTACGAAGCGGCCGCAGCGATGGGCCTGGGGTACTGGCGCAGCATGGGCCTGGTGATTCTGCCGCAAGCCCTGAAGCTGGTAATCCCTGGCATCGTCAACACCTTCATTGCGCTGTTCAAGGACACGAGCCTTGTGATCATCATCGGCCTGTTCGACTTGCTCAACAGCGTCAAACAAGCCGCCGCCGACACGAAATGGTTGGGCATGGCCACCGAAGGCTATGTGTTCGCGGCCCTGGTGTTCTGGATTTTCTGTTTTGGTATGTCGCGCTATTCCATGCATCTGGAACGCAAGCTCGACACTGGCCATAAGCGTTAGGAGTTCTCTGATGAGCGAAGCAATCAAACAGCCTGTGAGCCCTGAAGGCATTATTCAGATGCAGGGCGTGAACAAGTGGTACGGCCAGTTCCACGTGTTGAAAGATATCAACCTGAACGTTAAACAGGGCGAGCGTATCGTGCTGTGCGGCCCGTCGGGTTCCGGCAAATCCACCACCATCCGTTGCCTCAACCGTCTGGAAGAACACCAGCAGGGCCGCATCGTGGTCGATGGCGTGGAGTTGACCAACGACCTCAAGCAGATCGAAAGCGTGCGCCGCGAAGTGGGCATGGTGTTCCAGCACTTCAACCTGTTCCCGCACCTGACCATCCTGCAAAACTGCACGCTGGCGCCGATGTGGGTGCGCAAGATGCCCAAGCGCAAGGCCGAGGAAATCGCCATGCACTACCTGGAGCGCGTGCGCATCCCGGAGCAGGCCCACAAGTTTCCGGGGCAGTTGTCCGGTGGTCAGCAACAGCGCGTGGCGATTGCCCGGGCGTTGTGCATGAAACCCAAGATCATGCTATTCGACGAGCCGACCTCGGCACTCGACCCGGAAATGGTGAAAGAGGTTCTCGACACCATGATCGGCCTGGCTGAAGACGGCATGACCATGCTCTGTGTGACCCACGAAATGGGCTTCGCTCGCACCGTAGCCGACCGGGTGATCTTCATGGACAAGGGAGAAATCGTCGAACAGGCCGCGCCGAACGACTTCTTCGACAATCCGCAGAATGAACGGACCAGATTGTTCCTGAGCCAGATCCTCCACTAAATAGCTGAATACATAGGGCTCTGCTGGATGCTTCTCGGCGAGCCCCTTTGAAGATGAAACTGGAAATTCTATCAAGTGGCTGTACGACAGCCGTTTAATTACTCGTCAGGTTATCAGCGGAGCAAAGGAACGATATGTACAGTTTTAGTAATTCTGATGCCACTGCCATTTCGGAGTTGGTACGTTCGGATGTCGTGAGCGAAGAGACGGTAGCCGAACACTTTCTTGAATATGTTGAGTCGCGAGAGCCGAGCATAAAAGCTTTCGTTTCTTTCGACCCTGACTGGGTGCGCACTCAAGCTTGCCAATTAACAAAGACTAGAGCGAAAGGTCTCCTAGCAGGTGTTCCAGTAGGGATCAAAGATAACTATGACACCGTGGATCATCCCACCCGGTTTTACTCTTTTATCTATGATGACAACTGCCCATCGCGTGACGCGCATGTCGTTTCACTACTGCGCAAGGCAGGAGCAGTCATTATGGGTAAGACCCACACCACCGAGTTTGCTTACATGCATACCGGCCCTACCCACAATCCACATGATCTTGACAGAACCCCTGGAAGTTCCAGTGCCGGATCGGCAGCTGGGATGGCGGCTGGTTTTTTCCCGGTCGCTTTGGGGACACAGACGGCCGGATCATTGATAAAGCCCGCATCCTATTGTGGAGTTTATGCCTTCAAGCCTTCGTATGGGTTGGTTTCTCTCGAGGGGGTCAAACCATTAGCACCAAGTTTCGACACGGTAGGTTGGTATGGCCGCTCCGTACGTGACCTGGACCTGATAGCTCAAGTCTTGATCCCTGGTTTTCCGGAGCGCACTCATGAAAGCCATGTACGGTCGTTCGGCTTTTGTCGTACGGCCCGTTGGGATCAGGTAGACAAGGACGTGGCCAAATCACTGGAGGCCGCTGTAGAAGAATTGCGATCGGCAGGGCATCAAGTGAGCGAGGTGCTGCTGCCCGAGGAGTTTTCCGCTGTATTTGATGACCATCTGCTGATAAACGACTGCGAGGGAGCTAGATCACTCGCCACAGAACTGCAAATGCACCCGGACAAACTGAGCATAGAACTGCTAGCGATGTTCGAGCGCGCTAGTTTGACAACCTGGGAGCAAGAGTCAGCAGCAAAAAGGCGTTTAGCAAAGTTGACCCCAATTTTGGAAGAGATACTCAAGCCTTTTGACGCAGTCTTAGGTGCGAGCTGTGGCATCGTCGCCCCGTTGGGCCTTGGAGCCACCGGACCTTCCGATTTCATCAAGTTTTGGATGGCATTTGGACTGCCTCAAATCAATATTCCTCTAGTTCGGAAAATAGGGGCACTTCCGGTAGGACTTCAAATGATCGGAGGATTTAGAAACGACAGCACTCTGCTACAAACTGCTGAGCAGGTTGATGCGGTGCTGAGGGGGGCCTGCTAATAGGTTGAGGCAGGAATGGCAGCCACCTGCCATTCCTGCAGGACAAATTCCCAGAGGCAGAATCACCGCAACGAGCAAAGAGCCGCACCCTCAAGCGCAGCTCTCGCGAACTAATCAACAACAACAGCCCTACCGAGTCCCGCGCAACCGCAACCCTGCCGGCATAAAGTAAGAGTCCTCCGGAATCACCTGGCCAAAATCCACCGTCTGTGGCTCCTCATTATCAAGGTTCTGCACGTAATACCGCCGTGCCTGCAGGTCATGGAACACGTCCAATGCACTCCAGGTAGTTGGCAAATCGTAGAAGTTTTTCAGGTAGGCCATCGACACCCGCCACAGTTCGCCACGGCCGTCGTACTGGTCGACCACCGCTGCGCCCCAGCTGTCTTCATCAAGGTACAGCACGCGTTTGGAGTACAGGTGTCGCGCCGTTGGTTTGAGGGTGCCTTCGACTACCCACACGCGGTGCAGTTCGTAGCGGGTGTATTGCGGGTTGAGGTGGCCGACTTTAAGCAGGTCGGCGTATTTCACGTCGGCGCTGGCAACTTTGTAGTTGTTGTAGGGGATGTAGATTTCCTTCTTGCCCAGCAGTTTCCAGTCGTAGCGATCCGGTGAGCCGTTGAACATGTCGGTGTCGTCCGCCGTGCGCAGGCCATCGGAGGATGAGATCGGTGTGTCGTAGGCCAGGTTCGGCGCGCGGCGTACGCGGCGTTGGCCGGCGTCGTAGATCCAGGCTTGGCGGGCGTCTTTGATCTGGTCGAGGGTCTCGTGCACCAGGGTCGCGCCACCGGCCAGGCGGGCCGGGCTTTTTACGAAGGTCAGGTAGTAGAACAGGATGTTTTTCAGGTCGGCGTATTGCCCGCCCTGGCGGTAGTAGTTGAACAGCCCTTCTTGCTGCGCCGTGACCAGGGCGAAGCTGCCATTACGCTGCACGGGCGCCTCCGAGGCGCGGCGGACCACGTAGGTGCCACGATAGCGGGTGATGTGGTTCCACAGCGCTTCCACGCCACTTTGCGGAATGGGGAATGGCACGCCGCCAAAGGCATCGGCGAAGCCGGTGCCGCCGTCCAGCAGCTTGGCGCTGGTGGCGTTCTTGAAGGTGTTGTCATACACCCACTGCGGCGCCGAGCCGGAGCGCCGGCTTGGGTAGATGGGCATCTGGAAGCTGTCGGGGTAGCTGTTGAACAAGGCGATCTCGCCCGCCGTCAGGTTGGCCTTGTACTGTTCCAGGTTGGCCTTGGTGATGGTGAACAGCGGTTTGTCGCCGGCAAAAGGGTCGACGTGGTGCTTGCCCTTTTCATAGCCCTTGGGCGCCTGGGTGATGCCGCCCTCCCAGGTCGGGATGGTGCCGGCGGCATTGCCCGCGCGCTCGGCGCCGAAGGGTGTGAGCTGGGACTTGAGCTGTTGCGCATCTTGGGGCGAGAGCGCAGCAAGTGCATTGCCAGCGGCCAGGCCGAGGGCCAGCGCCAGGCTGGCGGTGAGTATTCGATGTGTCTGAAACATGGCAAATCTCCAAAGAACCAGTGCGGACAGCGGCTTACAGGAAGTACTTGAGGTTGAAACCGATGTTGTCGCGGTCGCGGATAACGTTGTTCTGCCCGCCACCAAAGAACTCGGTGTATTGCAGCTCGGCTTCCAGCTTGTTCTGGTAGTTGGCCTTGAGCCCCAGGGTGTAAGCCTTGCGCCCCTCGATATAGTTGCCGGCCTGATAGGAGTTGCCTTTGAAGTCGTCCTTGTAGACCACATAAGGCGACAGGTTGACCCCGGCGTACACGTCGTTCCAGGTACCGTTGAACATCACCGTATAGCTGTAGGAATCACGGTTGACCTGATCATCACGATCGCCACCAGAGACGTAGGAAGTGTTGCCGCTACCCGCGTAGTAGCGGGTACTGCCATCGTAGGCCTGGTACTTCAGGCTGCTGCCGCGCAAGTGCTCGGAGGCCAGTTCGAAGACCCCGAACAGCGAGTCGAAGCTCAGGCCCGGACCGAAGTTGTAGATGCTGCCCACCGAGGTGTTGAACGCCTCGACCCGCTCGGCGTTGTTGATCTGGCTGTCGAGGTTGACCATCTGCCCGCCGACATTGATGAACTGCCCGCCCGCCGCTGCGCCGGCACCATTGGCCAAGTCACCGATCAGGTCGTTGGTGGCGGCGATGCCGATCGGCAGGTTCGGCCGGTAGGCCAGCTCGCCGAACACCGAGGCATTGCCCAGGGTGGTGTTGAAACTGAAGCCGTACATGCGGATGTCTTCGGCATAACGCCGATGCGCCTGGATGTTGCCCATCACATCCACCGTCGCCAGGCCATTGGCCAAGACCGCCGCCTGGCTGCCGGCCACCGACGACAGCATGCTGGTCAGTGCCGCCATGTCGATGCCCTTGTAGCCCGCCAAGTCGGCGGCAATAGTCGGCTCCTTGGCGTGGTAGTTGACCAGGTACAGGCCGAACTCGGTGCTGTTGAGTTCCTCGGCGATATAACGGAAGGCGAAGCCGAACTGGCCATCGTTGCGCGCGTTGTAGTCCTTGCCGATCGACGCCACCTTGAGGGTGTTGCCGTAGGCCGGGGTCATGCCGTTGGCGTAGAGCCCGGTGCTGCGCAGCATGCCCCCGAGCATCGGGTTGTTGCCCAGCGCATCGTACAGGCCGATGACGTTGCCGCCGATGGGCGTCGGGGTGTCGAGGGCGCTGCCGGTGAAATTGTTGTAGCCGGTGCGGCCGCCATCGGCGAACAGGTCGCTCTGGGAGTAGAAGGTGCCGACCGGATCGATGCGTGTCTCCTTCCAGTTCCACTGGTAGAAACTCTCCATCGACAGGTTGTCGCTCAGCCCGATATTGAAGCTGATGGCTTCCACCGGCATCAGCACTTCCTTGACCTCGGCACCCGGCAGGCGGTATTTGGCCGCGTCCACCGGGTTGGTGGTGTTGACCCCGCCGCGATAGAAGATGCCCTCGCCCCAGTTGAATACCTGGCGCCCCAGCCGGGCAGTCAGCGGAATCTGGCCAACGTCCCAGTTGCCGTAGACGTAGGAGTCGAGAATCTCTACGCGGCTGCCGGCAATATCCCGGGTCTGGTCAGTGAAGTGGTTATCCTGGGGATGGCTCTGGCTGGGTTGCGATGGGCTGTTGTTGCGGTAGTAATCGTTGCGCTTGTCCATGATCTGGGTGTCATAGAACGCCGTGCCACGCACGAACAACCCGTAGTTCTGGTAGTTGGCTTCCAGCTCTGACGTGATCTTGTACACCTCGGAAACCAACCCGGTATCGAAGTTGCGATTGCCGTCGTTGGTGTTGACGTCGTCGTTGCCCTTGTCCCGCCCCTGGACCCGCCACAGGCGCCCATAAGACAGGGTACTGTCGAGCGAGCCGGTGACCTGCTTGTCCAGCAGGCTGAACTCCATGGCCTGCACGTTCCCGCCACTGCACAGTTGCAGCAGGCCCACCAGGCCGACACCCGCCCCAGTGGATTTGATGGACCATTTACCCTCGGATCCCGAGCCTTGCGCGCGCACTGTCGTGCTCATTGCGGTCTCTCCCCTGCAATCTTTCTTGTTGTTATTGCACTGCGATGTTCTGTTGTTTCACTGCGCCGGCGCCGGGCGGTCGAGGCCGGCCCGGACGTAGTTGCGACTGTGGGCGCCGAAGTGGCGCAGCAACTGCACCAACTGCTCGTTGAGCCGGGCATGGTCGTAGCGCTCGGCGGGCAACTGGTTGCCGGCACTGAAGCTCTGGGTTGCACCAGGCGTGGCCAACCACTGGCCGATGGCCTCGTCGAATGCCACCGCCTGGGCATCCGCCTCGGCGCTGACCACTTGGCGCAGGTAGTCCACCGAATAGGCAGGGTAAGCAGCGTCCTGGGTAGTGTCGGCGTAGGCCGCCAGCATCGGGTTGCTCGCCCCTGTCAGCAGCAGGTGACGTAACCAGGCAAACTGGTAGCGCTCCACCTCGTTGTGGCGCGTGGCGACACGTTCGATTGCCGCCCGTTTGTCGCTGTCATAGCCGGCCAGGGCCTTGCCTTCCATCAGCAACATGCTGGTCAGGTCGTCGCCCGGCAGCGTAGTGGCGTGATAGGGTTGGGTCAGGTCTTGCAGGTAGTGCATGCCCCAGCCCAGGAAGCGATAGCCCCAGTAGGGATGGCCATTGGCGAAGGCAAAACGCGCCAGGCCGAAGTACTGGTAGGCCCTCCAATCCGGCCAGTTGCGCAGCAGGAACGGCGCTGCGGCATACACCACCGCGCTCTCGTGGAAGAAGCCCATATGGAACGGCGCCTGGGAGCTGTACTGGAAACGCGCGTCGCCAAACGACTGCTCGCCGAAGCCATACAACGCGCCGACGTCACCCGGGTTGTCGCTGAACAAGTTGATATCGTGGCCGTAGTCCGGCTCGTCGGCGGCGGTCGCCAGCACCGCCAGCGGCGCGACCTCCTGCCCTGGCTGCAACTGGACAAAGCGCTGGCGATTCCACGGTGAGAGGGTCTGCTCGACCATCACGGCGGCGGCCTTGAGTTGCGGGCGGCCGGCCAGCTCTTCGCCGGGCATGGGCTGGATCACCTGGGCCAGATGGATCTGTGGATTGACCCGAAGGGCCATGAGGAAGTCGCGACGCAGATCCGCCCCGGGCTGCGGCGTCAGGCGCAGGTTGTCGGGGCGCGGCGGGTAATCGGGAAAGTGGCTGCGGGCGAAGTTTTCCTGCTCGTCCAACAGGGCCACAAGGCCAAGGTATTGCTGGGAAAGAAACTGCTCAAGGGACTCGACCTGCACCTTTGGCGCCTCGCGCAACGCCGGCAAGTCTTGCAGGGCCAGGTAGCTGCCCACGCTGTGATTGGACCATGCGCCGACCCCGGGCGACAGACTCCACAGCCCCAGGCACAGCAGCAACGACGGCAACTTCATGGCTTTACGCTCTTGTTGTAGATGCGTTCAGCCTAACAATCCGGGTATGCCCCGACACTGTCCGATCTTGCCAAAAAGACTCTCCAATAGCGCCACGTAGCGGGGTCTAATGCCACTACTGTAGGAGCGAGCTTGCTCGCGAAGGACGTCAACGATAACGCGTGCTTGCAGGATAAACGCGGCGCTCTCAAGTTCTTCGCGAGCAAGCTCGCTCCTACAGGGGGGCCTACGCCGGGTAGCCGGTGATCTCGCGGATGCTCTGGTACAGCGGCTTGAGCTGGCGATACATGTGCAGGTAGACCTCGCGGTACAAGCGGTCGTACATCTGTTGCGCCTCAGGCTGGGGCATGAAGACTTCGGCGGTACGGGTCATGGCAGCGATGGCCGTATCAAAATCCGGGTACAGCCCAAGCCCCACGGCACAGGCAATCCCCGCCCCCAGCCCGGACGCCTCGAACACATGCGGACGCTCGGCGGGCAAGCCAAAGATATCCGCGGTGAGTTGCATCGCCGCGTCGCTCTGGGAGCCGCCACCGGCCACGCGTAGGCGCTTGATCGGGGTTTTCGAACGGCGCTCGATACGCTCCTTGCCCTGGCGCAGTGCATAGGCCAGGCCCTCAAGAATCGCCCGGTAGATATGCGCCCGGGTGTGCACATCGCCAAAGCCGATCATCGCGCCCTTGGCCTCCACCCCTGGCTCACGGATACCCGGCGACCAGTAGGGTTGCAAGGTCAGGCCCATGGAGCCGGGCGGCACCGCGTTGACCAGCGCATCAAACAATTGTTCCGGTTCCAGGCCCTGCTCGCGGGCCTGCTGCATTTCCCGCAGGCCGAACTCGTTCTTGAACCAGCTGACCATCCAGTAGCCGCGATAGATCATCACTTCGCAGTTGTAGTGATCAGGGATCGCCGCCGGGTAAGGCGGGATCAGCGGGACAATCTCCAGATAGCGCGAGCGGGTGGTGGTGATGGTCGCCGTGGTGCCGTAGGACAGGCACGCGGTCGTGGCCTCCACCACGCCGGAACCAAGCACCTCGCAAGCCTTGTCGGAGCCAGCGGCAATCAGTGGCAACCCCTCCGGGATCCCGGTATGGCGGCTGGCCTCGGCGGTGATGCGGCCCAGCTCTTCCCCCGGTTTGTACAGGCTCGGCAGTTGTTCTGCACGCACCGCCAGGGCCTGCCATTTCCAGTCCCGGGGGGCGGCCCAGCGCAGATGCTTGAAGTCGAAAGGCAAGTAGCCCACGCAACAGCCCACCGAGTCGACAAAACGTCCGGTCAGGCGATGGCTGAGAAACCCCGAGAGCAGCAGGAACTTGTCAGTGGCCGCCCAGATATCCGGCTGATGCTGGGCGATCCAGTTGGCCTCGGCCTGGGCGCGAAAGTAATCCACCGTGGCCTGGGCGCCAATCAGCTTGAACAGCCAGCCCCAGGGCCCCTTGATCCCGCCCTCCGGCTCGCACTGGCGCTGGTCGAGCCAAAGGATGGCCGGCCGCAGCGCCTGGCCCTGGGCATCGACATTGATCAACGTGCCGCGCTGGGTGGTCAGGGACACGCCACGGATCAGACTGCGATCGATGCCGGTCTGCGCCCACAACTGCTGGCAGGCCTCCCCCAGTTTGCGCCAGTAATAATCCGGGTCCTGCTCGGCCCAGCCGGGTTGGCTGGAATAGTAGGCCTGCAACTCGACCTTGCCTTTGCCCAACAGGTTGCCCTGCAGGTCGAACAACAGCGCACGAACACTCTGGGTGCCGTTGTCGATCGCCAGCACATAGTCTTTGCCGGGGGTGTTGTTATCCACGAAGCTCTCTTTTTTCATGAAGCTCTCTTCAGATCGAGGCGCAGGGTACGCTGTGATGGCGTTGCCAGAGTTGCAGGTAGCGCTGCTGTTCCTGTTCCCAGCGCGCATCGTCCCAACCCAGGCGCGGCTGGCACAGCCGGCGGATGTCCGCCAGGTAGTGGGCCGCGCCTTCGGCCAATAGCAGGCCGAGGCGAGTGCGGCGCAACAACAGGTCGTCCAGGTGCAAAACCATCTCGGTCTCGGCGGCAAACGCCAGCTCCGCCCACAAGGTATCGCTGGCCCCGACGCAATCGCTGCCCAAGGTGCGTATCAAGCTGGCCAGGCGCGGCAGATCGCGGCCATGACGCCCGGCCAGACGTCGCACGCCGGCGTCGCTCAGACCGGGAATCGCCTGCAACGGTACAGCCTGGAACACCGGCGCGCCGTCATCCTCCAGGGGTTTGCCGAGCATCCCGGCACAGGCCCGCAGTACCTCGATGGCCTGGGGCCTGAAGGTGGTCAATTTGCCTCCCGCCAGGGTCACGCAGCCGGGCTCCTGCCACAGCACGTGCTCGCGGGTTTCATTCGATGGCTTGGCCTGGGAGTCGGCGGCGCCCACTACCGGGCGCACCCCGGACCAGGTACACAACACGTCCGCCGCCGTCACCTGGGATTGGGGAAATGGCTGGGCGCAAGCCTCCAGCAAGTAGTCGAGTTCCTCACAGGTGATGCTCGCACCAAGGTCCAGATCCTCGCGGTGATCCAGGTCGGTAGTGCCCACCACTGTGGCCCCTTCCCACGGAAAGACAAACACCGGACGCCCGTCGCGCCGATGCATGAAACTGAAGGCATGGGCCACCGGCAAGCGCCAGCCCGGCAACAACAGATGGCTACCACGCAAGGGCCGCAACTGGCGCTGCCCGCCGCCCGGTTGCAGGCGCTCAGCCCAGGCTCCGGTGGCCACCGCCAGCACCGCGCAGCGCACTTGCATAACCGCGCCTCCCTCAGTGTCCTCGACCTCGACCCCACACACACGCTCGCCGTCGCGCAACACCTGGCGCACCCGCAGGCCATTGAGCGCCCAGGCGCCATCGGCACGGGCCTCGGCCAGCACGCGCATGACCAGCCGCGCATCGTCGGTCAGCGCATCGCGAAACTGCGAAGCCCCCAGCAGCCCCGGTTCCTTCAGGCCCGGTGCCAGATAGCGCAGTTGCTCAGGCTTGTGGAACTGGCGGCTGCGACAACCGGCCAGCGCGTCATACAGGCGCAGCAAACCGCCGAATACCCGCGGCCCGGGAAACCCGCCGCGATAGTGCGGCATCAGGAAACTCATGGGGTCCACCAACCCCGGTGCCTCGCCCATCAAGCGTTGGCGCTCGCGCACCGAATCACGGGCCAGGCGCCACTGCCCCTTGGCGATGTAGCGCAGGCCACCATGGACCATTTTCGACGAGCGGCTGGAAGTACCCCAGGCAAAGTCCCGCTGCTCCAGCAGCAGGCAGCGCCAGCCGCGCCGGGCCGCCTCGCGCAGGATCCCGGCGCCACTGATGCCGCCACCGATCACGATCAGGTCCCAGGTTTCATTCGCCAGTTGCGGCAGCACGGCTTCGCGCCATTGGGCATTCCAGTCATTGCTCATGGGCCTAGTCTTCCAGCAGCGTGCCGGGGTTGAGGCGCCCGGCCGGATCGAAATGCCGGCTCAGGCTGTGCAGCGCAGCCATCGCCAATTCGCCTTTCTCCCTCGGCAGGTAGGGCGCGTGGTCCTTGCCCACGCCATGCTGGTGGCTGATGGTGCCGTGGTTTTCGACGATAGTGCGGCTGGCCGCCTGCTTCAGGGCCTTCCAGCGTTCGAGGGTGGCCGGGTAATCCGCCGCCGGGCGGAACACATAGCTGGTGTAGATGCTCGACCCTTCGCCATAGACATGGGATAGATGGGTGAACACATGGACCCGCTCGCCCTCGGCCGCCAGGCAATCGCGCAGGCTGGCCTCGATCGCGTGCAGCAAGGCGTCGACATGGCACCAGTCGGTCGCGGTCTCCAGGGTGTCGACCACGTAGCCGGCCTGCCAGAGGTTCTCCCGCAGATAGGGGAAGCGAAAGCGGTTCTGTTGCCATTTCTTGCCCAGCAGGGTGCCGGTGAACACGCCGCCAAAGGCCTTCAAATGCTGACGCGCCTGGCGCAACGACAGGGCATTCTGCCGACGATTGCCGGTGACCCCGAAGGTCAGCAGGCATTTGCCCTCGCCAGCCCCGCGTAGCGCCAGGTAGCGTTCCAGCCAGGCGATTTGGTTGGGGTGGCCGGCCAGCGCCAGTTGGGTCTGGGTTTCCATGGCATTGGACAGGCGCAGCATCGACAGCGGCACCCGTGCCTGCACCAATTGCCGGATAGCCTGTAGGGCACGGGGCCAGTCCGGCAGGAACACGCCATAGAAGCGCTCATCCTCGGGCAGCGCACTGACCCGCACCTTGACCTGGGAAATGATGCCGAAGCGCCCTTCACTGCCCAGCACCACTTCCCTCAGGTCGGGGCCGGCGGCCGAAGCCGGGAAGGTCGGGATCTCCAGCGGCCCGGCGAACGTCTCCAGGGTGCCACCGGCGAACAGTTGCTCGATCCGCCCGTAGCGCAGCGATTGCTGGCCGCTGGAGCGGCTGGCCACCCAGCCACCCAGGGTCGACAGTTCCCAGGACTGCGGAAAGTGCCCCAGGGTGTAGCCTTTGGCCCGCAACTGACTCTCCACCTGGGGGCCACTGGCGCCAGGGCCGAAGGTGGCGATCAGGCTTTGCTCGTCCAGGTCGAGCAGGCGACCCATGTGTGCCAGGGACACCGTCAGCACCGGGCGCAAGGACGCCGACGGGTTGATATGCCCGGCCACCGAGGTTCCACCACCATAGGGAATCAGGCACAGGTCAGCACTGTCGGCCAGGGCCAGCAACTGGCGGATCTGCTCGACACTTTCCGGCAGGGCCACTGCATCCGGATACTGACCCAGCGCACCTTCACGCAAGGCCAGCCAGTCCGGCAGGCTCTGGCCTCGGGCATGCATCAGGCGGTCCCGGGGTTCGATGCTGTAAAGCCGATGGGGCGCCAGGCGCGAGGCGGGAACCCGGGCCAGGGCGCTGTCCAGGCTGGCGTCAGGCAGGGTGTGCCCGTCGCCCAATCGCTCGCGTAAAAACGCCGCCCCATGGGCCGGCATCTCCATCTGCGTGGTTTCTTCGCCCCAGCCGTTCCAGCGTCGCATGCCTGTTTCTCCCAGCAGATCGTGTGATTTTCAGTCCACCCATACTAATCAGCCGGCGCAAGCTGTCACGGTCGCATCAGGACAAATGGAGTAGCCAATTGGGTCAATCGGCCCATTACCCGATGTCGCCACGGGAGCATTTACTTTAGCCACGGTTTCAAATTACCTTGCCAGCCATCGAAGCGCGCAAGGTAATGCCGCCGGCAACACCCCCGCCAGGAACCCAATCATGCAGACACTCGGCTCGACCTCAGTCCCTCCTCTGCTGAAATACCTGCGCCATGCCGAACACCTCGGCGTGGCGACCGCCCCCGCCCTGGCGGCGGCCGGGATCACGGCCGGCCAACTGGATGACAATAGCCTGCGCCTGCCCGTGGAAGCCCACGAACGCCTGCTGGAGTACTTCTGCGAACATTCCGGGGACCTGCTGTTCGGGCTCAATTCGGCGCGGTTCGTGTTGCCCAACTCGTGGAGCGTGCTGGGTTACATCACCATGAACTGCGCCACCCTGGGCGAGGCGATGAACCGCATCATGCCGTTCGAAAAGCTGGTGGGCGACATGGGCACCAGCCGTGCGGAAATGGTCGATGAGCAAGTGCGACTGATCTGGAACTGCCGCCACCAGCAGCCACGGATCCGTCGGCATATGGTCGAGAACGTGCTGGCGTCCTGGCTGGTGTATGCACGCTGGATTGCCGACACCGAGCTGTCGCCCAGCCAGGTGCTGCTCGAACACCCGTTGCCGGACGGCGCGCAACTCAGCCAATACGAGGACTTCTTCGGTTGCCCGGTGTTATTCGAGCAACCCTGCTCGGCCCTGGTGGCGCCCTTGAGTTATCTGCAAACACCCCTGCGCCAGGCCGACGCGCAATTGCTGCGCACCCTGGAGGAACATGCCCTGGCCCTGATGGCCTCGCTGGACGATTCGACCCTGGCGCTACGGGTGAAGAACGCCCTGCGCCAGTTGCTCAAGGAAGGCCTGCCGCGCAAGGAGCAGGTAGCCGAGCAGTTCGCCATGTCGGTGCGCACCTTACAGCGCCAGTTACAGCAGGCCGGCACGTCCTACCAGCAGATCCTCGACGACCTGCGCCAGGAACTGGCCGAGCACTACCTGCTGCACAGCGACCTGCCGATCCAGGACATCGCCCAGTACCTGGGTTTCACCGAGCCGCGCTCGTTCCACCGCACCTTCAAGAGCCGCACCGGCGTGCCGCCGGGCGAGTATCGGCAGACTCACCGTGGGAGCTGAGGGCGCCACTGCCGACTAGAAAGCCATTGCCCTTGACTCTCCCCTATACGGCAGCCCCTACGCTGGGCATCATTTCCCTCAGGGCTTTCCCCGTGGTTCAGCGCATCCTGGTCATCCTCGGCCACTCCTCCAGCACCAGCTTCTGTTCGGCCCTCGCCGAGACCTACCTCCAATCAGCCAGGGCCGCCGGCCATGAAGTCCGCATCCTGCGCCTTGGCGAGCTGGTTTTCGACCCGATCCTGCACCACGCCTATCACCAGGCCCAACCCCTGGAGCCCGACTTGCTCGGCGCCCAATCCGACATACTCTGGGCGACACATCTGACATTCGTCTTCCCCATCTGGTGGGGCGGCGTTCCGGCCTTGTTGAAGGGGTTTATCGAGCGGATTTTCCTCGCCGGCTTCGCCTTCAAATACCGCAAGGGCAAGGCGTTCCCCGACAAGCTCTTGAAAGGCCGAACCGCCCACCTGCTGGTGACCATGGACACACCCGCGTGGTATTACCGCTGGTTCTACCGCATGCCCGGCATCCACCAGATGCGTAAGACCACCCTTGAGTTTTGTGGCATCAAGCCGATCAAGACAGTGATGTTCGGCCCGCTACTGGGCTCTACGGCGGCGCAGCGCGACAAGTGGCTGAAGAAGGCCGGCACACTCTTTTAGGAAAGGATCTGCATGTACATCGGTAAAGCCGCGCAGTTGTCGGGCACGACAATCAAGGCGATTCGTCACTACGAGGACATCGGCCTGCTGCCGCCCCCGCAACGCGAGGGGCGGTATCGGGTGTACTCGGCGCAGAGCGTTGAGCTGCTGACGTTTATCAAGTGTGCGCAGCAGTTGGGATTCAAGCTCAAGGAGTTGCAGGGGATTTTGCACGGGCACCGTGGCGACGAGCTGCCATGGCAGCGCGCCAACCAGGCGATTGCGCAAAAGAAGGTCGAATTGATGACGCAGATTACAGCCCTGCAACAGGTGCATGCCGGGCTGGTGGCGTTTGAGGGCAGCCTGGAGCAGGCCCAGGGCCAGTGCCCATTTGCGCGGTTGGTGGAAACGGGCACCGCACCCAACACCTAGTTCAGCAGGTCGCCTCATTGGTTTTGCAGGGCGTGCTCAAGCGCCCCTTATTTGCCCCTCCCCCCCCTATCTGCTAGTGTCGCGCCCGTTTACCGTCAACCGGAATAGCCGCCATGGCCCGCAAAAAAGTTGCACTCGATTTCGAACAATCCCTCGCCGATCTGCAAACCCTGGTCGAGCGTCTGGAGAACGGCGAGTTGTCGCTGGAAGACTCGTTGACGGCATTCGAGCAAGGCATTGGCCTGACTCGCGACTGCCAGAGCGCCCTGGCGCAGGCGGAGCAGAAGGTCCAAGTGTTGCTGGAGCGGGATGGGGAGTTGGCCGAAGAACCTTTCGACGCGGAACAGGCGCAATGATCGACGTTTATCAGGCCAGCAGCCAGGCCCGGGTCAATGCTGCGCTGGAGCCGCTGTTTGTCGCGCCAAGCCCGGAACTTGCACGTCTGTATGAAGCCATGCGCTACAGCGTGATGAACGGTGGCAAGCGCGTGCGGCCGTTGCTCGCCTACGCGGCCTGTGAGGCGCTGGGTGTGGACGCCGCGCAAGCCAATGGCGCGGCGTGTGCAGTGGAGTTGATTCATGCCTACTCGCTGGTGCATGACGACTTACCAGCGATGGACGATGACGATCTGCGTCGCGGCCAGCCCACCACCCACAAGGCCTTTGACGAAGCCTGTGCGATCCTCGCCGGTGACGGCCTGCAAAGCCTGGCCTTCAGCGCCTTGCTCGACCCACGCCTGAGCGACGTCAATGCCCAGATCCGTTTGCGCATGGTCACCGCGTTGGCCACGGCAGCGGGCCCGACGGGTATGGTCGGGGGCCAGGCGATTGACTTGGGTTCGGTCGGCCTCAAGCTGGACCAGCAAGCCCTGGAATATATGCACCGGCACAAGACCGGCGCGCTGATCGAGGCCGCCGTACACCTCGGCGCCCTGGCCAGTGGCCGCGCCGAAGCGGCGCAGTTGGCCGCCTTGCAGGTGTATGCCCGGGCCATCGGCCTGGCGTTCCAGGTGCAGGACGATATTCTCGACGTAGAAAGCGACACCGCGACCCTCGGCAAGCGCCAGGGCGCCGATATTGCCCGGGACAAACCGACCTATCCGTCGTTGCTCGGGCTGGAAGCCGCCAAGGCCTATGCCCTGGAACTGCGTGACCAGGCCCTGGACGCCCTGCGACCATTCGACGCGGCAGCCGCGCCGCTGCGCGACCTGGCGCGGTATATCGTCGAACGTCGCCACTGATTACAGCGGTCATTACGGCCGCCTATCAGCCAAGTTCGGTGCTCTGCGTGGGCAGTTTGCAATGCTTGAGGTAAACTGCCGCCTCTTCTATACCTATAACGATTCGCCTGATGCCCACGACGTTTCAAGAGATTCCCCGCAAGCGCCCGACCACGCCTCTGCTGGACCGTGCCAACACGCCGGCCGGCTTGCGCCGCCTGGGTGAAGCCGAGCTGGAAACCCTGGCCGATGAGTTGCGCCTGGAATTGCTCTACACGGTCGGCCAGACCGGTGGGCATTTTGGTGCAGGCCTGGGCGTCATCGAGCTGACCATCGCGTTGCATTACGTATTCGACACCCCGGACGACCGGCTGGTGTGGGACGTGGGGCACCAGGCGTATCCGCATAAAATCCTCACCGGACGCCGCGAGCGCATGGCCACTTTGCGCCAGAAGGATGGCATTGCCGCCTTCCCGCGCCGTGCCGAGAGCGAGTACGACACCTTTGGCGTCGGCCATTCCAGCACCTCGATCAGCGCAGCCCTGGGCATGGCGATTGCCGCCCGCCTGCAAAACAGCGATCGCAAGGCAATTGCCGTGATCGGTGATGGCGCGCTGACAGCCGGCATGGCATTCGAAGCGTTGAACCATGCGCCGGAAGTGGACGCCAACATGTTGGTGATCCTCAACGACAACGACATGTCGATTTCGCGCAATGTCGGCGGCCTGTCCAATTACCTGGCAAAGATTCTGTCCAGCCGCACCTACGCCAGCATGCGCGAAGGCAGCAAGAAAGTGCTGTCGCGCCTGCCTGGCGCGTGGGAAATTGCCCGCCGTACCGAAGAGTACGCCAAGGGCATGCTGGTCCCCGGCACCCTGTTCGAAGAATTGGGCTGGAACTATATCGGCCCGATCGACGGCCACGACCTGCCGACCCTGATCGCCACCCTGCGCAACATGCGCGACCTCAAAGGCCCGCAGTTCCTGCATATCGTCACCAAGAAAGGCAAAGGCTTCGCCCCGGCGGAAGTCGACCCGATTGGCTACCACGCCATCACCAAGCTCGAACCGCTGGACGCGCCCGTGGCGGCGCCGAAAAAGGCCAGCGGGCCGAAGTACTCCGGTGTGTTTGGCGAATGGCTGTGCGACATGGCCGCCGCCGACCCGCGCCTGGTAGGCATTACCCCGGCGATGAAGGAAGGCTCCGACCTGGTGGCGTTCAGCGAGCGTTTCCCGCTGCGTTACTTCGATGTGGCGATTGCCGAGCAACATGCGGTGACCTTTGCTGCCGGTATGGCCTGCGAAGGCGCCAAGCCGGTAGTGGCGATCTACTCCACGTTCCTGCAACGCGGTTATGACCAGCTTATTCACGACGTGGCGGTGCAGAACCTCGACGTGCTGTTCGCCATCGACCGCGCCGGTTTGGTCGGCGAAGACGGCCCGACCCACGCCGGCAGCTACGACCTGTCGTACTTGCGCTGCATCCCCGGCATGCTGGTGATGACCCCGAGCGACGAGAACGAGCTGCGCAAGATGCTCAGCACCGGGCACCTGTACAACGGCCCGGCAGCGGTCCGTTACCCCCGTGGCAATGGCCCGAATGCAGTGATCGAGAAAGACCTTGAGCCGATCGAGATCGGCAAGGGCATCGTCCGTCGCCAGGGCAGCAAGACCGCATTCCTGGTGTTCGGCGTGCAACTGGCCGAAGCCCTGAAAGTGGCGCAGAACATCGACGCCACGGTGATCGACATGCGTTTCGTCAAACCTCTGGACGAAGCCCTGGTACGCGAAATCGCCGGCAACCATGAGTTGCTGGTAACCGTTGAAGAAAACGCCATCATGGGCGGCGCCGGTGCGGCGGTCAGCGAGTTCCTGGCGCGGGAGAATATCCTCAAGTCAGTGCTGCACCTGGGTTTGCCGGACATTTATGTCGAACACGCCAAGCCGGCGCAGATGCTGGCCGAGTGTGGGCTGGATGAAGCGGGGATTGAGGCTGCGGTGCGCCAACGCATGGCCTTGCTCGGCCTGTAACCCAATCCTCCGGTAAAAACCGGATCAAATTGTGGGAGCTGGCTTGCCTGCGATAGCATCACCTCGGTCTCACTGAAAGACCGAGGTGTCTGCATCGCAGGCAAGCCAGCTCCCACATTGGTTTGTATCGTCATTGAATGCCACGGACAGCCTATGAATCACCTTCGCCTGGTCTTAGCGCTTTTACTGCTCCCCGCCACCAACCTGCTGGCCGACAGCTTTGAACGCGATGACGCCCTGAAGCTCCCCGACGTGGTGATCAGCGCCAACCGCCAGGTGCAGGCGCGCAATGACAGCAGCGCCGCCAACACGGTCTTCACCCGCGACGATATCGATCGCCTGCAACCCTCCAGCCTCACTGACCTGCTCAGCCGCGTGCCCGGCGTGCAAGTGGCGCGGACCGGTGGCCGAGGCAGTTTGCCGGGGATTTTCATTCGCGGCACCAAGTCGGCGCAAAGCCTGGTGCTGGTGGATGGCCAGCGCATTGCCAATACCACTTCCGGCGACAGCGGCCTGCAATACCTGAATGTCGATCAGATTGAACGGGTGGAAGTGCTGCGCGGGTCGCGCTCGGTGATTTACGGCAGTGACGCGATTGGCGGGGTGATTCAGGTATTTACCCGTCGCAATGCCGGGCAAGGCCTGCAACCGCGCCTGAAGCTGGGCTTTGGCAGCAACCACACCTGGGAGCGCAGCCTGGGCCTGTCGGGCGGCGATGAACGTACGCGCTTCAACCTGGGCGCGAGCCTGGATGAAACCGCCGGTATTGACTGGAGCCACGCATCCTTGCCCAACGACCGTGACCATGATGCCTATCGCAATAAATCACTGAGCCTGAACCTCAGCCATGAGTTCAGCGATCAGTTGGAGGTGGGTTTCAACCTGCTGGATAGCCGGGGTAGGTCGGAATATGACAGTTTCGGCCAGAAGCCTTATACCGACTACACCGTCAGCAGCGCCAGCGCCTATATCGACGCCCAACTCAACGAGGCATGGCAGAGTCGTGTAGAGCTGGGCCACAGCGAAAACCGCGACACCAAGCGCGACAAGCTCAATACCGACCCCAGCGTGTTCAACACCTACCGCGACTCGATCAACTGGCAGAACGACCTGACGCTCGATCAGCAAAATAGCCTGATTCTGGGCGGCGATTGGTATGAAGACCGTTTCCACGGTAAAGAGACGTACAACGAAAACAGCCGCTGGAACCGCGCCGCATTCGTCCAGCATCGTTTCAAGGGTGAGTGGTTTTCCACCGAACTGGGGCTGCGCCGAGACCAGAACCAGCAATTTGGCGGGCAGAACAGTTGGAGCGGTACGCTGACCTTGCCGGTCAACCCCGATAACGACGTGCTGTTCAGCTACAGCGAAGGGTTTCGCGCGCCGACGTTCAATGATCTGTACTACCCGAACGACAACGGTTTTATAAGCAGCAACCCAGACCTAAAACCTGAAACCTCCAAAAGCTACGAGGTGCAGTGGCGTAGCCAGCTCAGCGACGTCAGCCGGTTAGAAGCCTCGCTATACCAGACTGATATCAAGGACGCGATCATCTATGACAGTACGGGTCCGCACAACGTAGCTTCCGCCCGCATCAACGGCTTCGAAGCCGCACTCAAACAGGAGCTGTTCGGCTGGCAAGGCAACCTCGGCCTGTCGATCATCGACCCACGCGACCGCAACAGCGGCCACACCCTCGCCCGCCGTGCCCGGCGCACCTTGAACCTGGACCTGGATCGGCAGTTCGATCAGTTGAGCCTGGGCGCCAGTTGGCAGGCAATCAGCAGCAGCTACGATGCCGAGGACAACAAAAACCGGCTCCCAGGCTATTACCTGGTGGGATTGCGCAGCGGTTGGGCGCTGAATCGGGAAGTGGCGCTGTCGCTAAAGGTCGATAACTTGCTGGATCGCCGCTATACACGGGCGTGGTACAGCTATGACGATCCGAATTTCAAGAACAACCAGCCGTATAGGGAAGAAGGCCGGACGTGGATGATTGGGGTGACGTGGACGCCGCAGCTCTGAGGTTGTCTGGGCCGACGCCATCGCAGGCAAGCCAGCTCCCACATTTGACTGTATTCACACATCAAAAGGTGGGAGTTCGGCAGTGCAGAATATTTTGGCCACACCACAGAACAAATGTGGGAGCTGGCTTGCCTGCGATAGCGGTCTTAGCGGTTCGGCGCAATCACCTGACACAACCTGGCCACCGCTTCCACCATCTGCCCACTGGGCCGCTCCAACCCTTTATCCGGCACGATCAGCAAGCGCCCTTGCGCCACCGCCGCCACCTGGGGCCAGGCCTTCCAGTCCTCCAACTGCGCTTGATCCGCCGCCAGGATCACCTCGGGATCACGCTGTAACACCGACTCGATGCTGACCTGTGGCGCTGGCAACTTGAGGTCATCAAACACATTGCGTGCGCCGCACACACTTAACGCATCGCTGATGATCTGCCCACCGCCCACGGTGTACAGCGGCTGATTCCACACCTGATAGAACACCCGCAACGGCTCGCTGCGGTGATAGCGCTGGCGCAACGCAGCCAAGCGTTGGCGCAGTTGCGCGGCCAATTGGCGACCGGCATCGGCACGACCCAACTGCCCGGCGATGGCTTCCACCTGACTGCTCAGTTGTTCAAGGCTATGGGGCTCGGCAACGTAGATCGGGATGTTCAGGCGTTTGAGTTGCTCGCGCTGGGCGGGGCCGACGCTGCCGGGCCAGAGCAGCAGCAAGTCCGGCTGCAGGCTAAGCAGTCGCTCCAGATCCAACTGCCCATAGCGCCCCACCGAAGGCAGGTTGCGCAGTGCTTCAGGCCGTTCGCCGCCGTCGAGTACGCCCACCAACAGATCGGCAGCGCCCAGTTCAACGACGATTTCAGACAAGGAAGGCGCGAGGCTGACCACCCGTTCGACCGCCGTTGCCGTCGCGCTGGCGGCCAGCAGCAGAACCACCAGCCAGCGGCGCATCAACCGAGCTGACGCGGAATGCGGTAGAGGTAGAACAGCACCAGGGTCGACAAGGCCAGGAGAAACAGCGGCACCGCTTCCAGACCGACGAACACAGCCAGCGCACCGATCCAGGCCGGAAACGCCGCGACCAGCAATGCCGTGCGTCGACGGGCTGCAAGGGTGATCCAGGCGGCCGATTCTTCAGGTGTATCGAGGGCCTTGGAGGTGGCGATCAACGCGTGTTTGTAGCCATGGAAGTAACGCAGGCTGGCAAACATCGAGGCGACACCGGCGATAAAGAACGGCATCGCCAGCACCGGCAACAGCGGCTTGCCCTGGCCAAATACCAGGTTGATCACGAACAACGGCAGCAACGCCAGCGCCAGGTACTGCCACCAACTGAAGGACAGCCGCCGCTTGACCTGGCCGCGCGTCACGCCCGGTCGACCTCGCCCTGATGCTCGTTGCCCATCATGTGGTCGAGCTTGCTGGCCTTGGTCGCCAGGTAGAGTTTGTTGTGCGGGTTATGCCCGGTGTGCAGCGGCACGCGCTCGGCGACGGTGATGCCCATGTCGGTCATGGCCTTGACCTTGCGCGGATTGTTGGTCATCAGGCGCAGGGACTGCACGCCCAGATGCTCAAGCATCGGCAGGCAGATGGCGTAGTCGCGCTGATCGGCGGCAAAGCCCAGGCGCTCGTTGGCTTCCACGGTATCGGCGCCGCCGTCTTGCAGTTCGTAGGCGCGAATCTTGTTCAGCAGGCCAATGCCACGGCCTTCCTGGCGCAGATACAGCAACACGCCACGACCTTCACGAGCGATGGCTTGCAAGGCGGCTTCCAGTTGCGAACCGCAGTCGCAGCGCTGGCTGAACAATGCGTCGCCGGTCAGGCACTCGGAGTGCAGGCGGCCCAGGACCGGAGCACCATCGGCCACATCACCCAGACTGAGCACGACATGTTCGCGCCCGGAGGCTTTTTCAAGAAAGCCATGCATGGTGAACGTGGCAAAAGGGGTAGGCAGCTTGGAAGCAGCAACGAAAACGACGGGCACCGTGTGCTCCTGATTTCAGATTTCACAGAGGCGGGCATTGTAACAGCACGTTCCTACAGACGCTTAAGCTGAATTATCGCTGATAAAGATCAATAGGTTCGATTGGCCTTTGCCTGGGTTCTATGAACGCTCATCTTTTGATGTAGGAGCGAGCTTGCTCGCGAAGGACGTCAACGATAACGCGTGCTTGCAGGATAATCGCGGTGTTCTCTGGTTCTTCGCGAGCAAGCTCGCTCCTACATTAAAGGCATGGTGATCAGAACGGATAGGGCTGGTGCCAACGTTCGAAGATCGGCTTCAACTCGCCGCTTTTCACCAAAACCTCCATGCGCTGGTCAAACAGCGCCATCAGCGCCCTGCCCCGTTCGTTATCAGCAAACCCCAGGAACAATGGCAGCTCGGCCACATGGGTGAGCTTGAACACCGACGGATCAGACGCTTGGCCAACCACGTGTTTTACCTCGGTCAAGGCGTCGATATAGAAGTCTGCCCGCCCTTGCTGGAGCATCGGCAAAATCCCGCTGCGGCGCTCGATCTGGTTGAAACGGTGAATATTGGGCAGGTACTCCTCGTACTTGTAGCCGCGTACCCAGGCCAAACGGTAATTGCCCAGAGTCGCGAGGGTCGGTGCCGGGCTGCTTGCCAGGCCAAGGGCGTAGATGTGATCGGAGTCGTAGTGCCTGTGTGCGTATAACACGCCTTCGGTCTCATCCCGATAGGAGCCGATCCAGGCGTCCGCTTCGCCACGCCGGACCAGGCCGACCGAACGGGTGTAGGGCACGCTGCGGATCTTGACCTTGATCCCGGCCGGCTCGAAGATTTCGCGCATCAGGTCCCAGCCCAGGCCACTGCCATCGGCGTTGGTGTAGTCGTTCCAGGTTTCACTGACCAGGCGAATCGGCCCAGGCACGACCTGCACCTCATCAGCCCGCACTGAAGACGCAACGATACACAGCAGGATCAGCAGCCAGCGACGTACATCCATGATGACGACCTCCTGTGAAAGCCCATCTTTTTCACAACCTAGCAAAGGGTAGCGTAGGTCACCACGTCACGGTGCCTGACGAAAATGCTGATAGCCACCAACGGCCGGGGTGATGTCCTGCCCGGCGGCATCGAGCAATGCCACGCCCGCCCCTGCCTCCACACGCCCAACCACATGGACCGGCCAACCGTCGGCCAGCAACGGCTCCAGCTCGCCGGGTGGCAAGGTGAAGGCCAGCACGTAATCGTCGCCACCACTCAAGGCGGCTGTATGGGCCCCGTCATCGCCCAGGAAGGCCAGCAGCGCTACAGACAGCGGCAGCCGTTGCCATTCAATCACCAGCCGCACGGCAGAAGCCTTGGCGATATGCCCGCAATCAGCCAGCAGGCCGTCGGAGATATCCAATGCTGACGTAGCCTTGCCACGCAACGCCAGGCCCAAGGCCAACTGCGGTTGCGGCGACCAGTAATGTGCCAGCAACGGCTGGGCGATAAGCGCGTCAGCGCTGCGCTGCCCCAATACCAACGGCAAGGCGCCGGCAGCATTGCCCAGGTCGCCGCCCACACACAGCAAATCGCCCGGCTGCGCACCGCTGCGAGTCAGCGCCTGGCCCGCCGGGACACGGCCAAACACGGTGACGGTCAGGCTCAGCGGCCCACGGGTGGTATCGCCGCCCACCAGGCCCACGCCACAGCGCTGGGCCATGGCGTTCAAACCCTGGGCATAGCGCTGCAACCATTCGGCCGAAACCGTCGGAGTGGTAAGCGCAAGGGTAAACGCGAGGGGGTTGGCGCCCATGGCTGCCAGGTCGCTGACTGCCACCGCCAGCGAGCGCTGGCCGAGCAGGAACGGATCGCAGGGGTCGGCAAAATGCACGCCGGCCACCAATGTATCGGTAGAGATCGCCAGTTGCTCCCCTGGGGGAACCGCCAGCAGGGCGCAGTCGTCGCCGATCCCCAGGGCAATACCTTCGCCACCTTGCGCACAGGGCGCGGCGGCAAAGTAGGTGCGGATCAGCTCGAACTCGCCCATCAGGGAGCCAAGCGCAGGTTAGCGCTTGTACGCCTTCACTTCGGCTTCACGCAGGCGCGGGGCCAGCTTGTCGAGCACGCCGTTGACGAACTTGTGACCGTCGGTCGAACCGTAGACTTTCGCCAGTTCGATACCTTCGTTGATCACAACGCGATACGGCACGTCGACGCGCTTGAGCAGCTCCCAGGTGGACAGGCGCATCACGCACAGTTCAACCGGGTCCAGCTCTTCGAGGGTCAGGTCCAGGCAAGGTGCCAGGGCCGTGTCGATCTCGCTCAGGTTGGCATGCACGCCGTGCAGGATGTCGTGGAAGTACGGCAGGTCGGCGAAGGTAAAGTCGTTGTCGACTCGGAACTGCGCTTCGATTTCGTTCAGCGAAGTACCCGCCATCTGACGCTGATACAGCGCCTGGGTCGCCAGCTGACGGGCAGCACGGCGCTTTTCGTTCTTCGATGGCTTGCCGGCGTCCGCAGGACGTGGCTCGCGTGGGTTGAAACGATCGCTCTCGTCGGAAATCACTTGGCCTCCAACTGCGACAGCAGGCTGACCATTTCCAGGGCGGACAGGGCAGCTTCAGCGCCTTTGTTGCCGGCCTTGGTGCCGGAACGCTCGATGGCTTGCTCGATGGAATCAACGGTCAGTACGCCGAAGGCCACTGGCACGCCGAACTCCATGGACACCTGGGCCAGGCCCTTGGTGCACTCGCCAGCCACGTATTCGAAGTGCGGAGTACCGCCACGAATGACTGCGCCCAGGGCGATGATTGCTGCGTATTCGCCTTGCTGGGCAACTTTCTGCGCAACCAGTGGAATTTCGAAGGCGCCAGGGGCACGGATAATCGTGATATCGCTTTCGCTCACACCGTGGCGAACCAGGGCGTCCACGGCACCGCTTACCAGGCTTTCAACCACGAAGCTGTTGAAGCGGCCAACCACCAGGGCGTAGCGGCCTTTGGGGGCGATGAAGGTACCTTCGATGGTCTTCAGGGTCATTCGACAAATCTCTTAAAGAGCCGGGACGCGTCTATGACGCGCCCCTTAGTGATATTTGAACCGCGAACAAGACGCGACAATCGTCGGCCTTTATTCGGAGGGCACGTATTCTACTACTTCCAGGTCGAAACCGGATATCGCATTAAATTTCATGGGAGCACTCATCAGGCGCATTTTGCGCACGCCCAGGTCACGCAGGATCTGCGAGCCGGCACCGACGATGCTGTAGGTGGTCGGTTTTTTCACCGGCACCTGGTCAGCGCTTTCGCGGATATGCGCCAGCAACACATCGCCATCCACCGGGTTACCCAGCAACAGTACGACACCGCTACCCGCCTCGGAAACCGCGGCCATGGCGGCTCGCAGGCTCCAGCGGCCCGGCTGCTT
This sequence comes from Pseudomonas sp. TAE6080, assembly GCF_018732265.1. NCBI lineage: Bacteria > Pseudomonadati > Pseudomonadota > Gammaproteobacteria > Pseudomonadales > Pseudomonadaceae > Pseudomonas > Pseudomonas sp. TAE6080. The sequence goes on from NZ_JAHIDY010000023.1 coordinate 43,066, forward strand.
GACCATCAGCAGGTCGCGCAACGGGTCCATGTTATGCACACGCACCAAGGTCGGCTCTTCGGCGCAGATGTTGCCCAGGGTCAGGGCCATGTGCACGTCGCCTTCCACCGAATCACGGTAGGTCACCAGGTTGAAATGCCCCAGTTCGCTGTCCAGCGGCTGCTCGGCAATCCGCTGAACGGTACGTTCGTGGATCATCCGGTAGTGAATCAGGTCGGCAATGGTGCCGATCTTGATGTTGTGTTCGGCGGCAAAGGCTTCGAGTTCAGCGCGACGGGCCATGGTGCCATCGTCGTTCATCACTTCGCAGATCACCCCGCTCGGCTCGAAACCGGCCATGCGCGCCAGGTCGCAGGCGGCTTCGGTGTGGCCGGCACGGGCCAGGGTGCCGCCAGGCTGGGCCATCAGCGGGAAGATATGCCCAGGGCTGACGATATCTTCGGCCTTGGCATCTTTCGCAGCAGCAGCTTGCACGGTGCGGGCCCGGTCGGCGGCGGAGATACCGGTGGTCACGCCGGTGGTCGCTTCAATCGAGACGGTGAACTTGGTGCCAAAACCCGAACCATTGCGCGGCGCCATCAGCGGCAGCTTGAGCAGTTCGCAGCGCTCGCGGCTCATGGGCATGCAGATCAGGCCACGGGCGTGCTTGGCCATGAAGTTGATGTGTTCAGGCTGGCACAACTCGGCGGCCATGATCAGGTCGCCTTCGTTCTCGCGGTCTTCGTCATCCATCAGGATGACCATCTTGCCTTGGCGGATGTCTTCAACCAGTTCTTCGATGCTATTGAGCGCCACGCGGCACCCCCTTGGTCAGGATTTCAGGTAGCCGTTAGCGGCCAGAAAACTTTCGGTGATGTTACCGGCTGCAGGCTCTGCGGCCTTATCGCCCAGCAACAGGCGCTCCAGGTAACGGGCAAGCAAGTCCACTTCCAGGTTCACCCGGCGACCCGGCTGGTACGAGGCCATGATGGTTTCGCTGAGGGTGTGGGGAATGATCGTCAGTTCGAATTCGGCGCCATTCACGGCGTTCACGGTCAGGCTGGTGCCGTCGACGGTGATCGAGCCTTTGTGGGCGATGTACTTGGCCAGTTCTTTCGGTGCCCGGATGCGAAATTCCACGGCCCGCGCGTTTTCGCTGCGTGCCACTACTTCGCCGACGCCGTCGACATGGCCGCTGACCAAGTGGCCGCCCAAACGGGTGGTCGGGGTCAGGGCTTTTTCCAGGTTGACCGGGCTGCCAGCCTTAAGGTCATTCATCGCCGTGCAGTCCAGGGTTTCCCGGCTGACGTCGGCGGCAAAGCCGTTTCCCGGCAGTTCGATGACGGTCAGGCACACGCCGCTGACGGCGATGCTGTCGCCCAGCTTGACGTCGCCAAGATCGAGCTTGCCGGTTTCAACCAACAGGCGCACGTCGCCGCCTTTGGGGGTCATGGCGCGGATGCTGCCGATGGATTCGATAATGCCGGTGAACATGGCCTTCTCCTGGAAAACAGTACGGGCGCCTGGGGCACCCGGTCAGAATTATACGCTCGCTGGGGGGAGCGGGATGGCAGTGACTCGCCAGTCGTCGCCTACAGCGCGCATTTGCGTGATCTTGAGTTGGGGGGCGTCGGCCAGTTTCTCAAGCGGCCAGTCCAGCAAAGGCCGAGCGGTGGAGCCCAGGAACTTGCCGGCGACGAAAATCACGTATTCGTCCACCAGGCCCTGCTGGGCAAACGCCCCCGCCAGGCTTGGCCCGGCTTCCACCAGCACCTCGTTGACGCCACGGGCCGCCAGGGCCACCAGCGCCGAGCGCAGGTCGACCTGGCCGTCGACGCCCGGTACCACCAGGCATTCGGGGCCACGGGGGAACTGGTTTTCCGGGGTCACGCAGGTGATGACCAGCGCCGGGCCGGCCTTGAAGAACGGGGCGTTGAGCGGCACCCGCAGGCGGCCATCGATCAGCACACGCAGCGGTGGACGCGACATGGCCAGGGCGGTGGTTTCGGCATCCAGGCCCAATTCTGCGGCGCGCACGGTCAGGCGCGCGCCATCGGCCAGCACGGTATCGGCGCCGGTCAGCACCACGCTCGCCTCGGCCCGCAGGCGCTGCACGGCGGCGCGGGCGGCAGGGCCGGTGATCCACTGGCTTTCACCACTGGCCATCGCGGTGCGCCCGTCCAGGCTCATCGCCAGCTTGACCCGCACAAACGGCAGGCCGTGCTCCATGCGCTTGAGGAACCCGGGGTTCAGCGCGCGCGCCTGGCTTTCCAGCACGCCGCTAAGCACTTCGATCCCGGCCTGGGCCAGGCGCTGCATGCCTCGCCCGGCCACTTCCGGGTTCGGGTCCTGCATGCCCGCGACCACCCGCGCTACGCCGGCCGTCACCAGCGCATCGGCGCAGGGTGGCGTATGACCATAATGGCTGCACGGCTCAAGGGTCACGTACACCGTGGCACCCCGGGCTTTATCGCCAGCGGCGCGCAAGGCGTTGGGCTCGGCATGGGGTTCGCCGGTACGTTCGTGCCAGCCTTCGCCGACAATCTGCCCATCACGCACAATCACACAGCCGACCCGTGGGTTGGGGTGGGTGGTGTACAGGCCCTTGCGCGCCAATTCGAGGGCGCGGGCCATGTAATGGGCGTCGAGCACAGCCTGTTCTACAGAAGGAGGGTTCATTCTTTGACCGGCTCACGGGCCAGGCGGTCGATTTCTTCGCGGAACTCGTTGAGGTCCTGGAAGCGTCGGTACACCGAGGCGAAACGAATGTAGGCAACTTCGTCGAGCTTTTGCAGCTCGCCCATCACCAGTTCTCCCACCACCAGGCTCTTGACCTCGCGCTCGCCGGTCGCCCGCAGCTTGTGCTTGATATGCACCAGCGCCGCTTCCAAGCGCTCGACACTCACCGGGCGTTTTTCCAGGGCACGCTGCATACCGGCGCGCAGTTTGTCTTCGTCGAAAGGCTGGCGGCTGCCGTCGGACTTGATCAGGCGTGGCAGTACCAGTTCGGCGGTTTCGAAGGTGGTGAAACGTTCACCGCAGGCCAGGCATTCACGCCGGCGACGCACTTGATCGCCCTCGGCGACCAGACGCGAGTCAATGACCTTGGTGTCGTTGGCACCGCAGAAGGGACAGTGCATGGTGGCAGGCAACAAAAAAGTCGGGTGGGGATGAGCCATTACTGGCTTATCCCCCCCTAAGAACCGTACGTGCGCCTTTCGACGCATACGGCTCAAGCCGTCATTAAGCCCCCAGAGGGAGCCGGTTTGTCCACGTGCAGACCACGGGTGTGGAGCTGATGGTGGCAGTTGGGGTGCAAGAGTACCCGATTCCCCATTGAGTCACTACCGCCCTGTGTGCGGAAGATTATGTGATGGTCGTGCCATCCCGTCTCTTTGGTGATCGGCTGCTTACACAACAGGCACAAACCTTTTTGACTGGCGTAGAGGCTACCGATTTGTTTCCGGTACTTCAGCTTATTCAGCATCCGGTCCATCCGCAGCTTTTCGCCCATCGTCTCCATGGCAGGGTCGTAGGGGTTGTAATCCCCACTCACCTTCTTGTGCCGCTCGATCGGAGTATCCGCAAGGGAATACAGCCCGATCTCCCGCCTCTTGCCGTTCGCCTCCAGAACCGTGGTTGCGAACATCCAACTTTTCCCTGCGATGGTTCGAAAATACTTCTTCCGGACCCATTCAAGAGATTTGTTGGGATGTCGCCTTTTCGCCCAACGCCAGAGTTTCACAAAAACTCTGTGGTCCATCCAGCTATACACTTGCTTGGCCACTACTGGCTGATGGTAAAACGCCCACCCCCTTAACATCGGGTTCAGCAGTCGGATCAAATCTTCCTGCTTACTCGTCTTATGGGTGTCGATTGCTTCCCTGACCTTGCTATAGAACGCCTTGACGTTCTTTTTACTCGGCTTGATCAGCAACGTTCCTTCGTATTTCCGGAAATTCCATCCAAGGAAGTCGAAGCCTTCGTCGATGTGGACGAGCCGCGTTTTCTTGAGTGACAGCCGTAGTCCTCGTGTTACGAGGAATTGCTCTACCCAAGGTTTCACCTCGTTTTCCAGTACCTCCGGAGAGGTACCCGTGATCACGAAGTCATCTGCGTATCGCACCAAATTCACCTTCAGCTTTTTCGCCCTTGTCACTCCTAGGTGTTGCTTGAGGAGTGTTTCCAGACCATCTAGTGCCAGATTTGCCAACACGGGGGAAATGATCCCCCCTTGTGGCGTACCCGCATCCGTTGCGTGTAACTGCCCCTTGTGGATGACGCCGGCCTTCAACCACTGCCGAAGCATCCGTACATCCGTTGGGACATTCCTTAGCAGCCATTCATGGTTGATGTTGTCGAAAAATCCTTCGATGTCCGCGTCCAGTACCCATTGAGCCGAGACTTTTTGGGATAAGCATACGAACAACTGCGCCATTGCATCCGCCGTGGAACGTTCGATCCTGAAGCCGTAGCTATTGGGATCGCCTCGGGTTTCAGCGACGGGAGACAGAGCCAGCATGTACAGCGCTTGCATGGCTCTATCCGTCATGGTTGGTATGCCCAGCGGGCGCTCCCGACCATCCGACTTCGGGATGTAGACTCGCCGTAGTGGCCGAGCCTTGTAACCCCGCGTTTTCAACAAACCAACCGCACTCCATTTCGCGTTAGGTGTATCCCAGAGTTGCTTATCGACTCCCGCCGTGCGGCTCCCCTGATTTTCCGTGACTCTCCGTACGGCCAAGTATCTAGCCGACTTCGAGCGGGTGAGCATCCGTTGCAGGGATTTGACCCTACGCCATTTGCCCTCCCGACAAGCCTTCGCAATTCGCACCTGCATTTCCCGGACGTTCCGCTGGACCCGACACCAATCGACGTCGTGCCACTGCTGTGGAATGCCGGAAAGCGCAGGCTCACCATGCTGGCTGAGCTCTTTCATGCTGCTTTCCTCTCAAAGTGAAACCACCCGAGCGGAAGGCGCACGTACCCCTTTCGGGGTGCATGCACCCCGAAAGGGTAGGATTATCAAGGGCCGATGAAGCTAAGCCCTGAAGTTGATGAGACGGTCTCAGTCAGAGTCATTGCGACAGAAGACCACGCAGAAGTCTGCCCGGTTTCCCGTGGGGTGATGTTCCAACCCCTGTCCAGACCATTACAGCCTGGCGTTCGCTTTCTCTGCGATCCCATACCCGCACCGCCAACAGTGTTCCTTGCGGTTCACCTGCCCAAAGGGCAGCGATACAGGCTTACCACGTTCCCTATCTGTCACACGACTGGGTTAGGACCCGCCTTTTCGCCGGTGGTCTTGATGACGACGTATCTCCACTCCCTACAGGGATAACCGACCACGTACCTTTTGGTTAGAGCCTGACAGCAGCTTTGGCTCCTTCATGCTCACGGCGTTTATCAGCGGTTCACATTAGTTGTCCCTACCAGTCAGCCTTGCGCCTCAACCCGGTGCAGCTCCGAGTCTCTACAGGCTTCCTCACGGAAGATCTGTACCCATTACGGGGGCTACGTTGTCGGGCGAGCTCCGAACAACACCGTTGCCAGTGATGCACGTCGCCCTAGGCTACCGTTGGTCGCACAACGAGTCCGCTACCATCCAGTGAAAGCGATGGTTGGACAATGACAGACAGAGCTTTCGCTCATGTCTCCGGAGAAATGGAAGCGGGGACGACCTAATAGGTCGCTCGCCTCTGAATTGTAACCTCCTGTTGCAAACGGGCAGGAGGAGACCCCTGCGGGGGTCTGGGCTCCCACAAGGGTTAGATTTAAGAGGCTCTCCAAAACCGGGGGTACCGGTTCTGCGGTCGTGCTACCGAGGGCTAAACGACCTTTGGGCTTGCCTGTCGCCGCAGCGATAAGTCCTTGAAGGCAATGGACTTCCGGGCAGGTTTTGTTTCCTGGGGGTGGCTACCCAAGTATTCGATTTCCTTGCGGAAATCCCATCAAGCTGACCATACAGCTTGATGCTGGAGACACGCTACGCGTGTCGCACAGGGAGGGCCATGGTAGCGCATCCCCGTGGCAAGACAAGCCATAGCCTTTACGGTATATAGGCTGACTATTATGTTTCTTATGTTTAGTTCACGGATTTTTGCCCTTTTTGGAGCCGTACATGCCGTTACGACCGCTGGTTTTACTCACTCTTTTCAGTTTTCTGGTCGCCTGCAGCAGCGAAGCGCCAAAACCGGCCGCACCGCAACCCACGCCACAACAAGAGAAAAAAATCCCCGGCCAGGAGCCTCTCGGGCCACTGCCCGCCTATCAGCGTGAAGTCAGCGGCACCCTCAATGGCGTACCGGCCGGCGCCGAAGTCGAGCTCGCGCTGCTGGTGATCGACGAGCGCAGCCGCCCGCAACAATTGCTGGCCAGCAGCGTGCTGATCGGCAACAACAAGCCGTTGGACTTCCGCCTGCGCTTCAACCCACAAGCCTTCCCGACCGGCGCCCGCGTTGAGCTGCGTGGCCGCGCCAGCCAGTCCGGGCAGTTGATCCTGCATCTGCCGGCGGTGCGCATCCAGCAGCCGATCACCCAGACCACCGGGCCACTGCAACTCGTCCGCGCACCATGACGCCACCGCTGGACCTGCAACGGGCCTTGGGCGAACTGATCGGCGACGCACAACTGGTGCCCTGCCCGTTGCCCGGCACCGACCTGGCGTTGTGGCTGCTGGACGCCGACAACATGGACCGCGCCTTCAGCCCCGAGGAAACCCGGCGCATCCTGCATGAGCCGCCCTATTGGAGTTTCTGCTGGGCCAGCGGCCTGGCACTGGCCCGCTACCTGGCGGCCAACCCGCAATGGGTGGCGGGCAAGCGCGTGCTGGATTTCGGCGCCGGCTCCGGCGTTGCGGGGATTGCCGCCGCCAAGGCCGGCGCCCTGGAAGTGGTGGCCTGTGACCTGGACCCTCTGGCACTCGGCGCCTGCCGGGCGAATGCTGGACTCAATGGCGTGACGCTGGGGTATTCGGCGGACTTCTTTGCCGAGGCCGATCGGTTCGACCTGATCCTGGCGGCGGACGTGCTGTACGACCGGGCGAACCTGCCGCTGCTGGATCAATTCCTCACCCGCGGGCGAGAAGCATTGGTCGCCGATTCGCGGGTGCGGGATTTCCAGCATCCGGACTACCAGCGGCTGGGGATCCTGGAAGCGCTGACCCTGCCGGACCTGGCGGAGCCTTGGGAGTTTCGCAAGGTGAGCCTGTACCATTCGCGGCGCTAGGCACCTTAGTTACAAATCTTCAGCAATAGAGTGGCTAAGACAGCGGCCGCAAGGGCATGGAAAATACCGTCCTCCCGCACGCGGCCTGGACGATCGATCGGCATGCATTTCCCCCTCGTTTCGCTGGTCGGCGTCTCTCCAAAGGCGTTGCAAAAACCTGGGCAGTTGCATAACCTGCTTGGTAATACACCCGCCATGCCTCTGGTTGCGCCAGCGACCAAGCACAAATTGTGCGGGTTTTTTATGCCTGGTGATTTTCCGGCATGAAGGTATTCGACAAGCCTGCCATTGACGTCCCGGCCCAGCTGGAACTGCTCAAGTCTCGGGGCTTGATAATTGACGATGAAACAGGCGCCCGGTGCTTCCTGCAGTCGGTCAGTTTCTTTCGATTAAGCCCCTATATGCGGCCCTTCCAACAACCGGAAGATATCGACCACCACTTCCATGCCGGCACCCACTTTCACCAACTGGCACGACTCTACGATTTCGACCGACGTCTTCGCTTATTGGTTATGGATGCTATTGAGCGGGTCGAGATCGCCTCCCGCGCAGTCATCAGTAATCACATGGGTCCCACCTACGGTAGCCATTGGTACATCGACAGCCAGACTTTTCACCCGACATTTGACCACCCGCGCCTGCTTGCAACGCTACACACCAAACAGTCTGTGGCGGCACGCGACTACGAACGCGAATGCCTGCGCATCGATCGACTGCACACAGACAGCAATCGAAAAGACCATCTCAAGCGTCAAAGAGCCAAAGAAAGCTATGCGCGCCACTATCCAAATACCTACAACCACCCACCTCTCATGCCTAGCTGGGCCATGCTGGAAGAGTTGACGCTGGGTGACCTCTCTCATCTCTACAAAGGCCTGGCCAGGGACGCGGATAAAAAAGCCATTGCCAGGCGCCTGGGACTGCCCGCACCACTGATGCAGTCCTGGCTTCACACGTTGACCACTGTTCGAAATATGTGCGCCCATCACTCACGGATGTGGAATCGGCAACTGGGCATTCGCCCCGAATTACCCAGGAAAGCCAATTTCCCGTGGCCAAACCATCTCCTCCAGCCAGGACCCCATACCCGCATTTTTCCGACACTTTGCATACTTAACCACCTGATGTATCAAGTCAGCCCCTGCACTCGCTGGGACCAACACCTTTATCACCTGATCAGCGACTTTCCCAACCTCAACCTAAAGGCGATGGGGTTCCCTCGTGACTGGTATCAGGACCCTTTTTGGCACGTATCTCGCGCTTGATCCTTGCGCGGCTTCCGATAGAGACCGCCAGTCTTTATAGTTGCCCCATCCCACGCGTCATTGAGAACCACCATGAGTGAGCCCACGCCGTACATTTTCGATGTCACCACCGCCACCTTCGATCAGGCAGTCATCGAGAATTCGTTCCACAAACCCGTGCTGGTGGATTTCTGGGCCGACTGGTGTGCGCCGTGCAAGGCGTTGATGCCGTTGCTGGCGCAGATTGCCGAGAGTTACCAGGGCGAACTGCTGCTGGCCAAGGTCGATTGCGAAGCCGAGCAGGATATCGTTGCGCGCTTTGGCATTCGCAGCCTGCCGACCGTGGTGCTGTTCAAGGATGGCCAGCCGGTGGATGGGTTTGCCGGGGCGAAACCGGAGTCTGAGATCCGGGCGCTGCTGGAGCCCCATGTGCAATTGCCACCACCGGCCGATGAGGACCCGCTGGAGCAGGCCCAGGCGCTGTTTGCCGAGGGTCGTATCAGTGAGGCCGAGGCCGTACTGGTGGCCTTGCTCGGTGAAGACAACACCAACGCCGCAGCGTTGATCCTCTACGCTCGCTGCCTGGCCGAGCGTGGCGAACTGGGCGAAGCGCAGACCGTGCTCGATGCGGTCAAGAGCGACGCGCACAAGGCCGCCCTCGCCGGCGCCAAGGCGCAGATCACTTTCCTGCGCCAGGCGGCTGACCTGCCTGATACCGCTGACCTCAAGGCCCGCCTGGCGCAAAACCCGCAGGATGATGACGCCGCGTATCAGTTGGCCGTGCAGCAATTGGCCCGCCAGCAATACGACGCGGCGCTGGAAGGCTTGCTGAAGTTGTTTATCCGCAACCGCAGCTACAGCGAAGGCCTGCCACACAAGACATTGCTGCAAGTGTTCGAACTGCTCGGCAATGACCACCCGCTGGTCACGGTCTATCGCCGCAAGTTGTTCGCTGCGCTGTACTAATCGCTGCCGATCCAACTGTACTGCGGCGTATCCCCGCCGCTGGACACCTTCACCTTGGCACTGTGACGCAAGCGCACCAACAGGCGCTTGCCCGCCTGGGCGTTGCCGGCCAGCCCTTCCAGGCGATCCGACAACTCCAGGCCGCTCAGCTGCCCGGCCTCGCGCAGCAGGTCCTGGGCGGCCTGCCACAGGTTTGCGTCCTGATTGAGCGGCGCTGGGGTGACAGGCGCCTCGCCCGTCACCGGCGTGGTCGCCTGCAGGTGCGCGCCCAGTCGCGCCCAATCGCTCGCGTCCAACTCCAGGGTCAAGTCCACGGGCAGTTCGCCGATGGTTCCACGAATTCGCATCATTGCTCGTCCTCCAGCAGTTTTCTGACGAGCATGCTCCCATGCGCCTTGCGCAACGCCAAGCAGACGGTCAAACTCTCAATGATATTGTTATAAGATCACATAACATTCATCCCGGGAGTCTTTCTATGCGCCGCCTGTTGCTCGCTTTGCCGTTTGCCCTGCTGCCACTGGCCATCGCCCAGGCCGCTGACGAACACAATCACGACCACGATCATGAACACAGCAGCCTTGGCGCCCATGAACATGGCGTGGGCCGCCTGAATGCGGTGCTCGATGCCAAGACTCTGGAACTGGAGCTGGAAAGCCCGGCGATGAACCTGGTGGGGTTCGAACACCTGGCCACTACCGACGCCGACAAAGCCAAGGTCGCTGCCGTGCGTAAACAACTGGAACAACCCTTGGCGCTGTTCAGCCTGCCGAAGGCCGCCGGTTGTGTGGTCAGCACCCAGGAACTTGAGAGCCCACTGTTTGGCGACAAGCCAGAAGACGATCATGACCACGCCACCGATGGCAAAGGCGCTGCCGCCCACGACCATGATCACAGTGAAATCCACGCCCACTATCAGTTCACCTGCGCCACCCCCGCTGCGCTGAAAAACCTCGACCTGGCGAACATCTTCAAGACCTTCCCCGCCACCCTGAAAATTCAGGTACAACTGATCGGCCCGAGTGGCCAGCAGGGTGTTGAAGCCACGGCCAAGACGGCCACCCTGAAATTCTGACTCCACACGGTTGATGTAGGCGCTGGCTTGCCTGCGATGCAGACGACGCGGTGTATCAGTGACACCGCGCCGATGCCATCGCAGGCAAGCCAGCTCCTACAGTTGACCGCGCTCTACAGGTGATGTTGAGTTCCCATGACCCAAGCACTGATCGAACTGTCCGACCTGGGCTTCAACTGGCCCGGTCATCCCCAGTTGCTGGATATCCCGGCATTTCGCCTGGAGCCGGGGGAAACCCTGTTTCTCAAGGGCCCCAGCGGTAGCGGCAAGACCACCCTGCTGGGCCTGTTGGGCGGTGTGCAGAAACCCACGCGCGGCAGCATTCGCTTGCTCGGCCAGGAGCTGACCGAACTGTCGGCCGGCGCGCGTGATCGGTTTCGGGTCGACCACACCGGCTATATCTTCCAGCAGTTCAACCTGCTGCCATTTCTCTCGGTGCGCGAGAACGTCGAACTGCCCTGCCATTTCTCCAAGCTGCGGGCGCAACGTGCGATCCAGCGTCATGGCAGCATCGATCAAGCCGCCGCAACCTTGCTCGCGCACCTGGGCCTCAAGGATGCGGGCTTGCTGGAACGCCGCGCCGACTCGCTGTCCATCGGCCAACAACAACGGGTCGCCGCCGCCCGCGCACTGATCGGCCAACCGGAACTGGTGATTGCCGACGAGCCGACGTCGGCCCTGGACCACGATGCACGGGAAGCCTTCCTTCAATTGTTGTTCGCCGAATGCCGCGAGGCGGGCGCCAGCCTGTTGTTCGTCAGCCATGACCAGAGCCTGGCTTCGCTGTTCGACCGCAACCTGTCGTTGGCCGAACTCAATCGCGCCGCCACGCCGCTCGAGGTTTGAGATGTATTTATTCCGTCTAGCCATGGCCAGCCTGGCTAACCGCCGCTTTACCGCAATCCTCACCGCATTCGCCATCGCCCTGTCGGTGTGCCTGCTGTTGGCGGTGGAGCGCGTGCGCACCGAGGCCCGCGCCAGCTTTGCCAGCACCATCAGCGGTACCGACCTGATCGTTGGCGCCCGTTCCGGGTCAGTCAACCTGCTGCTGTATTCGGTGTTTCGTATCGGCAACGCCACCAACAACATCCGCTGGGACAGCTTCGAGCACTTCGCCGCCAACCCCCAGGTGAAGTGGGCGATTCCGATTTCCCTCGGCGACTCCCATCGCGGCTACCGGGTGATGGGTACCAACGAGGCCTACTTCGAACATTACCAATACGGCCGCAAGCAAAACCTGCAACTGGCCAGTGGCCGCGCGTTTGCCACTGACCCGTTCGAAGTGGTGCTCGGCGCCGAGGTGGCCGACGCCCTGCATTACAAGCTCGGTGACAAACTGGTGCTGGCCCACGGCGTGGCGGTGGTCAGCCTGGTCAAGCACGATGACAAGCCGTTCACCGTGGTCGGCATTCTGCAACGCACCGGCACCCCGGTGGACCGCACGCTGCATATCAGCCTGGGCGGCATGGAAGCGATTCATATCGATTGGCACAACGGCGTGCCAGCCCAGGGCAAGGGCCGGATCAGTGCTGATCAGGCGCGCAATATGGACCTTACGCCGCAGGCGATTACCGCGTTTATGCTGGGCTTGAACAACAAGATTTCGACCTTCGCCCTGCAACGGCAAATCAACGAGTTCCGTGGCGAACCGATGCTGGCGATTCTGCCGGGCGTGGCCCTGCAAGAGTTGTGGAGCATGATGGGCACCGCTGAAAAGGCGCTGTTCGTGATCTCGCTGTTTGTGGTGCTGACCGGCTTGATCGGCATGCTCACGGCGATCCTCACCAGCCTCAATGAACGCCGCCGCGAAATGGCGATCCTGCGCTCGGTGGGCGCACGCCCCTGGCATATCGCAAGCCTGCTGATTTTTGAAGCCTTCACCCTGGCGCTGTCCGGTGTGGTCGCAGGGGTTGCCCTGCTGTATGTGTGCATCGCCGCGTCCCGTGGGTATTTGCAGGCCAATTACGGCCTGGACCTGCCACTGGCGCTGCCCAGTCCATATGAATGGACGCTGCTCGCCGGTATTCTGGTCGCCGCCCTGCTGATGGGCAGCGTGCCGGCCTGGCGCGCCTATCGACAATCGTTGGCCGATGGCCTGTCGATCCGTTTATGAGGAAGGCTTTGATGCGCCGTGCCCTGCTTGTGCTGTTGTGGATGCTGACCCTGCCCGCCTGGGCCGCCGAGCCTCGGGACTTGTCCTGGCAGGAGATGATTCCGCCGGACGCTCCGGTGGAGGTGCCGAATATGACGCCGCTGCACGACCTGTCGAACATGGCCGACGCCCTGTCAGCAGAGGCAGCGCCAGCGGCCAGGCAGGATTTGCCCAACGCACCGGTGGTGGCAACCCTCAACGACCAGCACATCCGCCTGCCGGGCTATATCGTGCCGCTGGAAGTCAGCGAAGAAGGCCGCACCACCGAGTTTCTGCTGGTGCCGTACTTCGGCGCCTGCATCCATGTGCCGCCACCGCCGTCGAACCAGATCGTGCATGTCAGGAGCGAAATCGGCGTGAAGCTGGAGGAGCTGTACCAGCCGTATTGGATCGAAGGGCAGATGCAGGTCAAGCCTTCCACCAGCGAACTGGCGGATGCCGGGTATCAGATGGATGCCGAGAAGATCTACGTCTACGAACTGCCGCAATAGCACCGCTCCCACATTGTTGATTGGCGGTGTGCTTGGCTGATCACGGTTTCATTGAGCTGAGTCAAAGGCTCACGCGTAACGATCTTTACCATTGGACACAGCCAACTAAAAACGTCCTTTGGAGCCACCCATGCACAAGTCTCTGCTCAGCGCTTCCCTCTTCGCGCTTGCACTCGCCGCCCCTATTGCCCACGCCCACGAGGCTGGCGACATTCTCGTACGCGCCGGTGCAATCACTGTTAACCCAAAGGCCGACAGCGGCAGCGTCAAGGTTGACCAGGGCCCACTGGCCGGTACCAACCTGGGTGGCAAGGCGACCATGAGCAGCGACACGCAACTGGGCCTCAACTTCGCCTACATGCTGACCAACCACGTTGGTATCGAACTGCTGGCCGCCACGCCGTTCGAGCATGATGTGAAGATCAAGAACACCGCCCTCGGCGCCGCCAACGGCAAGCTCGGTACCCTCAAGCATCTGCCGCCGACCCTGAGCGTCGTGTACTACCCGCTGGACAGCAAATCGGCGTTCCAACCTTACGTCGGTGCCGGTATCAACTACACCTGGATCTATGACGAACACGTCGGCAGCCGCGCCCAGGGCGAAGGCTTCAGCAACTTCAAGGCCGAGAACTCCTGGGGCTGGGCTGCGCAGATCGGCGCGGACTACATGATCAACGACAAGTGGATGATCAACGGTCAGGTGCGTTATATCGACATCAGCACCAAAGCCACCGTCGACAACAACGCCCTGGCGGCGGGCACGCGTGCCAAGGTCAATGTGGACGTGGATCCGATGGTTTACATGGTCGGTATCGGCTACAAGTTCTAAGCCCGGCTTAATAAACGCCACAAAACAATGTGGGAGCGGGCTTGCTCGCGATGACGGTGAATCAGTCAATACATCCGGTGACTGACACCCTGCCATCGCGAGCAAGCCCGCTCCCACATTTTGTTATGCGCCGGACCCGTCAGTTATGCCGGTAGAAGCGATCGAGCAACGCCGGCAATCCCGCACGCCACGCCCGTGGCTTGATGCCAAACGTATGCAGGATCTTTTTGCAGGCCAACACCGCATGTTGCGGTTCGTCGGCAGCATCCGGCCGTGCGGCATGGGCTTGGGCTGTCGGCGATTCGACGGCCAGCGCATGGAAATTGCGCGCCTCGGTAAGGATCGCCTGGCCCAGGGCCACAGGGGTAGTCGCCTCTTGCCCGGCGTAGTGGTAGGTGCCCCACAACGGCGCTGCACAATCGAGTTGCTTGAGCACTGAAATAATTACGCGCGCCGCATCGTCAACCGGTGTCGGGTTGCCGCGTCGATCGTCGGCCAGCAGCAACTCCTCGGGTTTCTCGGCACGCGCCAGGAAACGTCCGAGCGTGCCGTCAGCGCTGTCATCGAGCAACCAGCCAAAGCGCAGCAGCACATGTTGCGGGCAGGTGGCACGCACACTCTGCTCAATGCGCCATAGCGCCTGGCCACGCAGGCCCAAGGGCACCGGTTCGTCTTTTTCGCTGTAGGCCGTGGCGCGCGAGCCATCGAACACCCGGTAGCTGGACGGTTGCAGCAGCGTGATGTTGTGGTGCTGGCACAATTCCGCCAAGCGCTCGACGGCCGATTCCTGCCCGGCCAGTCGCGCCTCGTTTACGCTCTCGGCCTGGAACCAGTCGAAATAGTAGGCGAGGTTGATCAAGGCGTCGGGACGGGTGTCGTCGAGCAATTGGGTAAGGCTGGCGGCATCCCAGCCGTCTTGGGGCGGGCGCGGGGCGAGGAAGCCGATGTCTTCTTCCGCACCGAGGCGAATCAGCGCCTGCCCGAGGGCATTCCCGCCGCCCAGTAACATAAGGCGCATTCGCATAGATTGAGCAGGCCCGGTCTGTTTGGAACGATGGCTATTATCGACAGGCGGTCAGGCCGTGCCGTTGGTATTTGCCAGAATCGTTGCATTTTGCGGGTTTGTAGCGCAACCGTCACTTACTAAGTGCCTTTGCATTGCGTGCCCCAATCATCGGGCCTGAATAATGCTCAACCGTTCGCCCACCACCATCTCGGTGATCCAGTCCACCAGGATAGAGGTGTAGGCCTGCTGGGACACCGGGTCGCTCAATGAATGATCTCCACCGTCGATGATCCGATGCGTCAACGAATGGGTCTGCTGGCACGCCGCCCGGTAGCTCATGATGGTGGCGTGGGGCACGTGCTCATCGGTTTGCGATTCAACAATCAACACATCGCCGGTAAACGCAGCGCAGGCGTGCAGTGCACGGTTGGTCTCGGCTTGTACCAGGGTGCTGCGGTAATCTAGCAAGTCGGCTTTATCCAGGTCGCGCTTGGGCGTGTGCCACTGCTGGTCGCGGTACAGCGCCGGCACGCGCAGCGCCAGCCAGCGCACCGGGCGCAAGGAGGTGAGAATCGCGGCCAGATAGCCGCCATAACTGGTACCCACCACCGCGACCGCCGAGGTGTCGATGGCCGGGTGCGCCAGCAGTCGATCGTAGGCCGCCAGCAAATCCCGCAGGTTGTCCTCCCGGGTGACCCGCGACAGGGGAATGCCGTTGCCTGCATGCCCACGCAGATCAAAGGTCAGGCACACGCAGCCCAGGCCAGCAATGCCTTTGGCGCGCTCCAGATCCCGCTCCTGGCTACCGCCCCAGCCGTGGACAAACAACACCCCCGGCACTTTTGACTTGGGACTGAGGAAAGTCCCGCTCATCTGTTCATCGTCAATCTCGATGGTGATGGTTTCGCTTCTAGCCGTCATAAGGTTTGACCGTTACGTACTTGAGAAGAAAGTCGCCGTGCTCCGCCGGGCCGCGATAGATCTCGATGGCGTTGGCGGGCAATGACTGGTCGATATAGGTCTCAACGCAAGACACACGAATCGCGCGCAGGCCCGGATCATTGATAAAGCTCTGCAACGCCGCGACCTCCGCGCTGCTGGCACCGCCCATGCGCCAGGATTGCTCCAGCACACCGCTACGGCGCCGGCCTTGATGGTCCAGGCCCTGGGCGATGTCGTAGTTGCGGCGCGAGGCATAAAAACCAGGATAGGCTTCGTCGGCCGCGCTATCGAAGACTTGCGCTTGTTTAATCGCCAGGCGCACGTCATCGTCCAGCACCAGCGCCAGCAACTCGTCGTAGTAACCCGGCACTACCAACAGATCGGAGCCGCCATAGACCGCTTCGCCCTGCCCGTCTTGCGTCAGGTACTGCTCACCGCAATAACTGAAGACATGACCACCGATAAAGCTTTGTCCGACGCTGTGGGTGATCACATCCTGCAAGTCCTGCTCCAGCACCACGCCTTGGGCGAACAACTCGGCGGCACCGGGCCGGGCGAGGATGCCGTGCACTTGAGCGAGGCCTTTGATCACTTCCTGTCCGCGTCCGGCACAGGCATGCGCCGGTTTCAGGCGAATCGGCCCGCTTTCGAGCAAATGTTCGGCCCCCGTGTGCGCATCCTCCAAGGCAAACACGCTCACGCCCTCCAGCACCACGGCACCCACCCGCTCGCCAAACACCGGCGACCAGCCATCGGGCGCAGTTGCAGCAGTGCCGACGAGGCCATGGCTAATTGTCTTGGTGCAGATGAAGTCATGGTCGACATAACCGCCCCATAAATCCTCTGGCCCCTTCACGCCCAGGCTCAATGCCTGGGCCGGGCCGACCAGAGTCTGGGTGGGCAGCAGGTACAGATCGCAATGGGCATGCAAGTCGAGGCTGTAACTGCCGCCGTATTCAAGCCCGAGGATCTGCGCCAGCCATCGGGCAAGGGCGCGGTTGGTTTCGACTTCATGTAACGGGGCATCGGGCCGGACCGAGTGCGCCACCACGATTTTCTTGCGGTTGGTCGGGGTCATGCGTCCCCCTTTGCAAAGGTTTGCGTGTGTGTAGTGCGAGGGTTGCAGGGATCAGGCCAAGGCACGGCCGGGGCAAAGGGCTAGAGGATCAAACGGTTAGTGAAGAAGTGATAGCATTTGGCCTGCTTCATTCTGCACGAAGGGCTGGGATAGATCCGGCGTTCTGCACGATATAGGTCCCAGCAGCGCCCACATTGGTTGACTCAGGCCTGAGCCTTCACCCCGAAGCGGTTGCGGTAATCGCTGGGCGCAAGGCCGGTGATTTTCCTGAAAATCGCACGAAAGGCGCTCGGGTCCTGATAGCCCACGGTCCAGGCAATCTGATCAATGGTGGTGTTGGTGAACTCCAGCATCTGCCGCGCCTTGCCAACCCTCAGGTGCTGGCAATACTCGGTGGGTTTCAGCCCGGTGGCATTGCGAAAACGCCGCAGGAAGGTGCGCTCTTCCAGGCAGGCTACCTGCGCCATCGCCGCGAGAGAGACATCCACCGCGCCGCTGGCCTGCAAGGCGTGCTGGACCTTGAGGATTGCCCCGTCGCCATGGCTCAGGATCGGCGCAAAGTTGCTGCCGCACTGGCTGGCGCTGTCACTGTGCTCGATCACCAGGAAGCGCGCGGTGCCAGCGGCGATGCTCGGGCCCATGAGGCGGTCGACCAGGCGCAGACCCAGTTCGGACCAAGCCATCAGCCCGGCGCTGGTGATCAGGTCGCCATCATCGACGATAGGCTTGTCGGCCTCCAGGCGCACCGCCGGGAAACGACGGGCAAACGAGTCGGCCGACGACCAGTGGGTCGTCGCGCTGCGTCCATCGAGCAAGCCACTGCGCGCCAACATGATCGAACCGATGCACACGCCGCCCAGCACGGTGCCGGCCGCATGTTGCTGGCGCAGCCATTGCAATAGCTTGGGCGGTGCCTGTTCTTCGCAAAACTCGCCAATCGACGGCGGCACCAGCACCGCCATCAACGGTTGATCGGGGCCAGGCAGGCTGTCGAATGCCCGAATGGGAGTACCATCGCCAGCAACCTGCCAATGGCTGATACGCAACAACGGCAACTGCTCGGCCTGATGTTCGGCGGCAATGCGATTGGCGACCCCAAACAGGTCGGTCAAGCCGTGTACAGCCGCCATCTGCGCGCCGCTGTAAATCAGTACGCCAAGCTCGACGATCGAGCGTTCCAGAGCCATTGTCAGTTTTCCCCCTGTTATTGTCGGTGCGGCCAATCCCCGAGCCACATGCCAGCCACGATACTGGACGCATCAACCCATCACGAGAAAACACCCATGGCCAAGCAAGCACTTATCCTAATTGATATCCAGAACGACTACTTCCCCCAGGGCAAATGGCCACTGGCTGGTGTCGAGGCTGCCGCCGACAAGGCACAACAACTGCTCCAGGTATTTCGCCAGGCCGGTGATGCGGTGATCCACGTGCGCCATGAGTTCACCTCTGACGAGGCGCCCTTTTTCACGCCTGGCTCCGAAGGCGCGCACTTGCACCCCAAGGTGCTGAACGAAAACGACGAGCCAGTGGTGCTCAAGCATTTTGTAAATGCGTTTCGCCAAACCAACCTGCGCGAGTTGCTGGAACAGCGCAGCATCACCGACCTGGTAGTCGTGGGCAGCATGAGCCACATGTGCATCGACGCCGTGGTGCGGGCAGCGGCGGACCTTGGCTACACCGTTACAGTGATCCACGATGCCTGCGCCACCCGTGACCTGGAGTTCAATGGCAAGACCATCCCGGCGGCCCAGGTGCATGACGCGTATATGGCGTCGCTGGCATTTGGCTATGCGAGCGTGGTCTCGGCCGATGAGTTTCTACAGGCATAAACAGGTGGCAATCTGACTGCCACCTGTTGGCATGGAAAGTTAGCGCGTGGCGATGATGAACAGGCGCGGAAAAGGCAGCAACACCGTGCCATCTGCCAAGGCCGGATAGGCCTTGGTGATTAGCCCCAGGTAGGTATCGAGGAAGGCACTTCTCTCGGCGTCATCCAGGGGCGCCAGGAAAGGCCGCAACCCCGTGCCCTTGAACCACTCGACCACGGCGCCATGATCGCTGAGCGGGTGTTGATAGATGGTGTGCCACACATCCACGGTGCTGCAATGTGTGCTCAGCAGTTCGTAGTAGTAGCTCGCCGAGTGGCGCGCGTTGTGTTTGACCGCACCGATCTTGCCCGCCCACGGCCCTTGCGCCGCCACCTCACGGGCCAGGCGGTGAGCGGGCTCGTCAAGGTTGTCCGGGGTCTGCACCGCCAGCGTGCCACCGGGCGTCAACTGGTCCACCAGGTGCGGATAGAGCGTGGCGTGGTCCGGTAGCCATTGCAGCGAGGCGTTGGCAAGAATCACGTCGAATTTTTGCGCCGGGTTCCAGGCGCCGATGTCGGCCAATTCAAAGTTGAGCGCCGGCAGCCGTTCACGGGCGCTGACCAGCATGTCATCGGAACTGTCCAGGCCGGTGACCTGCGCCTGGGGAAAACGCCTGGCCAGCACCTCGGTGGAGTTACCCGGACCACACCCCAGGTCAACTGCGGTGCGCACATCGCCCGCTGGAATGGCAGCCACCAGGTCTCGAACGGGACGGGTGCGCTGTTGCTCAAACATCGAGTACTGCTGGGCAGACCAGGTCATCGGGGTTTCCTTATTCGGCACGGGAATGGGCTACAGCCTAAATCTTGTGGCGCTGAGGGACAAATGCCAGAACAGGGGAATTCTCCTACTTCAAAATAAGCCCCCTCAGGCAAATCACTCCGGCGCGATACTCCTGGCCAGCCCAGCAGTCCATGCAGCAGTCATCTTCTCACCTACCCCTTCGAATTCTGGGTTACTGCCTCGATAGTCCGAAAGCTCCTTCATCGCACAACTCATGCCGTGCTGCACTCGGGCGAGCAGCCCATTGCAGCGCGCTTCTGATAAACCACATGAGCTGCGCCCGAACTGGACCAGCATCTTGCGCTTTGGCCAGGCCTTCGACCCCCCCAGCAACAGAGCCATGATATCGCTGCCCTTATACACAGTGGTGGTTACGAGGTCGTAAGCTGGCGCAAGCCAAATGTCCGCATCCTCGGCACAACTCTCATAGAGCACGCCGAAGTTCTTCAGGTGGCCATCACCATTTTGGATACCGGCAGAGAGCGCCACCATCATGAAGAAGTCTTCCAACGCCTTGGTTACGCGACTTGGTGTGACATACGCTTTGATCAGTTTTGCGCATCCCTGATAGCTGCCGTCGTATTTCCTACCTGTTGCCCATCCTGATAGAACACACATGTCCTCAAATCCTAGGTACGCGCTATCACCGATATCGAACCGTTTCACCACCAGGAACTTCCCCTGCCTACTCAGCTGAAACTCAGGAACCTCAAGGCCAGCATGAAATGCTGCCCGCATGCAGAAAAACTCATTGGCAGCCAGTTGAGGATACTCTTGATCATTGAACGTCTTCACCAGATGCGTGGCTCCCCGGTGGGTGAACCGCGCAACGTCCTGGCTGGTGTCGTCAACGTCGCGCACCAATACCTTCGGTTGAACGCCCGAAACCCCTGAGTAGGCCGCGTAAGTGTTCATAAGGTCATTGAACAGATCTTTAGCCCCGTCATGGACCAACAGCCCAGAGAGCTTGATCTCAGGCAGCGATTTGTCACTGGCGTCATGGGCAATACTGATGCGGCCAAGCTGATGCGGGCCCACGATACTCAGCAAGGCGAAGTCGTCAAAACCACGCACTGACTTGCTGAAACGTCGCACGAGTTCGTCCTTGAGGTGCCCCTCCGGGAGATGCATTTCGAACAGCGGGTGGACTCCATACTCCCAGTTGTAGCTCTGCAAGCGTACTGGCATGGTCAAGGAGACTGCATCCTGTTCGGCTACCGCTTCGTTATACGAGAAAACGCAATCGCGCCTATTGGTTTCGTTTCGCCCGAGTGTTCCAGCAGCCACATCGCCAGCGCCGACATATAGCCGGTCACTTTTCTTAATCATGAACACTTCCTGACTTTAGTTCATCGAGAGTCTTACGCCGATGCTTGGGTGTAGCAGTCAATTCGTACCCGAAGCCCTCAAAGATTGCTGCAACCTTACGAATACCCACTTCAGGGATGGTGTTGTTCTCAATTCCAGAGATGGTTGCGCGGCTCATGCCGTGACGTTGTGCGAGCTGACCTTGTGACAGACCCGCAGCCTTACGCAGGCTTTTAATCAGGGGACCTAAATTGTCCATAAAGCGCACCATATACAATGCATTTATAAAAACAAACAATTAATGCATCGTATAGGATGCATTCGACACTGGATAGCTTTTTATTTGCGCAACAGCGAAACCAGGCATTCCCAACACGCCAGTGCCCAGCGATGTATATGACAGTCAGCCGGCACGGCTTTAGAGCCATTGATAGACTCCTTCGAGAGATAAACGCTTAACAAATGTAGTTCTTAGCGCGCAAGAATCTGCAGACCATAAAAAAGCGAAGCCAAATTAATGGCTTCGCTTCATATGTTGTCACTTGCGAGCTAACGGCTTTTAGAACGGAATATCGTCATCAAAGCTGTCGAAGTCAGCGGCTGGCTGCGGTGCGGCCTGCTGTGGTGCTGGGCGCGACTCACGCTGTGGCTGCTGGCTTGGCTGTGGACGCGACTGCTGTGGACGCGGTGCCGAGTTGGACATGCCACCCTGGCCCTGTTGGTCGCCCTGTGGACGGCCGCCCAGCAGTTGCATGGTGCCTTGCATATCGACCACGATTTCAGTGGTGTAACGCTTGATACCGTCTTTTTCCCACTCGCGGGTCTGCAGTTTGCCTTCGATGTAGACCTGCGAGCCCTTGCGCAGGTACTCACCGGCGATCTCTGCAACCTTGCCGAACATCGACACACGGTGCCATTCGGTTTTCTCGACCTTCTGGCCGGTCTGCTTGTCGGTCCACTGTTCGCTGGTCGCCAGACTCAGGTTGGTCACGGCATTACCGTTAGGCAAGTAGCGAACTTCGGGATCCTGGCCGCAAGTACCGACCAATATGACTTTGTTAACCCCACGGGCCATAACGTTCTCCTAGGCTGGGCGCGCTGTCGGCACTGGGTTGACCAGTTGCTCAAGCGTCGCGCGATCCAATAGTTCGGTGTCCAATTTGATGTAAATGGCCGCCTCTTCAGCGACCACGACTGCATCCGTTACCCCTACGACTGCCTTCAGGCGCTCTACCAGACCGCTTTCACGGATCGCCTCGGGCGATAGCGGCAAACGCAGGCTTGTGACGTAGGGAGGTTCGCGCATGGTAACAGCAAAGAGCAGCCAAAGTGCAGCCAGCCCGGCGCATCCGAGGAACACAACCGACAAACCGCCATGCTGGAACATCCAGCCGCCCATGATGCCACCCAGCGCCGAACCGAGGAACTGGCTGGTGGAATAAACCCCCATTGCCGTGCCCTTGCCACCTGCCGGCGAAACCTTACTGATCAGCGAAGGCAGTGAGGCCTCCAGCAGGTTGAATGCGGTGAAAAACACCACCGTCCCAATGACCAGTGCCCGTAGGCTGTCGCCGAACTGCCAGAAGAATAGTTCAGTGAGCATCAATGTCGCGACGGCGCCGAGCAAAACTCGTTTCATTTTGCGTTTCTTCTCGCCGTAGATGATGAACGGGATCATGGCGAAGAATGAAATCAACAACGCGGTGAGGTAGACCCACCAGTGCTCTTCCTTGGGCAAGCCGGCTTTTTCCACCAGGGCCAGGGGCAAGGCGACGAAGCTGCACATCAGCATCGCGTGCAATACAAAGATACCTAAATCCAGGCGCAGCAGGTCCGGGTGCTTGAGCGTCGGCAGCAGCGCTTGTTTGGCCACACCCGACTCACGGTGCTGCAGCGGCCCGGTGGAGCGCGGCACCATAAAGGCCACGATCACGATACCGAACAACGCCATGCCACCGGTGGCCAGGAACAGGCCGTGCAGGCCGAACGCACGGGTCAGCAGCGGGCCAACCACCATCGCAACGGCAAACGACAGGCCGATGGTCATGCCGATCATGGCCATGGCCTTGGTGCGATGCTGTTCGCGAGTCAGGTCTGACAGCAGCGCCATCACTGCCGCGGAAATTGCACCCGCGCCTTGCAGGATGCGCCCGGCGATCACGCCCCAGATCGAATCGGCATTGGCCGCCAGCACACTGCCCAGGGCGAAGACGATCAACCCCAGGTAGATCACCGGCCGGCGGCCAATGCGGTCGGAAATGATCCCGAACGGAATCTGGAAAAGTGCCTGGGTCAGGCCGTAGGCGCCAATCGCCAGGCCGATCAGGGCTGGGGTCGCGCCGGCGAGGTCCATGCCATAGGTCGCCAGTACCGGCAACACCATGAACATGCCCAGCATACGGAAGGCGAACACCAGTGCCAGACCGCTTGCCGCTCGGGTCTCGCCGCTACTCATGCGTTCGCTGTGGGGATCGTGCATGGAAAAACCTCGTGTGAACCGGCGGCGATTCTACCAGTCCCATCGATTGAGAGGGTATATGCGGCGCTTTGCCGCGCAGCTTTCATCCAAGCCTGAAATGGGCAAATCGACAGTGTATATTCATCCAGTCTTTAGCCGTATACTCCTGCATTATTTATACGCCCGCCGTACGAGGCCATCTTGGACAAGATCCTGATTCGTGGGGCTAGAACCCACAACCTGAAGAACATCGACCTGACCCTGCCCCGGGACAAACTGATTGTCATCACCGGTTTGTCCGGGTCTGGCAAGTCGTCGCTGGCGTTCGATACGCTGTATGCCGAAGGCCAGCGTCGTTATGTGGAGTCGCTGTCGGCCTACGCCCGGCAGTTCCTGTCGATGATGGAAAAGCCTGATGTCGACACCATTGAAGGCCTGTCGCCAGCCATTTCCATCGAACAGAAATCGACCTCCCACAACCCGCGCTCCACCGTGGGCACCATCACCGAAATCTACGACTACCTGCGCCTGCTGTACGCACGCGTCGGTATTCCGCGCTGCCCGGATCACGATATCCCGCTGGAAGCCCAGACCGTCAGCCAGATGGTCGACCTGGTACTGGCCCAGCCGGAAGGCGCCAAGCTGATGCTGCTGGCACCGGTGATCCGCGAGCGCAAGGGCGAACACCTGTCGGTCTTCGAAGAACTGCGCGCCCAGGGCTTTGTCCGCGCCAGGATCAACGGCAAGCTGTATGAGCTGGACGAAGCGCCGAAACTGGATAAACAGAAGAAGCACACCATTGATGTGGTGGTCGACCGCTTCAAGGTGCGTGCCGACCTGCAGCAACGTCTGGCGGAGTCGTTCGAGACCGCGCTGAAGCTGGCGGACGGTATCGCCCTGGTCGCACCGATGGACGACGAGCCCGGCGAAGAAATCATCTTTTCCGCACGCTTCGCCTGCCCGATCTGCGGCCACGCCATCAGCGAACTGGAGCCCAAGCTGTTCTCTTTCAACAATCCGGCCGGCGCCTGTCCGACCTGTGATGGGTTGGGGGTCAAGCAGTTCTTCGACATCAAGCGCCTGGTCAATGGCGACCTGACGCTGGCGGAGGGCGCCATACGCGGCTGGGACCGGCGCAATGTCTACTACTTCCAGATGCTCGGGTCGTTGGCCGCCCACTATAAATTCAGCCTGGAAGTACCGTTCAACGAGCTGCCCGCAGAGCAACAGAAAGTCATCCTGCATGGCAGCGGCTCGCAGAACGTCGACTTCAAATACTTGAATGACCGTGGCGATATCGTCAAGCGCTCCCACCCATTCGAAGGCATCGTGCCCAACCTGGAACGTCGCTACCGGGAAACCGAATCGGCCAGCGTACGCGAGGAACTGGCCAAGTTCCTCAGCACCCAGCCCTGCCCTGATTGCCGTGGCACCCGCTTGCGTCGCGAGGCTCGCCACGTATGGGTCGGCGAGAAGACCCTGCCAGCAGTGACCAACCTGCCCATTGGCGACGCCTGCGAGTACTTTGGCGTACTGAAGCTGACCGGGCGTCGCGGCGAGATTGCCGACAAGATCCTCAAGGAAATCCGCGAGCGCCTGCAGTTCCTGGTCAACGTGGGGCTGGACTATCTGTCCCTGGATCGCAGCGCCGACACCCTGTCCGGCGGCGAAGCCCAGCGCATTCGCCTGGCCAGCCAGATTGGCGCCGGCCTGGTGGGCGTGCTGTACATCCTGGACGAGCCCTCAATCGGCCTGCACCAGCGTGACAACGATCGCCTACTGGGCACGCTCAAGCACCTGCGTGATATCGGTAACACGGTGATCGTGGTCGAGCACGATGAGGATGCCATTCGCCTGGCGGACTATGTGGTCGATATCGGCCCCGGTGCCGGCGTGCATGGCGGACATATTGTTGCCCAGGGCACACCGGCCGAAGTCATGGCACACCCGGATTCGCTCACCGGTAAATACTTGTCTGGCCGAGTGAAAATCGAAGTACCGGCCAAACGTACACCGCGCAACAAAAAACAGGCGTTGCACCTCAAGGGCGCGCGCGGCAACAACCTGCGCAATGTCGACCTGGAAATCCCCCTGGGCCTGCTGACGTGCGTGACCGGCGTCTCCGGCTCGGGCAAGTCGACGCTGATCAACAACACCTTGTTCCCCCTCAGCGCCACCGCGTTGAACGGTGCCACCACCCTGGAAGCTGCCGCGCATGACAGCATCAAGGGCCTGGAGCTCCTGGACAAGGTGGTGGATATCGACCAGAGCCCGATTGGCCGCACCCCCCGCTCCAACCCCGCGACCTATACCGGGCTGTTCACGCCGATTCGCGAACTGTTCGCCGGTGTGCCGGAGTCCCGTTCCCGTGGTTATGGCCCTGGGCGCTTCTCCTTCAACGTCAAGGGTGGGCGCTGCGAAGCGTGCCAGGGCGACGGCTTGATCAAGGTCGAGATGCACTTCCTGCCGGACATCTACGTACCTTGCGACGTGTGCAAGAGCAAGCGCTACAACCGCGAGACCCTGGAGATCAAGTACAAGGGCAAGAACATCCATGAAACCCTTGAGATGACGATCGAGGAAGCGCGGGTGTTCTTTGACGCAGTGCCGGCCCTGGCACGCAAGCTTCAGACCCTGATGGACGTGGGCTTGTCGTATATCAAGCTGGGGCAGTCGGCGACCACGCTGTCCGGTGGCGAAGCGCAGCGGGTCAAGCTGTCTCGTGAACTGTCCAAGCGCGATACCGGCAAGACCCTGTACATCCTTGACGAGCCAACCACTGGGCTGCACTTTGCGGATATCCAGCAGTTGCTCGACGTGCTGCACCGTTTACGTGACCACGGCAACACCGTGGTGGTGATCGAACACAACCTGGACGTGATCAAGACGGCCGACTGGCTGGTGGACCTTGGGCCGGAAGGTGGCTCCAAGGGTGGGCAGATAATTGCAGTGGGCACGCCGGAACAGGTTTCCGAGATGCCGCAATCCCATACTGGCTACTATCTGAAGCCGTTGCTCGCGCGCGACCGGGCCTGATTGTTCGGCCCAACAAAAAGCCCCTGTCACCATAGCGGTGACAGGGGCTTTTTTATAACCGGTGGAATCAGAACTGCGATTGCAGGTAGTTTTCCAGGCCGATCAACTTGATCAGGCCCAACTGCTTTTCCAGCCAGTAGGTGTGATCTTCTTCAGTATCGTTCAACTGTACGCGCAGGATTTCCCGGGTCACGTAGTCGTTGTGCCTCTCGCAAAGCTCAATGCCCTTGCACAGTGCGGCGCGGACTTTGTATTCCAGGCGCAAGTCGCTGGCGAGCATCTCAGGCACTGTGGTGCCGGTATCCAGGTCGTCAGGACGCATGCGCGGCGTGCCTTCGAGCATCAGGATACGACGCATCAGCGCGTCGGCGTGCTGCGCCTCTTCTTCCATTTCGTGGTTGATACGCTCGTAGAGCTCGGTAAAGCCCCAGTCTTCGTACATACGCGAGTGAATGAAATATTGGTCACGAGCTGCCAGTTCGCCCGTCAGCAACGTGTTGAGGTAATCGATTACGTCGGGGTGACCTTGCATCGCCCTACATCTCCCTGCTTGAAAGACCCTAGTTTGAACCATGCAGACTTGCAGGTCACGGGACGAACGGCAGAAAAGTGAAGATTTCCGGAGAAAAGTAGCTGAAATAACGTAAAAACCGCCCAAATGAGGGCGGTTCTGCTTATCACTTAGAGTTAGTTAATCGATACACCCAGCGCAGTTGCGATTCCTTCTCCATAAGCCGGATCTGCCTTGAAGAAGTGTTGCAACTGACGTTGAACCACATCACTGGAAACACCCGCCATCGCACCGGCGATGTTGTTGATCAACAGCGCTTTTTGCTCAGCATTCATCAAGCGGAACAGCGCACCGGCGTGGCTGTAGTAATCAGTATCCTCGCGGTGATCATAACGATCCGCTGCACCGCTCAGAGCCAGGGCAGGCTCTGCGTACTGCGGAGCTTGTTTTGGTGCATCGGCGTAGCTGTTTGGCTCGTAGTTGGGAGCCGCGCCACCGTTGCTGCCAAATGCCATGGAGCCATCACGCTGGTAGTTGTGGACCGGACTGCGCGAAGCATTCACCGGCAGGTGCTGATGGTTGGTGCCAATACGGTAGCGGTGCGCATCGGCGTAAGCGAACACACGGCCCTGGAGCATGCGGTCCGGCGACAAACCGACACCCGGTACCATATTGCTTGGACCAAACGCTGCCTGCTCCACTTCAGCGAAGTAGTTGAGCGGGTTGCGGTTCAACTCCAACTCACCCACCTCAATCAGCGGAAACTCTTTCTGCGACCAGGTTTTGGTCACATCGAAGGGATTCTCGTAGTGAGCATTGGCCTGGGCCTCAGTCATGATCTGGATGCACACACGCCATTTAGGGAAATCTCCGCGCTCAATGGCCTCAAACAGGTCGCGCTGGGCGTAATCCGGATCGGTACCGGCCAGGCGGGCTGCATCGGCAGGCGCGAGGTTCTTGATGCCCTGCTTGGTCTTGTAGTGCCACTTCACCCAGTGACGCTCGCCATTGGCGCTGATCAAGCTGTAGGTGTGACTGCCGAAACCATGCATGTGACGGTAGCCGTCCGGGATGCCACGGTCCGAGAACAGGATGGTGACCTGGTGCAGCGCCTCAGGCGAATGCGACCAGAAGTCCCACATCATCTGTGCACTTTTCAGGTTGCTTTGCGGCAGACGTTTTTGAGTGTGGATAAAGTCCGGGAATTTCAGTGGGTCACGAATGAAGAATATCGGGGTGTTGTTGCCTACGATGTCCCAGTTACCTTCTTCGGTATAAAACTTGAGTGCGAAGCCACGTGGATCGCGCTCGGTATCTGCCGAGCCGCGCTCGCCACCGACTGTAGAGAAACGCAGGAAGGTCGGGGTCTGCTTACCAACAGCTTCAAACAATTTTGCGCTGGTGTATTGGGTAATGTCTTTGGTAACCGTGAACGTGCCATACGCTCCCGAGCCTTTGGCGTGTACACGTCGCTCTGGGATGTTTTCACGGTTGAAGTGGGCAAGCTTCTCGATCAGGTGAAAGTCGTCGAGCAGCAACGGGCCACGCGGGCCGGCGGAACGGGAATTCTGGTTGTCAGCAACGGGAGCGCCACTGGCGGTCGTAAGGGTTTTATTCTGGCTCATGCTCAATCTCCTCAGGTCAGTCTTGGAACTGCCGGCTAATCGGCTTAGAGGGAGTATTGACCATCAGCATGACGTCTACAAATTCATATAATTGTCGGCATCAATAGAAAAAAACTACCGTCACCTCCCTCTCCATAGCACCAGTATCGAGATTGAGGAGCGCTGCTTAAATAGGATTTGTCTTACTTAAAAAACAAAAAACCGGGCACTAGGCCCGGTTTTTAGTTGCAGACTGTCGTCTTACTCGGCGGATACAGCTTCGCCAGCAGTAGCACGATCAACCAACTCGACGTACGCCATAGGCGCGTTGTCGCCAGTGCGGAAACCGCACTTGAGGATGCGCAGGTAGCCACCCTCACGGGTAGCGTAGCGCTTGCCCAGGTCGTTGAAGAGCTTACCAACGATAGCTTTCGAACGAGTACGGTCGAAAGCCAGACGGCGGTTAGCCAGGCTGTCTGTCTTGGCCAAAGTGATCAGCGGCTCAGCAACGCGACGCAGTTCTTTGGCTTTCGGCAGTGTAGTTTTGATCAGCTCGTGCTCGAACAGCGACACCGCCATGTTTTGAAACATGGCCTTGCGGTGCGAGCTGGTACGGCTCAGGTGACGACCACTTTTACGATGACGCATGGTTCATTCCTTACCAAACTCACGTTCGGTGATTACGACGATCAGGCAGTCGCCTTGTCGTCCTTCTTAAGACTTGCAGGCGGCCAGTTGTCGAGGCGCATGCCGAGGGACAGACCGCGGGAGGCCAGAACGTCCTTGATTTCAGTCAAGGATTTCTTGCCCAGGTTCGGAGTCTTCAACAGTTCTACTTCGGTGCGCTGAATCAGGTCACCGATGTAGTAAATGTTTTCCGCCTTAAGGCAGTTAGCCGAACGTACAGTCAGTTCCAGATCGTCAACCGGGCGAAGCAGGATCGGATCGATCTCGTCTTCCTGCTCGATTACCACTGGTTCGCTGTCACCTTTGAGGTCGACGAACGCAGCCAACTGCTGTTGCAGGATGGTTGAAGCGCGGCGAATAGCCTCTTCAGGATCCAGAGTACCGTTGGTTTCCAGATCAATAACCAGCTTGTCCAGGTTAGTACGCTGCTCGACACGGGCGTTTTCCACCACGTATGCGATGCGGCGAACCGGGCTGAACGAAGAGTCAAGCTGCAAGCGACCAATGCTGCGGCTTTCGTCTTCATCGCTCTGACGCGAGTCGGCCGGTTCATAACCACGACCACGAGCTACAGTGAGCTTCATGTTCAGGGCGCCGTTAGACGCCAGGTTAGCGATTACGTGATCGGGGTTAACGATCTCGACATCATGATCCAGCTGAATATCGGCAGCGGTAACCACCCCCGAACCCTTCTTCGACAAGGTCAGCGTAACTTCGTCACGGCCGTGCAGCTTGATAGCCAGACCTTTAAGGTTCAACAGGATTTCAATTACGTCTTCCTGTACACCTTCGATGGCGCTGTACTCGTGGAGCACACCGTCAATCTCGGCCTCGACTACTGCACAGCCGGGCATTGAGGACAACAGGATGCGGCGCAGCGCGTTGCCCAGGGTGTGGCCAAAACCACGCTCGAGAGGCTCGAGAGTGATCTTGGCGCGGGTTGGACTGACAACCTGCACATCAATGTGGCGGGGTGTCAGGAACTCATTTACCGAAATCTGCATGGATGCACCTATTTTCTAGCCCTTACTTGGAGTAGAGCTCGACAATCAGGCTTTCGTTGATGTCGGCGGACAGATCACTGCGAGCAGGAACGTTCTTGAAAACGCCCGACTTCTTCTCAGTGTCTACTTCTACCCATTCTACGCGGCCACGTTGGGCACACAGATCGAGAGCTTGGACAATGCGAAGCTGGTTTTTTGCTTTCTCGCGAATCGCGACAACGTCACCAGCACGAACCTGGTAGGACGGAACGTTAACGGTTTGGCCGTTTACGCTGACGGATTTGTGCGATACCAGCTGACGGGATTCGGCACGAGTCGAACCAAAGCCCATACGGTATACAACGTTGTCCAGACGGCATTCGAGCAGTTGCAGCAGGTTTTCACCAGTTGCACCTTTCTTGCCAGCAGCTTCTTTGTAGTAGCCGCTGAACTGACGCTCGAGAACGCCGTAGATACGACGGACCTTCTGCTTTTCACGCAGTTGGGTGCCGTAGTCGGACTGGCGACCGCGGCGTTGGCCGTGGATACCAGGTGCTGCTTCAATGTTGCACTTCGATTCGATCGCGCGCACGCCGCTCTTCAGAAAGAGATCGGTGCCTTCGCGACGAGCGAGTTTGCATTTTGGACCAATGTAACGAGCCATTCTTTACAATCTCCTGGATTACACGCGGCGCTTCTTCGGCGGACGGCACCCGTTGTGCGGGATTGGCGTCACGTCGGTGATGCTGGCGATCTTATAGCCACAGCCGTTCAAAGCACGGACAGCAGACTCACGACCTGGACCTGGACCCTTGACGTTAACGTCGAGGTTTTTCAGGCCATATTCCAGCGCAGCTTGGCCAGCACGTTCAGCAGCTACTTGAGCAGCGAACGGGGTGGACTTGCGGGAACCGCGGAAACCCGAACCACCGGAGGTAGCCCAAGAAAGCGCGTTACCTTGACGGTCGGTGATGGTCACGATGGTGTTGTTAAAAGATGCATGGATGTGGGCGATGCCATCAACCACTGTCTTTTTAACTTTTTTACGAGGACGAGCAGCAGGTTTTGCCATGATAATTTTCCTGTCGATTCGCTGGGGCGATTACTTGCGGATCGGCTTACGCGGACCTTTACGGGTACGCGCGTTAGTCTTGGTACGCTGACCGCGCACTGGAAGACCACGACGATGACGCAGACCGCGATAGCAACCGAGGTCCATCAAACGCTTGATTTTCATGTTGATTTCGCGACGCAGGTCACCTTCAGTGGTGAACTTCGCCACTTCGCCACGCAGCAATTCAATCTGCTCGTCGCTCAGATCCTTGATCTTAGCGGCTGGGTTTACCCCAGCAACTGCGCAAATTTTCTGCGCAGTAGTGCGACCAACACCATAGATGTAGGTCAGCGAGATAACAGTGTGCTTGTTATCTGGAATGTTAACGCCTGCAATACGGGCCATTCAGTGGGACTCCAATTGACAGCTACCTACGCCCCGGAAGCCAAGAAATAGGGCGCGAGATAATATCGCTGTAATAACAAATAATCAACCCGGCAGCGCACTAGCTGCCGGGCTTCAAGCGGATCACACTCAGCCTTGGCGCTGTTTGTGACGCGGTTCCGCGCTGCAAATTACTCGAACAACACCTTCGCGGCGAATAATTTTGCAGTTACGGCACAGCTTTTTCACCGATGCACGAACTTTCATCACCAACTCCTCGAACCTTATGGGGTACTCAGCGCAACATGCCGCTGCCGTAGCCCTTCAGGTTGGCTTTCTTCATCAGGGATTCGTACTGGTGCGAAACGAGGTGCGATTGTACTTGGGACATGAAGTCCATCACAACCACGACGACGATCAGCAACGAGGTCCCGCCAAGGTAGAACGGAACGTTGGCTGCAACCACCAGGAACTGGGGCAGCAAGCACACGGCCGTCATATATAGAGCACCGAACAGGGTCAAACGAGTCAGAACGCCATCAATATAGCGCGCCGACTGCTCGCCTGGACGAATACCCGGAATAAAGGCACCGGACTTCTTCAGGTTTTCCGCTACGTCTTTCGGATTGAACATCAACGCCGTATAGAAGAAGCAGAAGAAAATAATCCCTGCACTAAACAGCAGAATATTCAACGGCTGACCAGGAGCGATCGACTGCGAGATGTCCTGCAACCAGCCCATACCTTCAGACTGACCGAACCAGGCACCCAACGAAGCCGGAAACAGCAAAATGCTGCTCGCGAAGATAGCAGGAATAACACCGGCCATATTCACTTTCAGCGGCAAGTGGCTGGTCTGCGCAGCAAAAACCTTACGGCCCTGCTGACGCTTGGCGTAATGAACAGCAATACGACGCTGACCACGCTCAATGAACACCACAAAACCGATAATCGCTACTGCCAGCAAACCGATGGCAACCAAGGCGAAGATATTGATATCACCCTGACGTGCAGACTCGAAAGACTGCCCGATTGCCCTCGGAAGACCGGCGACGATACCTGCGAAAATCAACATCGAGATACCGTTGCCAACACCACGCTCAGTAATCTGCTCACCCAGCCACATCATGAACATCGCACCAGCCACAAATGTGGTTACCGCGACGAAATGGAAGCCAAAGTCACCAGTGAACGCTACGCCCTGCCCTGCCAGACCGATGGACATGCCAACAGCCTGGACAAGAGCAAGAACGACAGTGAGGTAGCGGGTGTACTGGCTAATCTTGCGACGACCAGCTTCACCTTCCTTCTTCAACTGTTCCAGCTGCGGGCTGACGGCGCTCATCAACTGCATGATGATCGATGCCGAAATGTACGGCATGATCCCCAGCGCAAAGATGCTCATCCGCTCCAGCGCGCCGCCGGAAAACATGTTGAACAAGCTAAGAATGGTCCCCTCATTCTGTCGAAACAGGTCTGCGAGTCGGTCCGGGTTGATACCTGGAACCGGGATGTGTGCGCCTATTCGGTAGACGATAATCGCCAGGAACAGAAAACGCAGACGAGCCCAAAGTTCAGACATACCGCCTTTGCCGAGCGCTGAGAGAGCACCTTGCTTAGCCATTTATTCCTCGAACTTGCCGCCAGCTGCTTCGATAGCCGAACGCGCACCTTTGGTGGCGCCGATTCCCTTGCCGATAGTGACAGCGCGAGTCACTTCACCGGACAGCATGATTTTCACACGCTGTACGTTGACGTTGATCACGTTGGCATCTTTCAGGGTCTGCAGAGTAACGATGTCGCCTTCCACTTTAGCCAGCTCGGACAAACGCACTTCTGCGCGATCCATGGCCTTCAGGGAAACGAAACCGAACTTCGGCAGGCGACGATGCAGCGGCTGTTGACCGCCTTCAAAGCCTGGAGCAATGGTGCCACCGGAGCGGGAGGTTTGACCTTTGTGGCCACGGCCACCAGTCTTACCCAAACCGCTACCGATACCACGGCCCGGACGATGCTTTTCGCGACGGGAACCCGGCGCTGGACTCAGATCATTGAGTTTCATCGATTAACCCTCGACACGCAGCATGTAGTAAGCCTTGTTGATCATCCCGCGATTCTCGGGAGTATCCTGGACTTCTACAGTGTGACCGATGCGACGCAGACCCAAACCCTTAACGCACAATTTGTGGTTAGGGATGCGGCCGGTCATGCTTTTGATCAGCGTTACTTTAACGGTAGCCATGATCAGAAGATCTCCTTGACGCTTTTGCCACGCTTGGCGGCAATGGATTCAGGAGACTGCATAGCCTTCAAACCCTTGAAAGTGGCGTGAACCACGTTTACCGGGTTAGTCGAGCCGTAGCACTTGGCCAGAACGTTCTGAACGCCAGCAACTTCGAGGACAGCACGCATAGCGCCGCCAGCGATGATACCGGTACCTTCAGAAGCAGGCTGCATGTACACCTTCGAAGCGCCATGGGCAGACTTCATTGCGTACTGCAGGGTGGTGCCGTTCAGGTCAACTTGGATCATGTTGCGACGAGCAGCTTCCATTGCCTTCTGGATCGCAGCAGGCACTTCACGCGACTTGCCACGGCCGAAGCCAACACGGCCCTTACCATCACCAACCACGGTCAACGCGGTGAAGGTGAAGATACGGCCGCCTTTAACGGTCTTGGCTACGCGGTTAACTTGAACCAGCTTCTCAATGTAGCCTTCGTCGCGCTTTTGGTCGTTATTTGACATAACTTAGAACTCCAGCCCAGCTTCACGAGCAGCATCAGCCAGCGCTTTAACGCGGCCGTGGTACTTGAAGCCAGAGCGGTCGAAAGCCACTTGCGAGACGCCAGCGGCCTTAGCACGCGTAGCGACCAGCTGGCCAACCTTAGTGGCCGCGTCGATGTTGCCAGTGGCACCATCACGCAGTTCTTTATCCAAAGTCGAGGCGCTTGCCAGGACTTTGTTGCCGTCGGCCGAGATGACCTGGGCGTAGATGTGCTGCGACGAGCGGAACACGCAGAGACGCACGACTTCGAGTTCGTGCATTTTCAGGCGTGCTTTGCGAGCGCGACGCAGTCGAGTAACTTTTTTGTCGGTCATTTGCTATGCCCTACTTCTTCTTGGCTTCTTTACGACGGACGACTTCGTCCGCGTAGCGCACACCTTTGCCTTTGTACGGCTCTGGTGGACGGAAGTCGCGGATCTCGGCAGCCACTTGACCTACCAGCTGCTTATCGATGCCCTTGATCAGGATATCGGTCTGGCTAGGAGTTTCAGCGGTGATGCCTTCCGGCAGTTCGTAATCCACTGGGTGCGAGAAGCCAAGGGCCAGGTTCAAAACCGTGCCTTTTGCTTGCGCTTTGTAACCAACACCGACCAGCTGGAGCTTACGCTCGAAGCCTTGGCTTACGCCTTGGACCATGTTGTTTACCAACGCACGCGTGGTACCGGCCATTGCGCGAGTTTGTTGATCGCCATTGCGAGCAGCGAAACGCAGCTCACCAGCTTCTTCAACGATCTCAACGGACGAATGGATGTTCAGTTCAAGAGTACCCTTGGCACCCTTCACCGAAAGCTGTTGGCCTGCGAATTTTACTTCGACACCGGCTGGCAGCTTAACGGGGTTCTTAGCGACGCGAGACATGCTTATCCCCCCTTAGAACACAGTGCAAAGAACTTCGCCGCCGACACCGGCAGCGCGCGCAGCACGATCCGTCATCACACCTTTGTTGGTGGAGACGATAGACACACCGAGACCGCCACGAACTTTCGGCAGATCTTCAACGGACTTGTACTGACGCAGGCCTGGACGGCTAACGCGCTTCACTTCCTCGATGACCGGACGGCCTTCGAAGTACTTCAGCTCGATGGACAGCAGTGGCTTGATTTCGCTGCTGATCTGATAACCCGCAATGTAGCCTTCGTCTTTCAGGACTTTGGCAACAGCTACCTTCAACGTGGAAGATGGCATGCTTACGACGGACTTTTCAGCCATCTGGGCATTACGGATACGAGTTAGCATGTCCGCTAACGGGTCCTGCATACTCATGGGCTAGACGCTCCTAATACAAAAAAATTAGCCTTGCGGCTACATATGTCACCGAGAATCTCCGGGCATAAAACACACGGGCTCAGGCGAGCCGCGTATTTTAGACACACTGCGGAAATGAAACAAGCCCCAAAAGGGGCTTGTTCCAGATTCTAGGCCACCGGTGGTCAGTATCTTGCGATCCTGACCACCTGGACTTCGAAAGTACTTACCAGCTGGCTTTAACCAGACCTGGTACGTCACCACGCATTGCCGCTTCACGCAGTTTGTTACGGCCAAGGCCGAACTTGCGGTAAACGCCGTGTGGACGACCGGTCAGGCGGCAGCGGTTACGCATGCGCGCAGCGCTTGCGTCACGTGGCTGCTTCTGCAGAGCTACTGTAGCTTCCCAACGTGCTTCTGGACTTGCGTTCAGATCAACGATGATAGCTTTCAGTGCTGCACGCTTCTTGGCGTACTTGGCAACCGTGAGCTGACGCTTCAGCTCGCGGTTTTTCATGCTCATCTTGGCCATGGTCCTACTCCAATCAGTTGCGGAACGGGAATTTGAACGCACGCAGCAGAGCGCGGCCTTCATCATCGTTCTTGGCAGTGGTGGTCAGGGTGATGTCCAGACCGCGGAGAGCATCGATCTTGTCGTAGTCGATTTCCGGGAAGATGATCTGCTCTTTCACGCCCATGCTGTAGTTACCACGACCATCGAAGGACTTGGCATTCAGGCCGCGGAAGTCGCGAACCCGAGGCAGGGAGATCGACAGCAGACGATCCAGGAACTCGTACATACGCTCACGGCGCAGAGTCACTTTGACACCGATCGGCCAACCTTCACGGACTTTAAAGCCAGCGATGGATTTCCGAGCGTAAGTCACAACGACTTTTTGACCGGTGATCTTTTCCAGGTCAGCAACAGCGTGCTCGATGACTTTTTTGTCGCCGATCGCTTCGCCCAGACCCATGTTCAGGGTGATTTTGGTAACGCGCGGAACTTCCATCACGTTCGAAAGCTTAAGTTCTTCCTTAAGCTTCGGAGCGATTTCCTTCCGGTAAATCTCTTTTAGTCGTGCCATGGTCTTATCTACCTAGCAGTGTTCAAGCATCAACCGCTTTTTGGGTCGACTTGAAGACACGAATTTTCTTACCGTCTTCTACTTTGAAACCAACGCGGTCAGCCTTGTTGGTTTCGCCGTTGAAGATGGCGACGTTAGAAGCGTGCAATGGCGCTTCTTTCTCGACGATACCGCCCTGTACGCCCGACGCGGGGTTAGGCTTGGTATGACGCTTGACCAGGTTCAGACCACCAATGACCAGACGGTCATCAGCAAGAACCTTCAGCACCTTACCGCGCTTACCTTTGTCTTTGCCGGCGATCACGATGATCTCGTCGTCACGACGAATCTTTTGCATGTCGGATCTCCTTACAGCACTTCTGGGGCGAGCGAGACGATCTTCATGAACTTCTCAGTACGAAGTTCACGGGTCACTGGCCCAAAGATACGGGTGCCGATCGGCTCTTGCTTGTTGTTCAGAAGAACAGCAGCGTTGCCATCAAAGCGGATAATGGAGCCATCAGCACGGCGTACGCCGTGACGAGTGCGGACTACAACAGCAGTCATCACTTGGCCTTTTTTCACTTTACCGCGAGGAATTGCTTCCTTGACGGTAACTTTGATGATGTCACCGATACCAGCGTAACGACGATGGGAGCCACCCAGCACCTTGATGCACATAACACGGCGAGCGCCGCTGTTATCGGCCACATCGAGCATGGATTGAGTCTGAATCATATAATTTCTCCGACCCCTAGTCCTTAGACTTCCACAGCGCGTTCGAGAACATCAACCAGTGCCCAAGACTTGGTCTTGGCCAGCGGACGAGTTTCACGAATAGTGACTTTGTCGCCGATGTGGCACTGATTGGTTTCGTCGTGCGCGTGCAGCTTAGTCGAACGCTTAACATATTTACCGTAGATCGGGTGCTTAACGCGACGCTCGATCAAAACGGTGATGGTTTTGTCCATCTTGTCGCTGACAACACGGCCAGTCAGCGTACGGACAGTCTTTTCGGCTTCAGCCATGATCACTTACCTGCCTGCTGGTTGAGCACAGTCTTCACGCGAGCGATGTCACGCTTAACTTGCGAGAGCAGATGAGACTGCCCCAACTGGCCAGTTGCTTTCTGCATACGCAGATTGAACTGGTCGCGCAGCAGGCCGAGCAGTTGCTCGTTCAGCTGCTGTGCGGATTTTTCACGAAGTTCATTCGCTTTCATCACATCACCGTCCGTTTAACAAAGGCGGTGGCGAGCGGCAGCTTTGCAGCAGCCAGGGCAAAAGCCTCACGCGCCAGCTCTTCAGTTACACCCTCGATTTCATACAGGACTTTGCCTGGCTGAATCTGGGCTACCCAGTATTCCACGTTACCCTTACCTTTACCCATCCGAACCTCAAGAGGCTTTTTGGAGATCGGCTTGTCCGGGAATACACGGATCCAGATCTTGCCGCCACGTTTTACGTGACGGGTCAGTGCACGACGCGCTGACTCGATCTGACGAGCGGTGAGACGACCACGAGCTACAGACTTCAGCGCGAACTCGCCGAAGCTGACTTTGCTACCGCGCTGAGCCAGACCACGGTTGTGGCCTGTCATCTGCTTGCGGAACTTCGTACGCTTAGGTTGCAACATTTGGCGTACCCCTTACTTAGCAGCTTTTTTACGAGGCGCTGGTGCTTGTGGTTTCAGTTCTTCTTGGCGACCACCAATTACTTCGCCTTTGAAGATCCAAACCTTTACACCGATCACACCGTAAGTGGTGTGAGCTTCGTAGTTGGCATAGTCGATGTCGGCACGCAGGGTGTGCAACGGCACACGACCTTCGCGATACCATTCAGTACGTGCGATTTCAGCACCGCCGAGACGACCGCTCACTTGGATTTTGATGCCCTTGGCACCAATACGCATGGCGTTTTGCACGGCGCGCTTCATAGCACGACGGAACATTACGCGGCGCTCCAGCTGCTGAGCTACGCTCTGCGCAACCAGCATACCGTCGAGCTCCGGCTTGCGGATCTCTTCGATATTGATGTGCACAGGCACACCCATTTGCTTGGTCAGGTCCTGACGCAGTTTCTCAACATCTTCACCTTTCTTCCCGATAACGATACCTGGACGAGCGGTGTGGATGGTGATACGTGCAGTTTGGGCCGGACGATGGATATCGATACGGCTTACGGACGCGCTTTTTAGTTTGTCTTGGAGATACTCACGCACCTTCAGATCAGCGAACAAATAGTCCGCATAAGTCCGACCGTCTGCGTACCAGACGGAGGTGTGCTCCTTGACGATTCCCAGGCGAATGCCAATGGGATGTACTTTCTGACCCATCTCTTCGACTCCGTTACTTGTCAGCAACCTTGACAGTGATATGGCAAGACCGCTTGACGATGCGATCAGCACGGCCTTTGGCACGCGGCATGATACGCTTCAGCGAACGCCCTTCGTTGACGAAAACGGTGCTGACCTTCAGGTCATCAACGTCTGCGCCTTCGTTATGCTCGGCGTTGGCTACGGCCGACTCCAGCACTTTCTTCATGATCTCGGCGGCTTTCTTACTGCTGAAAGCCAACAGGTTGAGCGCTTCGCCCACCTTCTTCCCGCGGATCTGGTCGGCGACCAAGCGGGCTTTCTGGGCGGAGATTCGAGCGCCCGACAACTTAGCGGCTACTTCCATTTCCTAACCCCTTAACGCTTGGCTTTCTTGTCTGCCACGTGCCCACGGTAAGTGCGGGTACCGGCAAACTCGCCCAGTTTGTGGCCGACCATGTCTTCGTTAACGAGAACTGGGACGTGTTGGCGACCGTTGTGTACTGCGATGGTCAAACCGACCATTTGTGGCAGGATCATAGAACGGCGCGACCAGGTCTTAACTGGTTTGCGATCGTTCTTTTCCGCCGCCACTTCGATCTTCTTCAGTAGGTGAAGATCAATAAAAGGACCTTTTTTCAGAGAACGTGGCACTGTCGTATCCCTCTATTTACTTGCGACGACGGACGATCATTTTGTCGGTACGCTTATTACCACGAGTCTTCGCGCCCTTAGTCGGGAAGCCCCATGGCGATACCGGATGACGACCACCAGAGGTACGACCTTCACCACCACCGTGTGGGTGGTCAACCGGGTTCATGGCAACACCACGAACGGTTGGGCGAACGCCACGCCAGCGTTTGGCACCAGCTTTACCCAGCGAACGCAGGCTGTGCTCGGAGTTCGAGACTTCGCCCAGGGTCGCACGGCATTCAGCCAGTACTTTACGCATCTCACCAGAACGCAGACGCAGGGTCACGTAGACACCTTCACGAGCGATCAGCTGAGCCGAAGCACCAGCGGAACGAGCGATCTGCGCGCCTTTACCTGGCTTCAATTCGATGCCGTGTACGGTGCTACCAACTGGAATGTTACGCAGTTGCAGAGCGTTGCCCGGCTTGATCGGTGCCAGGGCACCTGCGATCAGCTGGTCGCCAGCACTCACGCCTTTAGGCGCGATGATGTAGCGACGCTCGCCATCTGCGTACAGCAGCAGAGCGATGTGAGCAGTACGGTTTGGATCGTATTCGATACGCTCGACAGTGGCAGAGATGCCATCTTTGTCGTTGCGACGGAAATCGACCAGACGATAATGCTGCTTATGGCCACCACCGATGTGACGAGTGGTAATACGACCATTGTTGTTACGACCACCAGTCTTCGATTTCTTCTCGAGCAGCGGTGCGTGAGGAGCGCCTTTATGCAGCTCCTGGTTGACCACCTTGACCACAAAACGGCGGCCAGGGGAAGTCGGTTTGCATTTAACGATTGCCATGATGCACCCCTTCCTTACTCAGCACTGCTGCTGAAATCGAGATCTTGGCCTGGCTGAAGGGAGATAACTGCCTTCTTCCAGTCATTACGCTTGCCCAGACCGCGAGCAGTGCGCTTGCTCTTACCCAGAACATTCAGGGTAGTAACACGCTCTACTTTCACGCTGAACAGGCTTTCGACGGCCTTCTTGATTTCCAGCTTGGTTGCGTCAGTTGCAACCTTGAAAACGAACTGGCCTTTCTTGTCAGCCAGAACCGTAGCCTTTTCGGAAACGTGCGGGCCAAGCAGAACTTTAAATACGCGTTCCTGGTTCATCCCAGCAGCTCCTCGAATTTCTTCACGGCCGACACGGTGATCAACACCTTGTCGTATGCGATCAGACTAACTGGATCGGAACCTTGCACGTCACGTACATCAACGTGTGGCAGGTTGCGAGCAGCCAGGTACAGGTTCTGATCAACAGCTTCGGACACGATCAGAACGTCGGTCAGATTCATGTTGTTCAGCTTGCCCAGCAGATCTTTGGTTTTCGGACCTTCAACAGCGAAGTCCTGAACCACGACCAGACGATCAGTACGCACGAGTTCAGCAAGGATGGAGCGCAGTGCTGCGCGATACATCTTCTTGTTGAGCTTCTGCGAGTGATCCTGCGGACGAGCTGCGAAAGTGGTACCACCGCCACGCCAGATTGGGCTACGGATAGTACCGGCACGAGCACGGCCAGTACCTTTCTGACGCCAAGGGCGCTTACCGCCACCACGAACGTCGGAACGGGTCTTTTGCTGCTTGCTACCTTGACGGCCGCCGGCCATGTAGGCCACGACTGCTTGGTGAACCAGCGTCTCGTTGAACTCGCCGCCAAACGTCAGTTCGGAAACTTCGATCGCTTGAGCGTCATTTACATTTAATTGCATGTCAGCTTCCCCTTAACCGCGAGCC
This sequence comes from Pseudomonas sp. TAE6080, assembly GCF_018732265.1. Classification (NCBI taxonomy): domain Bacteria; kingdom Pseudomonadati; phylum Pseudomonadota; class Gammaproteobacteria; order Pseudomonadales; family Pseudomonadaceae; genus Pseudomonas; species Pseudomonas sp. TAE6080. The sequence continues at coordinate 84,571 of NZ_JAHIDY010000023.1, forward strand.
TTGGCCGCTGGACGTACAACCAGGTTGCCGCCAGTAGCGCCAGGAACAGCACCCTTGACCAACAACAGATTGCGTTCAGCGTCGACGCGCACTACTTCGAGGGACTGCACGGTCACGCGCTCAGCGCCCATATGACCGGACATTTTTTTGCCCTTGAATACACGACCAGGAGTCTGGCACTGGCCAATAGAGCCCGGGACGCGGTGGGAAACGGAGTTACCGTGAGTGTTGTCTTGGCCACGGAAATTCCAACGCTTGATCGTACCCTGGAAGCCTTTACCCTTGGACTGACCGGTTACATCAACCAGTTGACCAGCGGCGAAGATTTCAGCGTTGATCAGATCGCCAGCCTGGTAGTCGCCGTCTTCAAGACGGAACTCCATAACAGTGCGACCAGCTGCAACGTTTGCTTTAGCGAAGTGACCTGCTTGAGCAGCAGTCACGCGCGAAGCACGACGCTCGCCGACAGTGACTTGCACTGCACGATAGCCATCGGTCTCTTCAGTTTTGAACTGGGTGACGCGATTCGGTTCGATCTCAATGACCGTGACCGGAATGGAGACACCTTCTTCGGTGAAAATACGGGTCATACCGCATTTACGACCGACTACACCAATAGTCATGTTGTAAACCTCATGAGTGTACGGGGCTTTCACCCGCTATGGCCGCCCATTTCAGAGCGTTACACGACTAAGACCCGAGTCTTAGCCGAGGCTGATCTGTACTTCCACACCGGCCGCCAGATCAAGCTTCATAAGTGCATCAACGGTTTTATCCGTTGGCTGGACGATGTCCAGAACGCGCTTATGAGTACGGATCTCGTACTGGTCACGCGCGTCTTTGTTGACGTGCGGGGAGACCAGAACGGTGAACCGCTCTTTGCGGGTAGGCAGTGGAATAGGACCACGCACTTGTGCCCCAGTACGTTTCGCGGTTTCCACGATTTCCTGGGTGGATTGGTCGATCAGGCGATGGTCAAAAGCCTTCAACCTGATACGGATTTGCTGATTTTGCATTGGATTTCAGACTCCGGCTGCTATTCCCAGCGAGCGCAATACGCCCGTTAAAAGGAGGCGCAATTCTATAGACGCCCCAGATAGGTGTCAACCCAATAAAAAAGGCCTCCGCTAAGCGGAGGCCTTCTCAAAAAACCGAGCTATCTCAGAAGAGATAATTACTCGATGATTTTAGCTACAACACCAGCACCAACGGTACGGCCGCCTTCACGAATTGCGAAGCGCAGACCGTCTTCCATAGCGATGGTCTTGATCAGGGTGACAACCATTTTGATGTTGTCGCCTGGCATTACCATTTCTACGCCTTCCGGCAGTTCGCAGTTACCGGTTACGTCGGTAGTACGGAAGTAGAACTGTGGACGGTAGCCTTTGAAGAACGGAGTGTGACGACCGCCTTCTTCTTTGCTCAGCACGTACACTTCAGCTTCGAACTTGGTGTGCGGCTTAACCGAACCCGGCTTAACCAGAACCTGGCCACGCTCAACGTCGTCACGCTTGGTACCACGCAGCAGAACGCCGCAGTTCTCGCCAGCACGACCTTCGTCGAGCAGCTTACGGAACATTTCAACACCGGTGCAGGTGGTGACGGTAGTGTCACGCAGACCAACGATTTCCAGTGGATCTTGAACCTTGACGATACCGCGCTCGATACGACCAGTTACAACAGTACCGCGACCGGAGATCGAGAATACGTCTTCGATTGGCATCAGGAACGGCTTGTCGATAACACGAACTGGATCTGGGATGTAGCTGTCCAGAGTCTCAACCAGTTTACGAACGGACGTGGTGCCCATTTCGTTATCGTCTTTGCCTTCCAGAGCCATACGAGCAGAACCGATGATGATCGGAGTGTCGTCGCCTGGGAAGTCGTAAGTGCTCAGCAGATCGCGCACTTCCATCTCAACCAGTTCCAGCAGCTCAGCGTCGTCTACCAGGTCAGCCTTGTTCAGGTAAACCACGATGTACGGAACGCCAACCTGACGGGACAGCAGGATGTGCTCACGGGTTTGTGGCATCGGACCATCAGCGGCCGAACAAACCAGGATAGCGCCGTCCATTTGAGCAGCACCGGTGATCATGTTCTTCACATAGTCAGCGTGACCTGGGCAGTCAACGTGAGCGTAGTGACGGATCAGCGAGTTGTATTCAACGTGCGCGGTGTTGATGGTGATACCACGAGCTTTTTCTTCTGGCGCGCTGTCGATTTTATCGAAATCAACGATTGCGGAACCGAATACTTCGGAGCAAACGCGAGTCAGAGCAGCAGTCAGAGTGGTTTTACCGTGGTCAACGTGACCGATGGTGCCAACGTTGACGTGCGGTAGGGAACGATCAAATTTTTCTTTAGCCACGACAATTAACTCCTTGCCTAAAGGACTGAATCAGCCTTGTTTTTTGGATACAGTTTCAGCGATATGCGCCGGAGCTGTGTTGTATTTTTTGAATTCCATAGAGTAGCTTGCGCGACCCTGGGACATGGAGCGAACGTCGGTCGCATAACCGAACATCTCACCCAACGGAACCTCGGCGCGAATCACTTTGCCGGAAACCGTGTCTTCCATACCCAAGATCATGCCGCGACGACGGTTAAGGTCGCCCATGACATCACCCATATAGTCTTCAGGTGTAACAACTTCTACCGCCATGATTGGCTCAAGCAACTCACCACCACCCTTCTGGGCCAGTTGCTTGGTTGCCATGGAAGCAGCCACCTTAAACGCCATCTCGTTGGAGTCGACGTCGTGGTAAGAACCGTCAAAAACGGTTGCTTTCAGGCCGATCAGCGGATAGCCGGCAACAACACCGTTCTTCATCTGCTCTTCGATGCCCTTCTGGATAGCAGGGATGTATTCCTTAGGAACCACACCACCTACCACTTCGTTCACGAATTGCAGACCTTCCTGACCTTCGTCAGCAGGAGCAAAACGGATCCAGCAGTGACCGAACTGACCACGACCGCCGGACTGACGAACGAACTTGCCTTCGATTTCACAGTTCTTCGTGATGCGCTCACGATAGGAAACCTGAGGCTTACCGATGTTGGCTTCGACGTTGAACTCACGGCGCATCCGGTCAACCAGGATGTCCAGGTGCAGCTCGCCCATGCCGGAGATGATCGTTTGACCAGTCTCTTCATCAGTCTTGACGCGGAAAGATGGATCTTCCTGAGCAAGTTTGCCCAGAGCGATACCCATTTTTTCCTGGTCATCCTTGGTCTTAGGCTCTACGGCAACCGAGATAACCGGCTCCGGGAAGTCCATGCGAACCAGGATGATTGGCTTGTCAGCGTTGCACAAGGTTTCACCAGTGGTGACGTCCTTCATGCCGATCAAGGCCGCGATGTCACCAGCGCGTACTTCCTTGATTTCTTCACGGGCGTTTGCGTGCATTTGCACCATACGACCCACGCGCTCTTTTTTACCTTTAACCGAGTTGATCACGCCGTCGCCGGAGTTCAACACGCCCGAGTAAACACGGACGAAGGTCAAGGTACCCACGAATGGGTCAGTGGCAATTTTAAATGCCAAAGCGGAGAACGGTTCTGCGTCGTCTGCATGACGCTCCAGCTCGATAGTCTCGTCATCCGGGTCAGTACCCTTGATGGCAGGAATATCAACTGGCGCTGGCAGGTAGTCGATCACAGCATCGAGAACCAGGGGAACGCCCTTGTTCTTGAACGAGGAACCGCAAACAGCCAAGACGATCTCACCAGCGATAGTACGCTGACGCAGAGCGGCCTTGATTTCCACGTTGGTGAGTTCTTCACCTTCGAGGTACTTGTTCATCAGCTCTTCGTTGGCTTCGGCCGCAGCTTCAACCATGTTGTTGCGCCATTCGTCAGCCAGTTCCTGCATATCAGCAGGGATTGGCTTGCGAACAGGAACCATACCTTTGTCAGCATCGTTCCAGTAAACAGCTTCCATGGTCAGCAGATCGATCTGCCCCTGGAAATTGTCTTCAGAACCGATGGCCAATTGGATTGGAACCGGGGTATGACCCAAACGCTGCTTGATCTGACCGATCACGCGCAGGAAGTTGGCACCAGCACGGTCCATCTTGTTTACGTAAACAAGACGTGGAACACCGTACTTGTTGGCTTGACGCCATACGGTTTCCGACTGAGGCTCAACACCCGAGGTACCGCAGAACACAACGACAGCGCCGTCGAGTACGCGCAGGGAACGTTCAACTTCAATGGTGAAGTCTACGTGGCCCGGGGTATCGATTACGTTGAAGCGGTGCTCATCTTTGTACTGCTTCTCGGAACCCTTCCAGAAGGCGGTAATAGCAGCAGAAGTAATGGTAATACCACGCTCCTGCTCCTGAACCATCCAGTCTGTGGTCGCGGCGCCATCATGCACCTCGCCCATCTTGTGACTTTTGCCGGTGTAAAACAGTACGCGCTCGGTGGTGGTGGTTTTACCAGCATCCACGTGAGCAACGATACCGATGTTACGGTAGCGGCTAATCGGAGTAGTACGAGCCATAAAGCCCTCGCAAAATTAGTGAAGCTAAGATTAGAAGCGGTAGTGCGAGAAAGCTTTGTTAGCTTCAGCCATACGGTGCACGTCTTCACGCTTCTTAACAGCAGCACCTTTACCTTCAGCAGCGTCCAACAGCTCGCCGGCCAAACGCAGAGCCATAGACTTCTCGCCGCGCTTACGGGCGAAGTCTACCAACCAGCGCATTGCCAGGGCGTTACGACGGGACGGGCGAACTTCAACCGGAACCTGGTAAGTAGCACCGCCTACACGGCGCGACTTCACTTCGACCAGCGGAGCGATGGCGTCGAGAGCTTTCTCGAAGATTTCCAGGGGGTCGCTGTTCTTGCGTTCTTTAACCTTTTCCAGCGCGCCATAAACGATACGCTCGGCAACGGCTTTCTTGCCGCTTTCCATCACGTGGTTCATGAACTTGGCCAGAATTTGGCTTCCGTATTTTGGATCGTCAAGCACTTCGCGCTTGGCTGCTACGCGTCTTCTTGGCATGGATAAGCCCTCAAACGGTCTTCAGGTTCGTTCGGAATCGGTGCCCTTGCGGGACGCCTCCGACCTTACTCTTATCGACTCAGAAAATAAGATGATTCAGTTTACAAAAAGCCGCTACTACTTAGGCTTCTTGGTACCGTACTTCGAACGACCCTGGTTACGACCTTTAACGCCGGAAGTATCCAAGGAGCCGCGTACGGTGTGGTAACGAACACCTGGCAAGTCTTTTACACGACCGCCGCGGATCAGTACCACGCTGTGCTCTTGCAGGTTGTGGCCTTCACCGCCGATGTACGAGGAAACCTCGAAACCGTTGGTCAGGCGCACACGGCATACTTTACGCAGTGCCGAGTTAGGTTTTTTCGGCGTGGTGGTATACACACGGGTGCATACGCCACGACGTTGCGGGCAGTTCTGCAGCGCAGGCACGTCGGATTTCTCGACGATACGCTTACGCGGCTGACGTACCAGCTGGTTGATAGTTGCCATCTACTAGCTCCACTGTTGTCTTGCGACGCTATTGTCTTGCAAGAAAAGCAAAATGGCAGGAACGAATTCCCGCCAAATTTAGGGGTACAAGAGTCTAAAGAGGATCTTGCCCCCAGTCAAGGCAAGGCCCCGACCTCCCCCTCCATCGAAACCCGACAAAACTGTCTTGTTCCGACGAACGGGGCTGCCAGGGCCCGGTCTTATTTATCGCAGAACTCAGTTACCGCTAGAGTTCAGCGCTTCGGTCAGTGCAGCTTCCACTTCACTGGCGCTTACGCGCAGCGGCTTGTCGAGTTCACGGCGACGCTTGCGCTCGCTGTGGTAGGCCAAGCCGGTACCGGCTGGGATCAGACGACCCACAACCACGTTTTCTTTCAGGCCGCGCAGGTAATCGCGCTTGCCGGTTACCGCCGCTTCGGTCAGTACGCGAGTGGTTTCCTGGAAGGAAGCCGCCGAGATGAACGATTCGGTGGACAACGACGCCTTGGTGATACCCAGCAGAACACGAGTGAACTTGGAGACAAACTTGTCTTCCGTGCTCAGACGCTCGTTTTCTACCAGTACGTGAGTCAGTTCCATCTGGTCGCCCTTGATGAAACTCGAATCGCCGGATTCAGCGATTTCAACTTTACGCAGCATCTGACGCAGGATGGTCTCGATGTGCTTATCGTTGATCTTCACGCCCTGCAGACGGTAAACGTCCTGGATCTCGTTAACGATGTACTTGGCCAGCGCACTCACACCCAGCAGACGCAGGATGTCGTGTGGATCGCTCGGGCCGTCGGAGATAACTTCGCCGCGGTTTACCTGTTCGCCTTCGAAGACGTTCAGGTGACGCCACTTCGGAATCAGCTCTTCGTACGGATCGGTACCGTCGTTCGGGGTAATGACCAGACGGCGCTTGCCCTTGGTCTCTTTACCGAACGCGATGGTGCCGCTGACTTCAGCCAGAATCGACGCTTCTTTCGGACGACGAGCTTCGAACAAGTCGGCAACACGCGGCAAACCACCGGTGATGTCGCGGGTCTTCGAAGTTTCTTGCGGGATACGCGCGATAACATCACCGATCGCGATCTTCGCACCATCCGCTACACCGACCAGGGCGTTGGCTGGCAGGAAGTACTGAGCGATAACGTCAGTGCCTGGCAGCAACAGATCCTTGCCGTTGTCATCGACCATCTTCACGGCAGGACGGATGTCTTTACCGGCAGCTGGACGATCTTTGGCGTCGAGTACTTCAATGTTGGTCATACCGGTCAATTCGTCAGTCTGACGCTTGATCGTGATGCCTTCTTCCATGCCCACGTAGGTCACGGTACCTTTCATTTCGGTAACGATTGGGTGAGTGTGCGGATCCCACTTGGCCACGATTGCGCCAGCGTCGACCTTGTCACCTTCCTTAACCGAAATCACAGCACCGTACGGCAGCTTGTAACGCTCGCGCTCACGACCGAAGTCATCAGCGATTGCCAGCTCACCGGAACGGGACACAGCAACCAAGTGGCCATCCACTCGCTCAACGTGTTTCAGGTTGTGCAGACGGACAGTACCGCCATTCTTCACCTGAACGCTGTCAGCCGCGGAGGTCCGGCTTGCCGCACCACCGATGTGGAACGTACGCATGGTCAGCTGGGTACCCGGCTCACCGATGGACTGGGCAGCGATAACGCCGACCGCTTCACCGATGTTCACCTGGTGACCACGAGCCAAGTCACGGCCATAGCACTTGGCGCAGATGCCGTAGCGGGTTTCGCAGCTGATCGGCGAGCGAACAATCACTTCGTCGATGCTGTTGAGTTCGATGAACTCGACCCACTTCTCATCTACCAGGGTGCCGGCAGGAACGATAACTTCCTCGGTACCTGGCTTGAATACGTCACGGGCAATAACACGACCCAATACGCGCTCACCCAGCGGCTCTACAACGTCACCGCCTTCAATATGCGGAGTCATCAGCAGGCCGTGCTCGGTGCCGCAATCGATCTCGGTCACAACCAGATCTTGTGCAACGTCTACCAGACGACGAGTCAGGTAACCGGAGTTAGCGGTTTTCAACGCGGTATCCGCCAGACCTTTACGAGCACCGTGCGTGGAGATGAAGTACTGAAGTACGCTCAAACCTTCACGGAAGTTCGCAGTAATCGGCGTTTCGATGATGGAACCGTCCGGCTTGGCCATCAGGCCACGCATACCGGCGAGCTGACGGATCTGCGCAGCAGAACCCCGTGCGCCCGAGTCGGCCATCATGTACATCGAGTTGAAAGACTCTTGATCGACTTCGACGCCATGACGGTCGATGACTTTCTCTTTCGAGAGGTTGGCCATCATCGCCTTGGACACTTCGTCGTTGGCCTTGGACCAAAGGTCGATCACTTTGTTGTACTTCTCGCCCTGGGTTACCAGGCCCGAGGCGTACTGGCTCTCGATCTCTTTCACTTCGTCAGTGGCAGCACTGATGATGCGGGCTTTTTCATCCGGGATAACGAAGTCGTTAACACCGATGGAAACGCCGGAAATGGTCGAGTAAGCAAAACCGGTGTACATCAACTGGTCAGCGAAGATCACGGTCTCTTTCAGACCAACCACGCGGTAGCACTGGTTGATCAGCTTGGAGATCGCCTTTTTCTTCATCGGCAGGTTGACGACGTCGTAAGACAGGCCTTTTGGCACAACCTGGTACAACAGCGCACGGCCGACAGTGGTGTCGACGATACGAACGTTGCTCACGCTGCCGCCGTCACGGTCGTTGACGGTTTCGTGGATCCGCACCTTGACCTTGGCGTGCAGTGCGGCTTCGCCGGCACGGAACACACGGTCAACTTCTTGCAGGTCAGCGAACACACGACCTTCGCCCTTGGCGTTGATCGCTTCACGGGTCATGTAGTACAGACCCAATACAACGTCCTGCGACGGAACGATGATTGGCTCACCGTTGGCTGGCGACAGAATGTTGTTGGTCGACATCATCAACGCACGCGCTTCCAACTGGGCTTCCAGTGTCAGCGGTACGTGCACGGCCATTTGGTCGCCGTCGAAGTCGGCGTTGTACGCAGCACAGACCAGAGGGTGCAGCTGGATAGCCTTACCTTCGATCAGTACTGGTTCAAACGCCTGGATACCCAGACGGTGAAGGGTCGGTGCACGGTTGAGGAGAACCGGGTGTTCGCGGATCACTTCAGCAAGAACGTCCCAAACCTCTGGCAGTTCGCGCTCGACCATTTTCTTGGCCGCTTTGATGGTGGTCGCGAGACCGCGCATTTCGAGCTTGCCGAAGATGAACGGCTTGAACAGCTCCAGCGCCATCTTCTTAGGCAGACCGCACTGGTGCAGACGCAGGGTCGGGCCTACGGTAATTACCGAACGACCGGAGTAGTCAACACGCTTACCGAGCAAGTTCTGACGGAAACGACCCTGCTTACCCTTGATCATGTCAGCCAGGGATTTCAGAGGACGCTTGTTGGAACCAGTGATAGCGCGGCCACGACGACCGTTGTCGAGCAAGGCGTCGACAGCTTCCTGCAACATACGCTTTTCGTTGCGCACGATGATGTCCGGAGCGGACAGATCAAGCAGGCGCTTCAAGCGGTTGTTACGGTTGATCACGCGGCGGTACAGGTCGTTGAGGTCGGACGTCGCGAAACGACCACCGTCCAACGGTACCAGCGGACGCAGGTCTGGCGGCAGAACCGGCAGAACGGTCAGCACCATCCACTCTGGCAGGTTGCCGGAACCCTGGAAGGCTTCCATCAACTTCAGACGCTTGGACAGCTTCTTGATCTTGGTTTCGGAGTTGGTTTGCGGAATCTCTTCGCGCAGACGGCCAATCTCGTGCTCCAGGTCGATAGCGTGCAGCAGTTCGCGGACAGCTTCGGCACCCATGCGGGCATCGAAATCGTCGCCGAACTCTTCCAGCGCTTCGAAGTACTGTTCGTCGTTCAGCAGCTGACCCTTTTCAAGGGTGGTCATGCCTGGATCGATAACGACATAGCTCTCGAAGTAGAGAACGCGTTCGATATCACGCAGGGTCATGTCCATCAGCAAGCCGATACGGGACGGCAGCGATTTCAGGAACCAGATGTGGGCAACCGGCGAAGCCAGCTCGATGTGCGCCATGCGCTCACGACGAACCTTGGCCAGTGCAACTTCAACGCCGCACTTCTCGCAGATCACACCACGGTGTTTCAAGCGCTTGTACTTACCGCACAGGCACTCGTAATCCTTTACCGGGCCAAAGATCTTGGCGCAGAACAGGCCGTCACGCTCAGGTTTGAACGTACGGTAGTTGATGGTTTCCGGCTTTTTAACTTCACCGAACGACCACGAACGGATCATCTCAGGCGATGCCAATCCAATACGGATGGCGTCGAACTCTTCGACTTGACCCTGGTTTTTCAGCAAATTCAGTAGGTCTTTCAAGGCCTTTCCTCCTGGCGGAGCAGAGAGCGGGCTAAATAGCCCCGCTCTCGATTCGCGTCACGTGTTATTCGGTTTCCAGATCGATATCGATGCCGAGGGAACGAATTTCTTTGATCAACACGTTGAAGGACTCGGGCATGCCCGGCTCCATACGGTGATCGCCGTCCACGATGTTTTTGTACATCTTGGTACGACCGTTCACATCGTCCGACTTCACTGTGAGCATTTCTTGCAGAGTGTATGCAGCACCGTATGCTTCCAGTGCCCAGACCTCCATCTCCCCGAAACGCTGACCACCGAACTGAGCCTTACCACCCAGCGGCTGCTGGGTAACCAGGCTGTACGAACCGGTAGAACGAGCGTGCATCTTGTCGTCTACCAAGTGGTTCAGCTTCAGCATGTACATGTAGCCAACAGTAACCGGGCGCTCGAACTTGTTGCCGGTACGGCCGTCGAACAGCTGCATCTGGCCGCTTTCTGGCAGGTCTGCCAGTTTCAGCATGGCCTTGATTTCGCTTTCCTTGGCACCGTCGAACACTGGGGTAGCCATTGGAACGCCACCGCGCAGGTTCTTCGCCAGATCCAGGATTTCCTGGTCGGTGAAGGTGTCCAGCTCTTCGTTGCGACCGCCGATCTCGTTGTAGATCTCGTGCAGGAACTTACGCAGGTCAGCGACCTTGCGCTGCTCTTCGATCATACGGTTGATCTTCTCGCCCAGACCTTTGGCCGCGAGGCCCAGGTGGGTTTCAAGGATCTGACCAACGTTCATACGCGAAGGTACGCCCAACGGGTTGAGGACGACGTCGACCGGGGTGCCATTGGCATCGTGCGGCATGTCTTCAACCGGCATGATCACAGAGACCACACCTTTGTTACCGTGACGACCGGCCATCTTGTCGCCCGGCTGGATGCGACGACGGATTGCCAGGTAAACCTTGACGATTTTCAGCACGCCTGGAGCCAGGTCATCGCCCTGCTGCAGTTTGCGCTTCTTGTCTTCGAACTTGTCGTCCAGCAGACGGCGGCGATCAACGATGTAGGCCTGGGCCTTTTCGAGCTGCTCGTTCAGAGCATCTTCAGCCATGCGCAGTTTGAACCACTGGCCGTGCTCAAGACCGTCGAGGATTTCGTCGGTGATGTCCTGACCTTTCTTCAGGCCGGCGCCGCCTTCGGCCTTGTGGCCTACCAGGGCAGAACGCAGACGCTCGAAGGTCGCGCCTTCAACGATACGGAACTCTTCGTTCAGGTCCTTACGGATCTCGTCGAGCTGGGTCTTCTCGATGGACAGTGCACGAGCATCACGCTCAACACCGTCACGGGTGAAGACCTGTACGTCGATGACAGTACCCTTGGTACCGGTAGGTACGCGCAGGGAGGTGTCTTTAACGTCGCTGGCTTTTTCACCGAAGATGGCACGCAACAGCTTCTCTTCTGGCGTCAGTTGGGTCTCGCCTTTCGGAGTGACCTTACCTACCAGAATGTCGCCAGCGCCAACTTCAGCACCTACGTAAACGATACCAGCTTCGTCCAGCTTGTTCAGTGCAGCTTCACCCACGTTCGGGATGTCTGCAGTGATCTCTTCAGGCCCAAGCTTGGTGTCACGCGCCACACAGGTCAGTTCCTGAATGTGGATCGTGGTGAAGCGATCTTCCTGAACCACACGCTCGGACAGGCAGATGGAGTCTTCGAAGTTGTAACCGTTCCAGGCCATGAACGCGATGCGCATGTTCTGGCCCAGTGCCAGCTCACCCATATCGGTGGACGGACCGTCTGCCATGATGTCGCTGCGCTGAACCCGATCACCCTTACGCACCAGCGGACGCTGGTTGATGCAGGTGTTCTGGTTGGAGCGGGTGTACTTGGTCAGGTTGTAGATGTCGACACCGGCTTCGCCAGTTTCAACTTCGTCATCGGCAACACGAACCACGATACGGCTGGCATCAACAGAGTCGATCACGCCGCCACGACGAGCCACGACGCAAACGCCGGAGTCACGAGCTACGTTACGCTCCATGCCGGTACCTACCAGCGGCTTGTCGGCACGCAGGGTGGGTACAGCCTGACGCTGCATGTTGGAACCCATCAACGCACGGTTGGCGTCATCGTGTTCCAGGAACGGGATCAGCGACGCTGCGACCGAAACTACCTGCTTGGGCGACACGTCCATCAAGGTGACGTCTTCCGGCGCCTTGACGGTGAACTCGTTCAGGTGACGAACAGCTACCAGCTCGTCGATCAGGACTTTCTTGTCGTTCATCGTGGCCGAAGCCTGAGCGATCACGTGATCAGCTTCTTCGATGGCGGACAGGAAGACGATCTCGTCGGTGACCAACGCGTCTTTCACCACACGGTACGGGCTTTCCAGGAAGCCGTACTGGTTGGTGCGCGCATAGGCCGCCAGGGAGTTGATCAGGCCGATGTTCGGACCTTCCGGCGTTTCGATCGGGCATACACGACCGTAGTGCGTCGGGTGTACGTCACGAACTTCAAAGCCAGCACGCTCACGCGTCAGACCGCCCGGGCCCAGTGCAGAAACACGGCGCTTGTGGGTGATCTCGGAGAGCGGGTTGTTCTGGTCCATGAACTGCGAGAGCTGGCTGGAACCGAAGAACTCTTTCACCGCCGCAGCCACTGGCTTGGCGTTGATCAGGTCTTGCGGCATCAGGCCTTCGCTTTCAGCCATCGACAGACGCTCTTTGACCGCACGCTCAACACGTACCAGGCCAACGCGGAACTGGTTCTCGGCCATTTCGCCTACGCAGCGAACACGACGGTTACCCAAGTGGTCGATGTCATCGACGATGCCTTTGCCGTTACGGATGTCGACCAAGGTCTTCAGGACCGCAACGATGTCTTCCTTGCACAACACGCCCGAACCTTCGATCTCGGTACGACCGATACGACGGTTGAACTTCATCCGGCCTACAGCAGACAGGTCATAGCGCTCTGGGCTGAAGAACAGGTTGTTGAACAGGGTTTCGGCAGCGTCTTTGGTTGGTGGCTCGCCAGGACGCATCATGCGATAGATCTCGACCAGCGCTTCCAATTGGTTGCTGGTGGAGTCGATCTTCAGGGTGTCGGAGACGAACGGACCGCAGTCGATATCGTTGGTGTACAGGGTCTCGATGCGAACAACCTGGGCCTTGGCGATTTTTGCCAGGATCTCGGTGTTCAGCTCGGTGTTGCACTCAGCCAGGATTTCGCCTGTAGCCGGGTGAACGATGACCTTGGCGGTGGTGCGACCCAGGACGTAGTCCAGAGGCACGTCCAGCGACTTGATACCGGCCTTTTCGATCTGGTTGATGTGGCGCGCAGTAATACGACGGCCAGCTTCAACAATGACCTTGCCCTTCTCGTCCTGAATATCCAGGACCGCAATTTCACCACGCAGACGCGAAGCAATCAGCTCCAGGCTGAGGGTTTCATCCTTCAGGCTGAATACGTTGGTGGTGTAGAAGGCGTCCAGCACTTGCTCAGTGGTATAGCCGAGCGCGCGCAGCAGTACCGAGGCCGGCAGCTTGCGACGACGGTCGATACGCACGAACACGCAGTCTTTCGGGTCGAACTCGAAGTCCAACCACGAACCACGGTACGGAATGATCCGCGCGGAGTACAGGAGCTTGCCGGAGCTGTGCGTCTTGCCGCGGTCGTGGTCGAAGAACACGCCCGGGGAACGGTGCAGCTGGGAAACAATTACACGCTCGGTACCGTTGATAACGAAGGTACCGTTCTCAGTCATCAATGGGATTTCGCCCATGTAGACTTCTTGCTCTTTGATGTCCTTGATCGCTTTGTTCGACGATTCTTTGTCGAAAATGATCAGGCGGACTTTTACCCGCAAAGGTACGGCGTACGTAACACCGCGCAACACGCATTCTTTGACATCAAATGCCGGTTCGCCCAGGCGATAACCGACGTACTCCAGCGCAGCATTGCCGGAGTAGCTGATGATCGGGAAAACGGATTTGAAGGCCGCATGCAGGCCCACGTCGCGGAACTGATCTTTGGTCGCTCCCGCCTGCAAGAATTCACGATACGAATCCAGCTGGATAGCCAGAAGGTACGGGACATCCATGACGTCCGGCAACTTGCTAAAGTCCTTGCGGATACGTTTTTTCTCAGTATATGAGTAAGCCATCAGCGTTCCCCAGCTTGGTCACCTGCTTGTTTGGCCCTCCCGACGGGAGCAGCCAGAAAATCTTGCAAACCCCATGGTTTGCACCACCGCATCGGGTGGCTACAGCGCGTTAGTGGCGGCGACCGAGTCGACAGCCAAGAACGGAAAAAGGCCGGTGGCAAGAGCCACCAGCCATCAGCCTTCAGCTTAACGCTTGGGCTGGAGACGCAAGGTCGATGCTTACTTCAGCTCGACTTTAGCGCCTGCTTCTTCCAGAGTAGCTTTGGCTTTGTCAGCGGCGTCTTTCGACACAGCTTCCAGAACCTGGGCAGGAGCGCCGTCAACTACAGCCTTGGCTTCTTTCAGGCCCAGACCGGTCAGTTCACGTACTGCCTTGATCACGTTTACTTTCTTCTCGCCAGCTTCCAGCAGCATGACGTTGAATTCGGTTTGCTCTTCAGCAGCAACAGCAGCAACAGCTGGGCCAGCGGAAGCAGCGGCAGCGGAAACGCCGAATTTTTCTTCGAAAGCTTTGATCAGCTCAACAACCTGCAGAACCGACATTTCAGCTACGGCGTTGAGGATATCGTCTTGGGAGATAGACATTGCTGTATTTCCTGAATTGGGGGACGGCCTACGCGGCCATCGAAATAAACAAAAAAACGCGAGAGAGGTCGCTCAGCCTTAGGCTGCGGCAGCTTCTTTTTGCTCGCGAACTGCGGCCAGAGTACGAGCCAACTTGCTGGTAGCGCCTTGAATCACGCTCATCAGCTGAGAAATAGCTTCGTTACGGGTCGGCAGTGTTGCCAGTACGTCGATTTGGTTAGCTGCGAGGAACTTGCCCTCGAACGCAGCTGCCTTGATCTCGAACTTATCCTGACCCTTGGCGAATTCCTTGAACAAACGAGCAGCAGCGCCCGGGTGATCTTTGGAGAACGCAATCAGGGTCGGGCCGGTGAACACGTCGTTGAGGACACTGTATTCAGTGTCAGCAACAGCGCGCTTGAGCAGGGTGTTACGTACAACACGTACGTATACGCCAGCTTCACGAGCCTCTTTACGGAGTCCGGTCATAGCGCTTACTGTCACACCACGGGCATCAGCCACGACAGCGGACAGAGCAGCTTTGGCAGCCTCGTTGACTTCAGCGACGATGGCCTTCTTGTCTTCGAGATTAATTGCCACGGGTTTAACTCCTGCTTGTTACCGTTTCATCTGGCCTAGGCCGGATGTCGTTTTGGTGTCTGATTCGGTAAGGAACCGGGAGCACCATCTGCGTAGGCTTGATGGTTTAAGACTTGCGTCGCCTACGGTCTTGGATAGCCCCCGCCAGGCAGGGACCCCAATCTTTCAATTGGCGCGATCGCTCACGCCAACGTGTGTCTTATACGTCCAGCGAGCCTTGGTCGATGACCAGACCTGGGCCCATAGTGGTGCTCAGGGTAACGCGCTTGACGTAGATACCTTTCGAGGAAGCTGGCTTGATACGCTTCAGATCAGCGATCAGGGCTTCAACGTTTTCCTTCAGCTTGACGGCGTCGAAGCCGACCTTGCCAACGGAGGTGTGAATGATGCCGTTTTTGTCGGTGCGATAACGAACCTGACCAGCCTTGGCGTTTTTAACCGCGGTGGCTACGTCTGGCGTTACGGTACCGACTTTCGGGTTAGGCATCAGGCCACGTGGGCCCAGGATCTGACCCAACTGACCTACAACGCGCATTGCATCCGGGGAGGCAATAACGACGTCATAGTTCAGGTCGCCGCCTTTCATTTCGGCAGCCAGGTCGTCCATGCCAACGCGATCGGCGCCAGCGGCCAGAGCAGCTTCAGCTGCCGGGCCTTGGGTGAAGACAGCAACACGTACAGTCTTGCCAGTACCGTGTGGCAGCACAGTAGCGCTACGAACGACCTGGTCGGATTTACGTGGGTCAACACCCAGGTTTACAGCAACGTCAACGGACTCGCTGAACTTGACAGTCGACAGCTCGGTCAGCAGGGCAGCAGCGTCTACAAAGTTGTAGGACTTGCCCGCTTCGATTTTGCCGGCGATAGCCTTTTGGCGCTTGGTCAGCTTAGCCATTACACACCCTCCACGTTAAGGCCCATGCTACGAGCAGAACCGGCGATGGTACGCACGGCTGCATCCATATCAGCTGCAGTCAGATCCGCGTTTTTGGTTTTCGCGATTTCTTCCAGCTGAGCACGAGTTACAGTGCCAACCTTAACGGTGTTCGGACGAGCGGAACCGCTAGTCAGACCAGCAGCTTTCTTCAACAAAACCGAAGCCGGGGTCGACTTGGTTTCGAAAGTGAAGCTACGGTCGCTATATACAGTGATGATCACTGGAGTCGGCAGACCTGGCTCAATACCCTGAGTGCGGGCGTTGAAGGCCTTGCAGAATTCCATGATGTTCACGCCGTGCTGACCCAGAGCTGGACCGACGGGTGGGCTAGGGTTGGCCTGAGCGGCCTTCACTTGCAGCTTGATGTAAGCGGTAATCTTCTTGGCCATGAGGCACTCCAATTACGGGTTCAAGCGCCTCGAAAGGCTCCCCGGTTACTTGCGCGTTTATCCCAGTGACGACAAAACCCCACAGCCTAAGGCTGCGGGGTTGGGATGCTTTGTCAGCTAGACCTTCTCGACCTGGCTGAACTCCAACTCTACCGGAGTAGAGCGACCGAAAATGAGCACTGCCACTTGGATCCGGCTCTTTTCGTAGTTAACTTCTTCGACAGTGCCGTTAAAATCAGCAAACGGACCATCAGTGACACGAACAACTTCGCCCGGCTCGAACAATGTCTTCGGCTTCGGCTTGTCGCTACCGTCAGCAACACGACGCAGAATCGCTTCTGCCTCTTTGTCGGTGATCGGCGCAGGCTTGTCAGCGGTACCGCCGATGAAGCCCATCACGCGAGGAGTGTCCTTGACCAAGTGCCAAGTACCCTCATTCATGTCCATCTGTACCAGCACGTAGCCAGGGAAGAACTTGCGTTCGCTTTTGCGCTTCTGGCCATTGCGCATCTCTACCACTTCTTCAGTGGGAACCAGAATTTCGCCGAAGCCATCTTCCATGCCTGCCAGCTTTACGCGCTCTAGCAAAGAGCGCATGACATGCTTCTCGTAACCCGAGTAAGCATGCACAACGTACCAACGCTTAGCCACGGGACACCCTTAGCCAACAATCAAGGAAACAAGCCAGCCGAGCAGGGAATCAAGACCCCACAACAGCAACGCCATAACCAGAACAACAGCCACAACAATCAGCGTGGTCTGCGTGGTTTCTTGGCGAGTTGGCCAAACGACTTTACGTATTTCGGTGCGAGCTTCCTTAACCAGTACGGCGAAAGACTTACCCTTTACAGTCTGCAGACCGATAAACACAGCCACAGCAGCAAGAGCGAGCAATACGAGTACGCGGTACAGGATCGGCGAAGCAGAATAATACTGATTGCCAACAACGCCTACGACCACCAAAGCGACGACAGCGAGCCACTTAACCAGATCGAAACGAGAGCTTTGAGCTTCAGCCTTAGGAGTCATCTATGAAGATCCTGTGAAAAGAAAGCCAGACACACCACGTGAATCTGGCAGGTCAGGAGGGAATCGAACCCCCAACCTACGGTTTTGGAGACCGTCGCTCTGCCAATTGAGCTACTGACCTAAAACAAAATCAGGCCGACCATTATGCAGGCCTGAAAAAGACTTTACAACAACCAACCCCAAGAGACTTGAAACAACCTGATAACACCAGGTAAAACAGAATCAAGCCGAGACAGCTGTTAAAACAAAGGCAGATATTTTCATATCTGCCTTGTTATATGGAGCTCTTGAGCGGATTTGAACCGCTGACCTCACCCTTACCAAGGGTGTGCTCTACCAACTGAGCTACAAGAGCGAAACATCTTGCACAACCTGCAAACTTGGAGCGGGTAGCGGGAATCGAACCCGCATCATCAGCTTGGAAGGCTGAGGTTCTACCACTAAACTATACCCGCGGAGCTTGCAGCTCACGCTAAAAATGGTGGAGGGGGAAGGATTCGAACCTTCGAAGTCGTAGACGTCAGATTTACAGTCTGATCCCTTTGGCCGCTCGGGAACCCCTCCTAAGCGAGCCGGCATTTTACATTACGCCGACCTTCTGTCAAGCATTTTCTCATTAAAAATATGAGGTTAGCTGCGTGACGATCGCTTCACACCAACTTCCCGAAAGGGTCATCACTGTGGAGCGGGCGCCATTCTATGCAAACTATTCGACAGTTGCAATGCCTTCGCACGGCATTATTTTATGTTTTAACTCATTGAATTCATTAGCAAGGCTTTCAAACGGCAGATCGTCAGCCAGGCGGCGACTTTCAGGTGCTACACGCAACCAGAAAGAAGGTGCGCCCGCCGAGACCAACGACTGGATTCGAGCCTTGATATCCAGGCTGATCAGACGCTGCTCAAGGAACTGGGCTTGCTCCTGGCCGGCGAAACCACCGACATACAAGCAACCTGGAGGAACCTCTGGAGCCTTGGGCCGATCGCGACGCGCCACAGCGTCAGCCGACTCGCTCAACAACTGAATATCCTGCTGGGAGCCCCGGTATAGCGCCAAGGGCGTTACATCCTTTGCACGCAAGGGCGCCTCTTGCTGGTGCCAGACGTAATAAAAGACATTGAGGACCAGCAACAACAGAAACAACCAACGCATAAAAACCTCAAGACAAAGGGCATGCCATCGCCAAGCCGACAAATACCAGGTCCGGAACGAAGCGAGCGCCTGGCAAAGCGTCAGCGACCAACTCAGCATCACCACCCGTAAGGAAAACCGAAAAGTCGCTTCCCCAGTAACTGCGGGCCAGTTCCAGTTGCGACTGCGCGAATCCACGCAGCATGAGCGTACAACCCCGCTCAACGGCCTGGGCAGTGGTACGTCCAGGTACAAGGCTTTCCAATGCACGCTCAGCGGCAACATCGTCATAGCGTATTTTTCGAGTATGGGTGCGCAGCTGATTTCTCATCAGCGGCATGCCAGGACAGATAAACCCTCCAAGATGCTCGCCATCTGCCGTGATGAAGTCAGCAGTGGCCGCCGTACCGAAATCAAGTACCAGACATGCTCCAGAGGCTAGCTGGAAGCCTCCAAGCATCGCCAGCCAACGATCCAGCCCCAAACGGGCGTACTCTTCATACCCATTGCGCACACCCGCCATCTCACGCGCTGGCGCAGCACAGCTTATAGAGACACCAAAGGCTGCAACCAACACACCTACCAGGCGATTGGTCTCTTCCTGAGCACGCACACTGACCAATCTGCAGTGCTGCAGTGAAAGACCAGCCAGTGAGTGAAGGCCACCCAGCAACGCCACATCAGAATCAACAACACCTTCAGCAAAAACGGCCGCCTGGCTTGCCTCAAGGACACGCCATTTGATGAAGCTATTCCCACAGTCGAGCTCAAGAATCATCACGCAACCTCAGGCTTAACTCACCGCCACTGTAGATTTTCTCAACACCATTTACCTCAAGACGTAGCGCGCCTTGGCCGTCGATACCCAGCACAACACCGTCTATCTGGTTGACGCCAGCGATCAACGACACCGCCCTACCCTGCCATAGATGATTGCGCTCCCACTCCTCTCGGATGACCGCAAAACCGGAATCCCTATGACGCTCGAGATAAACCTGCAACGCCTGGCTCAGATGAGCGACCAGATGATTTCGATTTACCACGCGGCCCGTTTCTAGCTGTATCGATGTCCACTGCTGATCAACTTCCGCAGCGCCCCGCATGTTTGCGTTGATACCAATACCGAGCACCACGTGGCAAACATCAGCGGGATCCCCTACCAATTCAAGAAGAATGCCCGAAATCTTCTTCGACCCAACAAGAACGTCATTAGGCCATTTCAAACCTGCCCCCTGGACACCAAGATCGCGCAGGGTTTGCATTACTGCCAACCCCACGACGAGGCTCAGGCCTTCAAGCTGTCGCAAACCACCATCGATACGCAGCACAAGGCTGTAGTAAACATTCTGTGCAAATGGACTGACCCACTGACGCCCTCGACGCCCTCTGCCGGCAGTCTGCTGCTCAGAGAGAACCAGAAAGGGCGCCGCTTGCCCCGCATCGATAAGACGTAGAGCCTCGGCATTAGTGGAGTCGATGGTATCGGATATAAAAACCGAACCTGCGCATAGCGGCGACTGCAAGGCGATCTCGTCAGCACTCAGCAGAACCAGCGGAGATGCCAATTGATAGCCTCTACCCCTGACTTTATGAATGGTCAGATCCAGCTCAACCTCCAGATGCTGGAGCTGCTTCCACACAGCACTACGACTGACGCCCAGGGCTGCGCCTAGCGCTTCACCCGAATGGAATCGGCCATCTTTCAGAAGTTTTAACAACGTCAGCATGCAGGTCTCGCCTCACAATGAGGCACGCATGATAGCCATGCGCAGGGCCATTGCATAGAAAGCAAGCTGACAGCTGATAGGGCCGAGCCTTGAGTCTTGCAGCTCAACGCTTGAAGCTTGCCGCTGCCCTTTCCAACCGCCCAAAACAAAACCCCAACTGCTTTCGCAATTGGGGTTTCGGA
>NZ_JAHIDY010000024.1:0-98219 GCF_018732265.1 Pseudomonas sp. TAE6080
GTTGGTTGTCGGCTACCAACATCTGTTGACTGCGATCTAGCACATCGCGAGTGAGTCCGCGTTTGGGCAGAGCCTTCATGAACGCCGCTTCCAGCTTCTTGGGGTCGCTCATGTCTTTGAACTTGTTGGCTTCGCCCCAGGCTTTCAGGATGTACGGGCGTAGCAGTGGGTTGGCCTCCGTCAGCGTGTTGAGGTCTTCGGTATCGCCGTATCCTTTGCCACGAATCTGCTGTTGCTGGATGTTGGAACGCTTCGCCTCTTCAGGCGTTAGGCCAGCGATACGATATGCCTGCTGTTGGACTTCGTACTGCTTCAGTACCTGATCTGCGTTCTTGCCCCGCTGCATTTCTGAGATGGCGTATGTACGGAACATTTTGGCGTCATCGAGAGAGACAACCGCTCCATTATCCATGGAGATTTTCTCGTAACCTTTACGCAGTTTGTCGACGTTCTGCTGATTCCCTTTCCCCATCTGAGAGAACAGATTGTTGTACTGCTCCGCTTCGCTGGTGGCATCTTGGCGGGCTTGTACGCGCTCCCCGATCAAACCGACAGCCCGAGTCAGGCCAGCGATAGCTGCACCGATACCTCCAAGGGCGAGTAGGCCACCCATACCGCCAAGGCCAAGCCCCCCTGAGTTGCTTGGGGAGGTTTTGTTAGCCTGCCAATGTTGCTGGCGTTGCTGTGCCCACTGGAATCTCTGATCTTTCTGGGCTTGGGTCGCTGCTTTGGCCGCTGCCGCTTGTTTCATGCTTGCCATCTGAGCGTTGTGCTTGATGTTAGCTCTATGGGCTTGGCCTGCTGCCCGATTGATCTGCTCTTGAATACGTTGGGTCTTACTCATTGCCATCAAATGATTGGCATCAGCTTTAAGTGTGGTTGCACGAGTTTTGGCAACAATTGCTTCTAGGCGGGCGGTTTTGATCAGGGATGCTTTCAGGGCGTCCTGTGAGGCGAGCTGTTGCTTTGTGGTGCCGTAGGTCTTCAACTGCTGTGCATGGGCTTTGGCGGCAACTACAGCACCTTGCTGCTGGCTCCGTACAAGGTTGGATACAAGACGTTGTTGTTCTTTCGTGCCGGTGTAACTCAATTTCTGCTGAGATAGTTCAGCCGCGAACGTCAACCGTCTCTGGTTTGCTAATGCAACCTCACTGCGTAGTTCTCGATTTAAGGCGTTGTTGAGTTTGCCTTTGGCTCTGTCGAGAGCAGTTGTGTCAACCTTCAACTTCAAAGTTTTGTTCATCGCGGCAGCAAGTTTGTTGTATTCTTCGCCAAACTTTGCCATGGTTTGTGCGCTGCGATTCATCAAGGTTTGGAAGCGTTGTAGTGGGGCGCTATTAACTTCAAATACTAGCCTGCCCGTCAGTCGGGCGATTTCCTCTCGGATACTCATTGTGGATTACCTTGCTGCTAGCATTCGAGATGCTGCCTGATGTGCTGTAGGGCTCACTACACTACCGCCCAATGTACGAATACCTTTCTGCGATTGGTATTGGAGCATCAAAGCTGCGAGCGTCGT
The DNA here is from genome assembly GCF_018732265.1 of Pseudomonas sp. TAE6080. Taxonomy (NCBI): domain Bacteria; kingdom Pseudomonadati; phylum Pseudomonadota; class Gammaproteobacteria; order Pseudomonadales; family Pseudomonadaceae; genus Pseudomonas; species Pseudomonas sp. TAE6080. The sequence continues at coordinate 1,520 of NZ_JAHIDY010000024.1, forward strand.
GGTTAGTTTCGTCTTGTTGCCACCCAAGTACAGTTGGTGTGCCCCTTCAAGGTACTTGAGCGCCAACGCTTCCTTGTAGAAGTCATCAATGAGGCGGCGCACTGCCATTGTGGAAGAGATAGCAACGCACAAGCCATGTGATGTGGCAAACCAAAAGATATGGTACTTAGGGCGGATGCCCATTCGTTGCTTTAGAAAGCGTGGAAGGAAGCGAGTGAACTTCAATACATTAACGCCGGGGCCAGCAATATAGACGCTAAACTGTTTTCCAGTTTCAAAGAGAGCAGCCAAGTGGCGTGGTGCTTGTCTTCTGAATGTTGCCATTAATGGGCTCCTTGTGTGTACGCTTCAGTTTTGATTTTGAGAGCTGAATAAAAATCAACTGCTAGGTTGAGCGTATACTCATCAAATTCCTTCATGAGTTCAAAGGCTCCGAGTTCACCGACAAGTCTCTCGTTTGGGGTGTTAGAGCAGAGGGCAAAAATGAAAGCTAGTAATTGGGATTGTTGTTGCTTGAGATGAATTTCTTGCACGGTTGTGGCTCCTTAGAAAGTAGGTGGTGTGTACTGGGTTATGGGAAGTTGTTGGGGGCATGGCGCCCCCAAGGGGCTGTTACTTGATGGCTCTCTTGGTTACTGGTTTAGCTGGAGTTTTTTCAATGATGCGAGTCATACGCTCAGTTTTAGCCGCTTCAATGCGCGTTTGACGTTCTTGTTCGATCTCAGCGTCCACGGTGGCGGTAACTTCTGCAAGGATGCGAGCTTCTTCCGCTTCGGCTGCTGCGTTATCTGCGGCTGTACAATTGGCTTTGTAGTCGGATTCTAGTTTCTCAATAATGACCTTGAGTTCATCTGCTTGTTGCTCGGCGGGTTTCGTCATATGAAAGATGAAGCCTGCACCGTTCGGATAAAGCATAGGCTCATGATCTACGTTCTTTCTCCAGCCTAAAAGCACCATATCTTGGAAGCGATCTAGTGCCGACCCAAGAGCTCCAGCTACGAAGCTAATAGTTGCAAAGCTATCTTGTCCTAGAGTGGATTCCATTGCAGAACCAACCTTGTAAGCGTATTCAGCATTGCTCTTCAGATTATTTAAGTGGTCTTGATTAAAGCTTGTCATTTTTGTATCTCCTATTGGTTTGTGTGGGTTGTTGGTTTGGAAAGAAGAATGTGACCCGTAATTCCAGAGGCAAGCATTGCGCTTGCGATGCACAGGGCGAATGTTGCATAGGCTGGAATCATCAGCATTTTGCATAGCCTCCACCTAAGATCGTATTTGCAACATCATCACCAAAACGACTACGTGCCCAGTCTGATAAACGCTGACGGTAAACCATTCGGTTGATAGCGCCGGCTTTTGTATCTTCTTCAAGCTGAGTGCGCTCTCTGTACTCTGCCGACTGTTGTTCGCTGCTCTTACCAATGACGATGGGGGTGGGGGTTTGGAAGTTGATATTGATTGTGAGGTTTTCTATATGAATCATGGGAAGTTTCCTTTTAGTAGTGTTGTGGTGGTTGTGGTGCTGGGTTGTCTTGCTGGCGGGCTCTCAGCCTCGATGCTGCTTTACGGCATGCCTCGCTGCAATATTTCGAAGTGCACCGGTACGCTGCATATCGCATGAGGCAGTAGCCACAGGTTTCAAATTTCATTGGCATTGACTGCAATCTCCTTTTTCTTTTTTCGGTTGGCTTTGACTCGGCAGGTGCCAGAGCAATACTGGGCAGTACAGCGTGTAGTTACGAATAGAGTTCCGCATTCCACACAAGGTTTTCTTATTTTCATTCGAGGGGGCACCTCCTTTTTAATGGTGATTTAAGTTGATTTGTTTTGTTTGTTGCTACGCTAACGTTGTACAGATGAAAAAATGGGCAGATTCTAGGTCTGCCCAATTCTTTCTCGTCTTCCCACGATTTTCATAACAATAAGTTGCCTATTGCGGCCCAACCCAGAACTAGATTGGTCGCTACCTGTAGGCAGGCAGTAGGGGATTAGTTGCTAGTTTTTGCCACTTCACTAGCGGGAAGACGAAGACTCTACTGTGGGGAGAGTTGGCGTGCGTTGAGGAAACGCAATGGAAATCTTTGAAGGGGGCCGGGAAAGGATAACCGGCGAAGATCGGGAGCGAAGTCCCAACTTATAGAATTAGAAGAGCAAAGAAGTTTACCTGTGCTCCTATGTTAATTATAAGGTCAGACCTTGTTTTTGTCAATACCCAAGACTGTCAAATAGTCAACTAATTTAAATTAATTTATATCTGAGTCTCAATAGGGTTGGGCTATGGAAGTTGTACTGGTTGAGAAGTAGGTACGAGCGTTTACTACCTGCTTAGCCAAGGGAGGGAAGTTTAGAGATTGCTGCGAGCTTCTGTACCGTACTCGCACCTTTTGAATATACGTCGTGAGTCACTGAGCCCGTTTCATGTCCAACCAGTTCTTTTGCCAAGGCGTCTGGCACGTCCGCTCTGATCAGCTCAGTAACTACGGTGTGACGGAAGCTGTGGAAGACGTGGAGCTTGGTAAAACCCGCTGCTGTACGCAACCTGCCAAACGCTTTGGATATCGCGTGTGAGCGTTTGCCGTAGTGGTCGTGTGAGTTGGTGGGGATGAGGAAGGTATCAGTGCTGTCTTCGCTCAGGCGATCAATGGTGAGCAACAAGCTTGGATGGATCGGCACTACGCGTTTGCTCGCCTTGCTCTTGCTCTTCGGGAAGTCGAAGCACTTGATGCCGTCAACAATGACCACGTTGTCTTTGCTGAGTCGGCAAAGTTCTTCAATTCTAGCCCCTGTGTACCAGCCCAATGCGATGAGGTCAGCAAGCGGTCTATCTCTGTTATCCAATGCGGCTTGATGCAGCTTGAGGGTATCAGCACGCGTATAGATTTCTCTGTCCTTGCCCGCTGTCTCAGAGCCTCCGCCCTGAGGCAGTTCGTGGCCTACGAACGGGTTTACCTTGTCTTTGAATTCTTCACGCCAAGCAGCGTCGTACTTTATCGCCCACTTCCAGAACGCAGTGCCAGCCATGAGATACTGGCCCAACGTTGCTGGCGCACGATTCAATGATTTCAGCCATTCGTCTACCGTATCGAAGTTGATAGGCAGTCCCTCTTTCTTGAGGAAGGCTGAGAGCCGTTCCATCTTCACCACTTGCTGATCGACGTGCTTTGGAGCTCCGCCGCGACTTTCCCTGAACTCTCGATATGTCTTCAGTCGGGCAGTGGTAATTAGTGAGGCTGGCTTGTAGCTGGAAGGGTTGCCGGTCAAGGCGTCAAGTTCTGTACGTTGTGCGGCATTCAATTGGTAGTTCTTTGCGAACTGGGCAGGAACCAACCGTTTGAACAGGTGAGCCAGCCTTTCCTCGAACTGAATTTGGCCCGCCAGACCATTTTTCATTTTGTCGGTAACCAGTTTGGTGGCGAACGCGACCATGTTGGGGTCAGCCTCCATTTTCGCCAACATCTTAGGGTCGTGCGGTGGAAGGTCCGGCACTGTCTCCCCAATCAGTTTACGTTTCTGTTCAAGTGCAATCTGGTCGAACTGCTCCAGCTTGGAAATGACACCTTCTTGCCAGTCTTCAGGAAGTGCTCGTTTCTCGCGTGCTGCTGCAATCGCTGCTTTCCAGTCGGCCAGAACGCTCAGGCGTCGAGTCATGGCCTCAGACCGTAACCCAGTCTTCAATGATTGAATCAGAACGGATTTCCCGCCCATGGCTTTTCGCACATCAACAGGCACTGCCAGTCGCACATACCAAGTGGACTCGCCTTTCTTCTGAATCAGGTTATCTGCCATTGGAGTGCCGTGCGTGGGGGGGGAGTGGTACAGCGGATTGTACTACTCAATTGTACTACTATGCACGCTGAAAGCCCCGGAATACGGGCCTTATTGGTCGAAAGTGGTGTTAAATTAGAATCTCTCCTTCACCGCCACATTCTACAAACACAAACCCCCGGTTTTCCTAGAGAAAGCCGGGGGTTTGTGGTTTTTGTGTCTGCGAAAATACCTCAACCGCGCCAGCCTGTGTGTCTACGCTCGGTCCATGGCGGGCGTTTAGAGTACAGAACATAAATCTGTCCTCTTTTCAGAGCAGTATTGATCGCCGCTTATATAAATCTTGAATCCCGGTACGCAGCCTTTTAGAGGCTGCTCTGTTCTAAACCTCATCAGCTTTTTGAAATCACACGACTCATGTATTGATTCAAATCGCGTAGATCCTGAATGCTCCAAGAATGTGGCGACAACTTCACACCATTCTCTCGTAGGGTTCTTGGAATCAAGTCTCCATTTGGACGAAGTATTATCGATGAGACAATAACGCCCGGATAATCATTCAGCCGTTTCTTGAAGGCGGTTGTTGTAAGGTTTGGCGTAGGGGGATTGCTTTTATTCGCCAATGGCCCGGTTCCTTTGATATCTGTTCCGTGGCACATGGCGCATCTTTGCAAATAGAGGTTTTTCCCATTGGCATTATCCGCAACGGACAGTGAAGGTTGAATGAGCGATAGCAATCCCAGCGAAGCGATGAACAGGATTTTCATTTTTATAGGGTCTTGTTGTTTGAATCGGGTCTGAGTCGAGGATTTTTTACAACACAACCCCATGATTCGGCTAGATAAAATCGGTGATTTTTGATTTTTCGGCGCCTGTAAGCACGTGATATGGGAATACGCAGCGAATCTGTTCCGTTATATTCCAACGCTCACTCAGTTGGCCCAATCAAGGAAGATCCATTGAAAGCATCCCTCGGCGCTCTGCTTCTGATCTGTGCAGCCACTCCCGCACTTGCCAACAATAACGCCATCGGCTTCCAGACCTCCACCCTGGCGGACCCACGCAACGACCGCCCATTGGAGATGGTCGTCTGGTACCCCAGCGCCACCACCGCCACGCCTGAACTGATCGCCGATAACACCGTATTCATCGGTGCCCCAGCCGTGCGCAATGCGCCGCCGTCTATCGGCAAGCATCCATTGGTGGTGCTTTCCCATGGCTTCGGCGGTAATTGGGGCAACCAGGTGTGGCTGGCCAGTGCCCTGGCGCATCAGGGGTTTATCGTGGCGGCGGTCAATCATCCTGGTACGACCAGCAAGGACCGTCGGCCGGAGGCGGCCGCGCAGTTGTGGCAGCGGCCGGTCGATATCCGTCGGGCGATTGATGGGGTGATCGCGCAGCCCAAACAGTTTGGGGCAGTCGCTGATCATCGAATTGCGGTAGTGGGTCATTCACTCGGCGGTTGGACGGCGCTGGAAGTCGCCGGCGCACGTTTCGACCCAGAGCGTTACGCCCAGGACTGCAAGGTTCACTCGCAGTTGGCCCCTTGCGCGGTCTACCAGCAGATGAACCCCGCCAGTACTCTGGCTGCGCAGGCGCAGTTGGCGGCGGACTTGAGTGATCAGCGCGTCAGCGCCATTGTGTCACTGGACCTGGGCTTGTCCCGTGGGTTTACCGATGCCAGCCTCGCGGCGTTGCCGGTGCCGACGCTGGTGATTGCTGCGGGCGTGCCCTCAACGGAGCTTCCCGCCGAGTTGGAATCGGCTGACTTGGCCAAGCGCCTGCCCCCGGCATCGACGCGTTATGTCGAGATCAGCGACGCGACTCACTTCAGCTTCATGGCGATCTGCAAGGCAGGCGGCGAGGCGCTGATCGAAGAGAGCTCGCCAGGCGACGGCATGATCTGCCGGGATGGTGACGGCGCGCGACCGCGTGAGGTGATCCAGCAGCAGGTCGCCTCATTGATTGTTGAGTTTTTGGCGAGCCCGCTTCCATTGCCTGAAAAGCCATAGATAAACCGTCAGGTTGATCAACAACACTAGCGTCCCCAGAACCAGTTGGATCTGTGGGGTGAGCCCGTTGGGGTAAATCAATGCCAGTACATAGTGCTCGATAAACCCCCCGCCATACCCTTCCTGCCCGGCCAGCTGGCGCAGCAGGTTTTCCCAGCGGGTCAGGGGGCAGGGCAGGTGGAAGAATTCGACCGCCATGCCCCAGGCTGCGGCGGGCAGGTGCAGCCAGATGACCCGGCGCCAGCGCAGGGCGAGCAGGCCACCGAACAGTACAAACAGGATAAAACACAGGTGAAACAGCACCAGGCTGTCGGCAGCAATGCGCAAAAGCATGTCGGGGTCGCTTGAACGGATGGGAGGCCAGTCTAAGGGATAATCAGTTGCTTGCAGGCCGACAGGGCCGTTATTGTGCTGAATCCTTTTAGTCCTTTGCCACGGATCTTTTGTGATGAGCGCATCGCGTACTGCTGTCGGCCCGATCAAGGCCGTGATTTTTGATATGGACGGGTTGTTGCTGGACACCGAAGGCATCTACACCGAAGTCACGCAGATCATCGCCGAGCGCTATGGCCGCACTTACGACTGGGGCATCAAGCAGCACATCATTGGCCGTGGTGCCCAGGACCTGGCCGAGTATGTGGTCAAGGCGCTGGACTTGCCGATCAGCCCTGAAGAGTTCCTGCGTATCCGTGAGCCGTTGATGAGCGAGCGCTTTCCCAAGGCGCTGGGCATGCCGGGTGCCGAGGCGTTGGTGCGGCATTTAAGTGCACACAATATCCCGATAGCCGTGGGCACCAGTTCGTCGCGTAACTCGTTCGAGCACAAGACTACGCTGCACCGTGAGTGGTTCAGCCTGTTCGGCACCATTGTCACCGCCGACGACCCGGAGGTCGGCGCTGCCAAGCCGGCGCCGGACATCTTCCTCACCGCCGCCCGCCGCCTGGGCGTTGCGCCCGAAGATTGCCTGGTGTTTGAAGACTCACCGTTTGGCGTGACGGCTGCCAAGGCTGCGCACATGACCGCTATCGCTGTGCCTGATGAAGCCATGGCCGACAGCAAGTACGCGCATGCCGACCAGATCATCCGCAAACTCGCGGACTTCGACCTGGCCGACTACGGCCTGCCGCCCCTGCGTTGAATTCTGTAGGAACGGCAGAAGGTGTTCAGGCGCTGAAACCGCCATCAATGGTCAAGCTGGCGCCGGTGATGTAGCCGGCTTCCGGCCCCACCAGATAAGCGACAAAGCTGGCCACTTCCTCGACATGGCCATAACGGCCAACCGCCATAAACCCGATCAGGCTCTCGGCAAACTCACTGTTGGCCGGGTTCATATCGGTGTCCACCGGGCCCGGTTGCACGTTGTTGATGGTGATGCCCCGTGGCCCCAGGTCGCGCGCCAGGCCTTTGGTCAAACCCACCAGTGCCGCCTTGCTCATGGCATAGGGGCCGCCGCCGGCGAATGGCATGCGTTCAGCGTTGGTGCTGCCGATATTGATGATGCGTCCGCCTTCGCCCATATGCCGGGCGGCTTCCTGAGTGGCGATAAATACGCTGCGTACGTTGATGGCCAGGGTCTGGTCAAAATCTTCCAGGGTGAAATCTTCCAGCGGGCCGACGGCCAGCACGCCTGCATTGTTCACCAGGATATCCAGGCGCCCGAACGCCTCGACGGTGGCGTTCACCGCATTGCGGATGGCGTTCGCATCGGCGCTGTCGGCGTGAATTGCCAAGGCTTGGCCGCCAGCGCTGATAACGCTGTTCTGCAGGGCCTCGGCCTTGGCGGCGGAGCTGACGTAAGTGAAGGCAACGGCTGCACCTTGTGCCGCCAGGCGCTGGACGATGGCGGCACCGATGCCGCGGGAACCGCCCTGGATCAAGGCAACTTTGCCGCTGAGGTTTTGCGTGGTCATGTCGATCTCCAGATCATTCAAGGCGGGGCTGCCTTGTTGTTGGAGGCGAGTATCGACCTCGTTGACCGGTCTCGGTAGACCGTGATTGCTATAGTCTGTGTAAACCAAAAGTTTAGAGTGTGGCGAGATGGAGAGCTTTGGCAGTATCGAATGCTTTGTGCGCAGTGCCGAAGGTGGCAGCTTTGCCGAAGCGGCCCGGCACCTGAGCCTGACCCCGGCGGCCGTCGGCAAAAGCGTCGCCAAATTGGAGGCGCGCCTGGGCGTGCGACTGTTTCAGCGCAGTACGCGGCGCCTGACGTTGACCGAAGCCGGCCAGTTGTTCCTGGAGCAAGTCGGCGCCAGCCTCACGACCATCCAGAATGCCGTGGCGAACCTGGCCAGTGCCGAAGGCCGACCGGTGGGCACGCTCAAGGTGAGCATGGGCACCGTGTTTGGCAATCGCTACGTGGTGCCCTTGCTGGCGGAGTTTTTGCGGCGATTTCCTGATATCAGCCCCGATTGGCACTTTGATAACCGTCAGGTCGACCTGGTCGGCCAAGGCTTCGATGCGGCCATTGGCGGCGGGTTCGAACTGCCCCAGGGGGTGGTTGCGCGCAAATTGACCCCGGCCCACCGGATTTTGGTGGCCTCCGCCGACTACCTGGCGCAACGCCTGCCTGTGCGGGTCCCCGAAGACCTGGCGCTGTGCAATGGCATCCTGATTCGTTCGCCGCAAACCGGGCGCGTACGCACCTGGCAACTGACCAACCGCGCCCGCGAGCAACGGCCGTTGATGCTCAAGCCGCGCATGACCATGGGCGATTCTGAAGCGGCATGTTGCGCTTGTAGCCAAGGCTTGGGCATTGCGCTGGTGAGCATGCCGATGGCCGTGCCGTTCCTGCAAAGCAAACAGCTGCAACGGGTGCTGCCCGACTGGTACGTCGATGACGGCAACATTTCCCTGTATTACGCCGAGCATAAGTTGCTGCCGGGCAAGACTCGGGTATTTGTCGACTTCATCATCGAGCAGTTTGCCCAGCAACAGCTGGCGCAGCGGTTCAGCGCGGTGTAGAGACGGAACTTGTGAGCGGTATCTGTTCTAAGCTGATACGAGCCAATGGGGCTTGCGACTCTCGAGATCAATCATGTCCAAATCACGCGTGTTGATTGTGTTCACCAGCCTGGCGTTGATTGCAGGTTCCCCGGCGCTGCTGGCCGATCCCGGTAACGGCAATGGCAATGGCAAGGACAAAGGCAGTGCCCATGGCAATAAAGGCGGGCAGGGCGGCTCGGGCAATCAGGGCCAGGGCGGCGGCAAGAAAGGCGGGGGTGGCGGCAATTACAGCGCGCCGCAGATTGATATCGGTGGCGTGCGGGTGATCCTTGGTGATAACCGCGACTACTGGCGCGGCGGTTCGTCCCTGCCGCCGGGTATCCAGAAAAACCTCGCCCGGGGCAAACCCCTGCCACCGGGGATTGCCAAAAAACTTGATGGCCGCCTGTTGGGACGCCTGCCCCATTACGACGGTTACGAATGGCAGCAGGCGGGCACCGACCTGATCCTGGTGACGATCGCCACCGGGATCATTTATGAAGTGCTCAACGATGTGCTGAACTGATCGAAACCGCTCACTCAGCGTCCGAACTTCCCCGGCCAACCGATGACTTTCTTTGGCCGGGGTGTCGCATAGGTCCGCACCTTCGAGGTCGACAAGCCCAGCCTGACCAGTGATTCGGCCAGGGTCACGGCGGCGGTCACACCATCCACCACCGGCACGCCGGTGCGCTGGCGGATCTGTTCATCCAGCCCGGCCATGCCGCCGCAACCCAGGCAGATCACTTCGGCCTTGTCTTCGCTGATGGCCAGTTCGGCCTGGCGCACAATCGCTTCCATGGCCCGCAACGGGTGCTCTTCCAACTCCAGCACCGCCATGCCACTGGCCCGTACCGAGGCGCAGCGCTCATACAGCCCGGAGAGCTTGAGCCGGTCTTCGATCAGCGGCACCGTGCGGTCCAGAGTCGTGACCACTGAGTAAGCATGGCCAAGGAACATCGCGGTGCTGGCCGCAGCGTCGGTGATGTCCACCACCGGCACGTTCAGCAACTCCTGCAAACCTTCACGGCCATGCTCGCCATAACCGGCCTGGATCACGGCATCGAATGGCTGGTCGTAGGCCATTACCCGGTCCATCACCGCAATGGCCGCCAGGTAGCTTTCGAAATTGCCTTCTACCGATTCGGCGCCGAAAAACGGGGTCAACCCGACAATTTCGGTGCCCACTGCCGCCACGCTGCGGGCCTGCTGGGCGATGGCCTGGGTGATGGATTCGGTGGTGTTGACGTTGACAACAAGAATGCGCATGGAATGTCCTTGATCAATGGCTGACATTGTCGACAGCGATGGCTTCGCCGCTGATGTCGGCATAAAACGGCTGGCGCTTGGCGATCAGCAGGTACAGCACCCCGGCAATGCCGGCCCCAAACAGCCAGGAGAATGGCGAGACGCTGGCAAACCCCGGCAGCAGCGCCAACACAATGGCAATCACCGCCGCCGGGACAAACGCTGCCACCGCTCGCAGGTTGACCCCGCGGCTGTAGTAATAAGCGCCGTTGGGGTCTTCGCTATACAGTTGCGGCACGTCGATCTGGCCCTTACGGATCAGCCAGTAGTCCACCATGATCACGCCATACAGCGGGCCCAGCAGCGCGCCCAGGCCGGAGAGGAAGTACACGATCACCAGTGGGCTGTTGTAGAGGTTCCACGGCAGGATCAGTACCGCGAGGAAGGCGCTGATCAGCCCGGCGCGGCGGAAGTTCAGGTACTTGGGCGCCAGGTTGCTCAGCACAAAGGCCGGGGCAACGAAGTTGGCCATGATGTTCACCGCCACAGTGACGATCAGGAACGCTAGGCAACCGAGCACCAGGAAGAAGGTATTGGGGATGGCCGCGATGATCTGGGTAGGGCTTTCGATTACCTGGCCATTGAGTTGGAACTGCCCGCCACACAACAGCACGGTGATGATCGCGAACACCAGGATGTTCACCGGCAGGCCCCAGAAGTTACCGACCTTGATGGTCTTGCGGCACGGCGAGGAGCGGGCGAAGTCGCAGAAGTTGAGGATCAGCGTGCCGTAGATCGCCAGCCACAAGGCGCCGCCGGCAAAGATATTGCGCCACATTTCGCCGCCGCTCAGAGGTTCGCGGATCGACCAGGCGATATTGCCGCTGGCCTGGAAGTACATCCAACCGGCCAGCGCCGCAACGGTCAGCAGAATCACCGGACCGGCAAAACCTTCGTAGCGGCGGACCATTTCCATGCCGTAGGCCAGGATCACCAGTTGCACGAACCAGATGATCACAAAGCACGCCCAGCCCAAGGTTGAGAGGCCGAGGATCGCGTTGTGGTCGTAATCGGCAAATCCTGGATGAATCGCCACCAACAGCACACGGAATACCACCGATGCGAGGTAGGTTTGAATCCCGAACCAGGCGATGGCGATCACGGCCCTGATCAGTGCGGGAATTTGCGCACCATGTATGCCGAAACTTATCCGGCTGATTACCGGAAACGGCACGCCGGTTTTCTGGCCCATGTAACCCGACAAGTTCATGAAGAAATACACCAGCGCCGCGCCGATCCCCAGGGACAACAGAATCTGCCAGCCGCCCAGGCCCAGGGCGTACAAGCCGATGGCAAAGGAATAGTTGGCGATGTTGTGCACATCGTTGGTCCATAGGGCAAAGATGCTGTAGCCGCCCCAGCGCCGGCCTTCGACCTTGGTGGGTGCCAGGTCCTTGTTATGCAGGCGTGGGCTCAGTACCAGCGGGCCAGGCGTGGTGGCCGTGGGTATCGACGTGGAGGAGGGCAGATCCAGTGCGAGGTTGTTGGAGAGACTTGTACGCATTCCGGCAGGCTCCTGGCATCTGCAGCAGGCGCGGACGCCTGGCATGCGGACACAAAGTGTATGAGGGTTGTTGTTGAAGTTGTATACAAAGACTTCAACTCCCTTAGCCACTTGTGTGCCAGGTTTTTATCTATCAAAAGTTTGGTTTATTTCGTTTTTGCATACTCGATTAATAAATGGCTGAATTTAAACAGTTATAAGTTGACCATTTGAACAGGTATTTATTTTTATGCAGGAATGTAGGAGTAGGTTATGTAGGAAGTTGGCTGAGAAGGGGTGTAACTTTTCGGTGCGTAATTATTAAAGTGCACACAAAAATGGCACTGTTGGTTACGTTTATGTGTACACAATGATGGTGCGCCGCAAGCAAATGTGGGAGCGGGCTTGCTCGCGAAAGCGGTGTATCAGTTAGCGAAATAGAGACTGATACACCGCTTTCGCGAGCAAGCCCGCTCCCACACAAGCCCACCCGACATTTGTCATGTGTCGCCAGATCAGGCCTTGCTGATGATGTTCCCCGCATGCAGCCCGCATTCCTTCTGCGTTGCCTCTTCCCACCACCAGCGGCCTTCGCGCTCATGCTGGTTCGGCAGCACCGGGCGGGTGCACGGCTCGCAGCCGATGCTGATAAAGCCGCGCTCGTGCAGGCTGTTGTAGGGCAGCTCCAGCATGCGGATATAGCCCCAGACCTCTTCGCTGGTCATTTGCGCCAGCGGGTTGAACTTGTAGAGGGTGCGTTCCGGCGTGGAGAACGCCGTGTCGATTTCCAGGGCTGCCACCTGGCTGCGGGTGCCGGGGCTCTGGTCGCGGCGCTGGCCGGTGGCCCAGGCGCTGACGCCCGAGAGTTTGCGGCGCAGCGGCTCGATCTTGCGCACGCCGCAGCATTCGCCATGGCCGTCCTTGTAGAAGCTGAACAAGCCCTTTTCCTTGACGAAGGGTTCCAGCTTGCTCTGGTCCGGTGAAATCAACTCGATATCAATCTTGTAGAAGTCACGCACCTGTTCGATAAACCGGTAGGTCTCAGGGTGCAGGCGTCCAGTGTCGAGGCTGAAGACCTTGACGTTTTTGTTCAGCTTCCAGGCCATATCCACCAGCACCACGTCCTCGGCACCGCTGAAGGAGATCCACAGGTCATCGCCGAACTGGCTGAACGCCAGCTTGAGGATGTCCTGGGCGGACTTGTTGGCATAGGTCGCGGCGAGTTCAGCGACGTCGAAGGCTTGGTTCATCAGGACGGTTCCTACAGGTCAGTGGCGCTGAGCGCTCTATAGGAGTGGGATGTTAACAAAATCCGCTCTGCGTTGCGGCGGCCAGCGCGAATCGCTAGAGTTTGGCAGTCCTTTTGCTCGCTCAACTGAAAAAAAATCCAAATGGGAGTGTCTTGTGGAAATTGCCTGTCTCGACCTGGAAGGGGTGCTGGTTCCGGAAATCTGGATCGCCTTCGCTGAAAAAACCGGTATTGAATCCTTGCGGGCGACCACCCGGGACATTCCCGACTACGACGTACTGATGAAGCAGCGCCTGCGGATTCTCGACGAACACGGCTTGAAGCTGTCGGATATCCAGGAAGTGATTGCCACCCTCAAGCCGCTGGAGGGGGCCATCGAGTTCGTCGATTGGCTGCGCGAGCGCTTCCAGGTGGTGATCCTGTCGGACACCTTCTATGAGTTTTCCCAGCCGTTGATGCGTCAACTGGGCTTTCCGACCCTGCTTTGCCACCGTTTGATCACCGATGAAAATGATCGGGTGGTGAGCTATCAATTGCGTCAGAAAGATCCCAAGCGCCAGTCGGTGCTGGCCTTCAAGACCTTGTACTACCGCGTGATCGCGGCCGGGGACTCCTATAACGACACCACCATGCTCGGGGAAGCGGATCGTGGGATTCTGTTCCATGCGCCGGAAAACGTGATTCGCGAGTTCCCGCAGTTCCCGGCGGTGCATACCTTTGAGGACTTGAAGCGGGAGTTCATCAAGGCTTCGAATCGTTCGTTGAGTCTGTAGGTGATTTAGCGAAGCTGATTGCCTCATCGCGAGCAAGCCCGCGATGAGGCCCTCGAAACCCCTGAAGATCAAGCCCCCTCAAACAACCGCTCATAAGGAATGCGCAAACCTTCATGCAGGCGCTTGATCATGGCCAGGCTCAGCTTGCGCTTGTGGTTCAGCACTTCGGAGACGCGACCGCTGGAGCCGATAAAGGGCTCCAGGTCGCGTGCCGTCAGGCCCATCTGGTCCATGCGAAACTTGATCGCCTCCACCGGATCGGAAGGCAGCATGGGAAAGTGTTCGTCTTCGTATTTTTCGATCAGTAGCGCGAGGATTTCCAGCTCATCACCTGCCGGCGAGCCGATCTCTGCCCCCCATAGCTGATCCACCCGCGCCAGCGCAGCGGCCAGGTCTTCTGGGGTACGAATAGGTTTGATGTTCATCACACAGTCTCCGCGTTGATCTGGTCGTACTGGGCATGGGTGCCAACAAACCGTATGAAACCCAACTGCCGCAAATAGTCGATCGCCACAACCACCCGATACTTATTGCCACCAATATTGAACACGACCCTTCCTCCTTTGAGCATGCTTGCGGTTCGAAGCACCCTCTTCAGGTCCTGTGGCGTGTGATAAGTGGATTTCTCTAGATGGCGATACCATTCAACCAGTGGTGTTTTTGAGTCGGTATAAGCCGGGCTGCTTTCCCAGAGCTCCCTTCAGGCGGCTCTTGCGATTATTCGCATCTATCGAACCTCCCAATTTGGGAGATATTAGGCGTCGCTTCCGGGGTTTTCAAGTCCTGGCAGGGCGCGCGATGTGTAGGAAATGGGCTTTGTTTCAACGCAGCAGGCGACAAAACGACAAAGGCAACAAGCAGTCGATCCATGTGATCCCTCACAGACGGCCAAGTAATATCGAAGCGAGACGCTATCCCTGCGCCCCGATGCTGTCCACGGCCGTTCTGATTCAGGTTCTTTCCCTGGGAGGTGCGCTTACAGCCCTTCCAGCGTTTCCAGCAACACCCGCACCTTGGTCATCGATTCCTGATATTCCGCCTGCCACTCGGAGTCCGCGACGATCCCGCCGCCGCCCCAGCAACAGACCTGGCCATCCTTGACCAGCAGGCTACGAATGGCGATGGAGCTGTCCATCTCGCCGCGCACATCCAGGTACAACAATGAGCCGCAGTACAGTCCGCGTCGGGTCGGTTCCAGCTCGTCGATGATCTGCATCGCGCGGATCTTCGGTGCGCCGGTGATCGAGCCGCCGGGGAAGCTGCCGGCGACCAAATCCAGGGCGTCTTTGCCGTCGGCCAGTTCGCCGGTGACGCTGCTGACCAGGTGATGCACGTTCGGGTAGCTTTCCAGGCTGAACAGCTCCGGCACCTTGACCGAGCCGGTGCGGCAGGTGCGGCCCAGGTCATTGCGCAGCAGATCGACGATCATCAGGTTCTCTGCACGGTCCTTGGGGCTTGCCAGGAGTTCGGCGGCGTTGGCCGCATCCTCCTGGGGTGTCAGCCCTCGGGGGCGGGTGCCCTTGATCGGGCGGGTTTCCACTTGGCGTTGGCTGATCCGGACGAAACGCTCTGGCGACAGGCTCACGACCGCGCCATCGTCCGGCAGGCTCTGAAAGCCCGAGAACGGTGTTGGGCAAGCGGCACGCAAGGCGCAATAGGCGGCCCAGGGATCACCGTTGCAGGTCGCGCGAAAGCGTTGGGCGAAGTTGACCTGATAGCAGTCACCCGCCTGGATATAGTCCTGGATGCGGGACAGGGCCTGTTCATAGGCACCGGCGCTCAGGTCCGGGGTCATCCGGGTGTGTAGCTTGAAGCTGGCCGGGGTGTGGGCGGCGGGGCGGCTGAACAGTGCCAGCAGCCGTTGCCGTTCGCTTTCCAACAGCTTTGGGTGGAACACCAATTGGCTGGTGCGCGCCTGGTGGTCACTGATCAGTGCCCAGGCATACAGGCCAAAACGTGCATCGGGCAGGCCCAGGTCGTCGATTGCCTGGTGCGGCAGGTGTTCCAGATGGCGGCCAAAATCGTAGCTCAGGTAGCCGATCAAGCCGCCGGCAAATGGCAGCTCATACGGTGCGGGCAGGCTGGCTTCACCCAGTAGCGTGAGGTTTTCCCGCAGTCGTTGCAGAAAATCGCTACCGCTTTCGTCCGGCCACACCGCCAGTGTTGCCTCTGGCCAGGCGCTGAGCAGGTCATAGCGACCACGCTCGGCTGCCGGCCGGCCGCTGTCCAGCAGGATGGCGCCAGGGGCATGGCGGATCGCCGCGAAATACTCGGCAGGGTTTTCCAGGTAGGGCAGCGGGTGTACGGAGCAGGTCGACATGCGGGGGGTGGATCAGCCATGGGGGTGGGGGATTAGAGCAGCTTCAAGCTTTAAGCTACAAGCTGCAAGCGTGTCTGCCTGTCTTGCAGCTTATAGCTTGCGGCTTGCAGCGGTTTTTATCCTTCCACGGGGGGAATATGGCCGAACATTTCCTGGGCAAATTTCACGCGTTCTTCCGCCGTTTCCGTCACGCCCGCCGCTTTCAGTTCTTCAAGGCGCGCTTCCACGGCATGGGTGCGCAAGGTCAGGCCGCAATCGTTGGCGATCTGGATGTTCAGCCCCGGCCGGGCATTGAGCTCCAGGATTAATGGGCCTTTTTCCTGGTCCAGCACCATGTCCACCCCGATGTAACCCAGCCCGCACAGCTCGTAGCAGCCGGCGGCGAGCTTCATGAAACCGTCCCAGTTGGGCAGTTGCACGCCGTCTACTGCGTTGGTGGTGTCCGGGTGTTTGGTGATGATGTTGTTCAGCCAGGTGCCGCGCAGGGTCAGGCCGGTGGCCAGGTCCACACCGACGCCAATCGCGCCCTGGTGCAGGTTGGCCTTGCCGCCGGATTGGCGGGTGGGCAGACGCAACATGGCCATCACCGGGTAACCCATCAGCACGATGATGCGGATATCCGGCACGCCTTCGTAGCTGATGCTCTTGAAGATCTGGTCAGGCACCACCCGGTATTCGATCAGTGCGCGGTCACGGTGACCGCCCAGGGAATAGAGGCCGGTGAGGATGCTGGAAATCTGGTGCTCGATTTCCTCATGGCTGATGATCTTGCCGGACACGGTGCGATAGCGTCCTTCAAAGCGATCGGCGATCACCAGGATGCCGTCACCGCCGGCGCCCTGGGCCGGCTTGATCACGAAATCGCTGCGGCCACCGATGATTTCGTCGAGCTTGTCGATTTCTTTTTCGGTGGAAATGATCCCGTACATTTCCGGCACATGGATGCCGGCCGCAATCGCCCGTTCCTTGGTGATGATCTTGTCATCGACAATCGGATACAGGCTGCGCTTGTTGTACTTGAGCACGTAGTCGGCGTTACGCCGGTTGATGCCCATGATGCCCCGCGCTTGGAGGGCCTTCCAGGTCTTCCAGAACCCGAACATTACGAATCAGCCTTGAGGAAGGCCTTGAAACGCACCAGCTCGGTCAGGCGGTAACCGCGATAGCGTCCCATGGCCAGCATGAAACCCACGAGGATCAACAGGATCGCCGGGAAGGTGAACACGAAGTAGATCAGCTCCGGCACGCTCATGATGATGTGTGCCAGGGACGCGGCGAACAGGGTACCGATCGCGACTTTCATCGCGTGGCCGCCACCGCGTTCTTCCCAGGTGATCGACAGGCGTTCGATGGTCATGGTCAGGATCACCATCGGGAACAGCGCCACCGACAGGCCGCGCTCCAGGCCCAGCTTATGGCTGAACAGGCTGATGGCCGCGATCAGCACTACCACAAAGGTCAACACCACCGACAAGCGCGGCAGCATCTGCAATTTCAAGTGCTCCAGGTAGGAACGCAGAGACAGCCCGAGCGCGGTAATCACGGTAAACAGCACGATGCCAAAGCCCAACTGCGTCTCGCGGAACGCCAGGGCGATCAGCACCGGGGTGAACGTCCCCAGGGTCTGCAGGCCGATGAGGTTGCGCAGGATCAGGATCACCAGCACGCCAATCGGGATCATCACCATGATCATGAAGGTCTGCTGGGTTTGCAGCGGCAGGCCGTAGAGCGAGTATTCGAGGAAGTTGGCGTCGGTGTTCTCGTCCGTCAGCTTGGCCAGGCGAATGGCGTTCATCTCGCTGTTGTTCAGGCTGAAGGTCACGGCAGCTTTCTTGCCGCCGTCGACGGTGATCAGGTTTTCATCACCGGTCCACCACAGCAGGCGGTCAGAAGGCAGGCCCTGTTCGCCGGTTTCCGGGTTGAAGTACAGCCAGTCGTTGCCATTGAAGCTGCGCAGCCACAGTTCCGGGGTTTGCGGCTGGTCGGCCACCAGGCGAATGGTGTGGACCTTTTCCACCGGCACATGGGCGATGGACAGCAGCAACTCGACGATCTTGGCCTTGTGCGGCGTCGACGGATCGCCCGCGAGCAGCAGCTTGACGTTGTCGTCGTTGAGGTTGTTGGTGCGCTTGATGGCTTCGCTGATAAAGGTCTCGACGTCGGCCGAGTGTTGGCGGATCGGCGCCAGCAGGGCCTCGGCGGCGATTTTTTCCGGGCCTTCCACGGCGATGCTGTCGCGGAAGGTCGGGCCCTTGACCTTGAGCTTTTCACCGCTGTAGCGCTTGGTCAGCACCAGGCGGTAGTAGAGGGTCTGGTTGCCCTTGGCGCGCCGGGCCGACCAGGTGACCTTGCGGTTGCCGTCGATGCGATTGACGCTCACCCCGTAGTTATTGGAGATGAAACTCTCATTGAGGCTGACGAAGTCGCGGCTCAGGGGTGGCACGAACATCTGCACCTTGACCGGGTCCTTGGCGTTGGCGACGAACTCGACCTTGGCGTCGATGTTCCACAGGTCGTCAGTGGCGTCTTCGGTCACCGGGATGCCGAGGACGAAGATCTGATAGGCCGTGACTGAAATGCCCAGTACCACCAGGACGGCGATCAGAATCTTCAGGTGCATAGTAAGAGAGCGCATTGGAATTACTCGGCGGTATGAGCGTCGGTGGCGCAGGCAGGTTTGCCTGCTGCGTATTTAAGACTGGGGTCGACCAGCGCATCAAAGCGTTTCAAGGCTTCGGAGCCGATCAGCAGCGGATATTGGAAGGCGCTGCGGTCAGTCAAGTTCACTTCGATGCTGCGTAAAGCGGTGCCCATGCAGATGTCCAGGGCAATCACCGGACGGGCGGTGTAGTTCTTGTCCTCATCGGGGTCGTAGTCACCGGCGCGGCGCTTGATCTTGCTGACGCGGGCCAGGGGGCGCTCGATGGGGTGCGAATGGGCGGTATCGATGGCCAGGTAGAAGCGCACCCAGGATTCACCATTGCGCTTGAAGCGCTTGATATCCCGGGCACTCAAGGACGCGGTCTTGGCGCCGGTGTCGAGCTTGGCGGCGACTTCCAGGTCAATGCCCGCCAGCTTGGCGTATTCATTGAGGCCATACACGGTCTTCTCGGCAGCGAAGCCAAGGCCCGGAAACAACAGTAGGCAAAGCAATAGGGGGAAGGGCTTGAGTCTCATAGATCCTGAGGCGGTGCAGTGCGATGTTTGATTCAAGGCGACTGGCATTGCTGCGCAAGCTCCCTCGTGCGCCTTTTCATCAATAGATGTCAGGCAAATGCGGCGGGCATTCTAACATGAAGGTTTTCTGGCGCCAGCGCTGGCAGGCGGCCATGCCCTTATAAGGTGCGAGCAGGGTTATTAGACGATTGTCGACAATGTGTATTTATTCTTTGACTATCTTGGGCTGATTGGCTAGTTTTTGCGGCATTGCTTTTAAAGGTGTCGACAATCATGCTGGATCAGCTGGAAATTCCGGTGGCAGGGCAGGACGATTCCCAGACGATGTCCGAGAACGTCTTCCGCCGTATCCAGGCCGCCATCGTCAAGGGCGAGATAGCCCCCGGCAGCAAGATCTCGGAACCGGAGCTGGCGCGCACCTACGGCATCAGTCGTGGCCCGCTGCGCGAGGCGATCCACCGCCTGGAAGGGCAGCGCCTGCTGGTGCGCGTGCCCCATGTCGGCGCGCGGGTGGTGTCCCTGAGCGAGGCCGAACTGGTCGAACTCTACGAAATCCGCGAGTCCCTCGAAGGCATGGCCTGCCGCCTGGCCGCCGAGCGCATGACCGACGAAGAAATCGAGGAGCTGCGCCAGGTCCTGCACACCCATGAGCGCGATGCCGCGTTCCAGGCCGGTGTTGGCTACTACCAGCAGGAAGGCGACTTCGACTTTCATTACCGGATCATTCAAGGCGCACGCAACCGCACCTTGACCCAAATGTTGTGCGGCGAGTTGTATCAATTGGTGCGCATGTACCGCATCCAGTTCTCCGCCACCCCCAATCGTCCACGCCAGGCCTTTGCCGAGCATCACCGTATTCTTGACGCGATTGCCGATCGCGACGGTGAACTGGCCGAGTTGTTGATGCGCCGGCATATCGGCGCCTCCAAACGCAATATCGCCCGTCACTTCCCCGACGGCGCCCCCCAGACAGCCACTCCACGAGGTGAGTCATGAGTTCCTATAAAAACAGCACACCGGGCCAGCGTTTCCGTGACGCCGTCGCCAGCGAACACCCGTTGCAAGTGGTTGGCGCGATCAACGCCAACCATGCCCTGCTGGCCAAACGCGCCGGTTTCAAGGCCATTTACCTGTCCGGTGGTGGTGTTGCTGCGGGCTCCCTCGGTGTGCCGGACCTGGGCATCACCGGCCTGGACGATGTGTTGACCGATGTGCGCCGTATTACCGACGTGTGCGACCTGCCGCTGCTGGTGGACGTGGACACCGGTTTCGGTTCCTCGGCCTTCAACGTGGCGCGCACCGTCAAGTCGATGATCAAGTTTGGCGCCGCCGCGATCCATATCGAGGACCAGGTGGGCGCCAAGCGCTGCGGTCATCGCCCGAACAAAGAAATCGTGTCCCAGCAGGAAATGGTCGACCGCATCAAGGCCGCCGTGGATGCCCGCACCGATGACAGCTTCGTGATCATGGCGCGTACCGACGCCCTGGCCGTGGAAGGCCTGGAGTCCGCGCTGGAGCGTGCCGCCGCGTGCATCGAGGCTGGCGCCGACATGGTCTTCCCCGAAGCGATTACCGAGCTTGAGATGTACAAGTTGTTCGCTTCGCGTGTGAAAGCGCCGATCCTGGCCAACATCACCGAGTTCGGCGCGACGCCGCTGTACACCACCGAACAGTTGAAATCTGCCGATGTTTCCATCGTGCTGTACCCGCTGTCGGCGTTCCGCGCCATGAACAAGGCCGCCGAAAACGTCTACACCGCGATCCGTCGCGACGGTACCCAACAGAACGTGATCGACACCATGCAAACGCGCATGGAGCTTTACGATCGCATCGACTACCACACCTTCGAGCAGAAGCTCGACGCGCTGTTCGCCGCGAAAAAATAAAGGCTACGTGCTCACTGTAGGAGCGGGCTTGCCCGCGAAGATCGTCAACGATAACGCGGCCAACCTGAATAAACACGGTGCCCTGGCGTTTTTCGCGGGCAAGCCCGCTCCTACAGGGGGCGGTGGTCGCCCTGATAAATATAAGATTGGAGAAGAACCATGGCTGAAGCAAAAGTACTGAGTGGCGCCGGCCTGCGTGGCCAGGTGGCCGGGCAGACAGAATTGTCCACCGTGGGCCAGGCCGGTGCCGGGCTGACTTATCGTGGCTATGACGTACGTGAACTGGCCGCCGACGCGCAGTTCGAAGAAGTCGCCTACCTGTTGTTGTACGGCCAATTGCCGACCAAGGCCGAGCTGGCCGCCTACAGCGCCAAACTGAGCAAGCTGCGTGACCTGCCCCAGGCGCTCAAGGAAGTGCTGGAACGCATCCCCGTCGACGCCCACCCGATGGACGTGATGCGCACCGGTTGCTCGTTCCTGGGCAATATCGAGCCGGAAAAAGACTTCAGCGTGCAGCGCGATGTCACCGACCGCCTGCTGGCGGCCTTCCCGGCGATCATGTGCTACTGGTATCGCTTCAGCCATGACGGCAAGCGCATCGACTGTGTGACCGACGAGCCGTCGATTGGCGGCCACTTCCTGCACCTGCTGCACGGCAAAAAGCCGAGCGAGTTGCACGTCAAGGTCATGAACGTGTCGCTGATCCTCTACGCCGAGCACGAATTCAACGCGTCCACCTTTACCGCGCGTGTCTGCGCTTCGACCCTGTCGGACTTGTATTCCTGCGTCACCGCGGCCATCGGCTCGCTGCGCGGCCCGCTGCACGGCGGCGCGAATGAAGCCGCGATGGAAATGATCGAGCGTTTCTCCTCGGCAGAGGAAGCGGTCGAAGGCACCCTCGGCATGCTGGCGCGCAAGGACAAGATCATGGGCTTTGGCCACGCGATCTATAAAGACAACGACCCGCGCAATGAAGTGATCAAGGGCTGGTCGAAAAAACTCGCCGATGAAGTGGGCGACAAAGTGCTGTTCCCGGTCTCCGAAGCCATCGACAAGACCATGTGGGAGCAGAAAAAACTGTTCCCCAACGCCGACTTCTACCATGCCTCGGCGTACCACTTCATGGGTATCCCGACCAAGCTGTTCACCCCGATATTCGTGTGCTCGCGCCTGACTGGCTGGGCGGCGCATGTGTTTGAGCAGCGTGCCAACAACCGCATCATCCGTCCAAGCGCCGAATACACCGGCGTCGAACAGCGCAAGTTCGTGCCAATCGAACGTCGCTGAATGGGATGAGCCGAGCACATTGGCGATTGTGCTTCTCTGTGGGAGCGGGCTTGCCCGCGATGACTGACTGTCAGCCAACATCACTGTGGGCTGACACACCGCTATCGCGGGCAAGCCCGCTCCCACAAAAAAGCCAAGCCAGTGTCGACAGTTCGCCCTGTGAACCTACCGTGACCGAGTCCTGACGATGAACACTGAATTTCGCAAATCGCTCCCCGGCAGCCGCCTGGATTACTTCGACGCCCGGGCGGCAGTCGAGGCAATCACGCCTGGTGCCTACGCCACCTTGCCCTACACCTCCCGCGTGCTCGCCGAGAACCTGGTGCGCCGTTGCGACCCGGCGACCCTCAACGCTTCCTTGAGCCAACTGATCGAGCGCAAGCGCGACCTTGACTTCCCTTGGTTTCCGGCGCGTGTGGTGTGCCATGACATCCTCGGCCAGACCGCCCTGGTGGACCTCGCCGGCCTGCGTGATGCCATTGCCCTGCAAGGCGGCGACCCGGCCCAGGTCAACCCAGTGGTGCCGACCCAACTGATCGTCGACCATTCCCTGGCCGTCGAGGCCGGTGGTTTTGACCCGGACGCCTTTGAGAAAAACCGCGCCATCGAAGACCGCCGTAACGAAGACCGTTTCCACTTTATCGAGTGGACCAAGAAGGCCTTCAAAAACGTCGATGTGATCCCGCCGGGCAACGGCATCATGCACCAGATCAACCTGGAGAAAATGTCCCCGGTGATCCAGGTGCGTGACGGCGTGGCCTTCCCGGATACCTGCGTTGGTACCGACAGTCACACGCCTCATGTGGACGCCCTGGGCGTGATCGCCATCGGCGTTGGCGGCCTGGAAGCCGAGAGCGTGATGCTCGGCCGCGCCTCGTGGATGCGCCTGCCGGAAAGCGTTGGCGTCGAGCTGACGGGCAAGCTGCAACCAGGCATCACCGCCACCGATATGGTGCTGGCGCTGACCGAGTTCCTGCGCCAGCAGAAAGTAGTGGGTGCCTGGCTGGAGTTCTTCGGCGAAGGTGCTTCGGCACTGACCCTGGGCGACCGCGCGACCATCTCCAACATGGCCCCGGAGTACGGCGCCACGGCCGCGATGTTCTATATCGACCAACAGACCATTGCCTACCTGAAACTCACCGGCCGCGAAGACGAACAGGTCGCCCTGGTCGAGCAGTACGCCCGGCACACCGGCCTGTGGGCCGATGACCTCAAGGGCGCGCAATACGAGCGTGGCTTGAGCTTCGATTTGTCCAGCGTCGTGCGCAACATGGCTGGCCCGAGCAACCCGCACGCCCGCGTGGCCACCAGCGACCTGGCGGCCAAGGGGATTTCCGGGCAATGGGACGACGTGCCGGGGCAAATGCCCGATGGCGCGGTGATCATTGCTGCCATCACCAGTTGCACCAATACCAGCAACCCGCGCAACGTCATCGCCGCCGGCCTGTTGGCGCGCAATGCCAATAAGCTGGGTCTGGCCCGTAAACCGTGGGTCAAGTCGTCCCTGGCGCCGGGTTCGAAAACCGTGGCCATGTACCTCGACGAAGCCGGGCTGACCAGCGAGCTGGAGCAGTTGGGTTTTGGCGTCGTAGCCTTCGCCTGCACGACCTGCAACGGCATGTCCGGTGCGCTCGACCCGGTGATCCAGCAAGAAATCATCGACCGCGACCTGTATGCCACCGCCGTGTTGTCGGGCAACCGCAACTTCGACGGGCGCATCCATCCGTACGCCAAGCAAGCGTTCCTGGCGTCGCCGCCGCTGGTGGTGGCCTACGCGATTGCGGGCACCATCCGTTTCGATATCGAGAAAGACGTGCTGGGCCTGGATGCGACCGGCAAGGAAATCCGCCTGAAGGACATCTGGCCGAGCGACGAAGAAATCGACGCGGTGGTCAAGGCTTCGGT
Organism: Pseudomonas sp. TAE6080; assembly: GCF_018732265.1. Classification (NCBI taxonomy): domain Bacteria; kingdom Pseudomonadati; phylum Pseudomonadota; class Gammaproteobacteria; order Pseudomonadales; family Pseudomonadaceae; genus Pseudomonas; species Pseudomonas sp. TAE6080. The sequence goes on from NZ_JAHIDY010000024.1 coordinate 25,667, forward strand.
CAAGCCGGAGCAGTTCCGCCAGGTTTATATCCCGATGTTTGCCATCCACGAGGACACCGGCCCGAAAGTCACGCCGCTGTACGACTGGCGTGCGCAGAGTACCTACATCCGCCGCCCTCCCTATTGGGAAGGCGCCCTGGCCGGCGCGCGTCCGCTCAAGGGCATGCGCCCGCTGGCGGTGTTGCCGGACAACATCACCACTGATCACCTGTCGCCGTCCAACGCGATCATGCTCGACAGTGCCGCCGGCGAATACCTGGCGAAAATGGGCCTGCCGGAAGTCGACTTCAACTCTTATGCCACGCACCGTGGCGACCACTTGACCGCCCAGCGCGCGACCTTTGCCAACCCCAAGCTGTTCAACGAAATGGTCCTGGAGAACGGCAAGGTCAAGCAGGGCTCCCTGGCGCGCATCGAGCCGGAAGGCAAGGTCACGCGCATGTGGGAAGCCATTGAGACCTACATGGAGCGCAAGCAGCCACTGATCATCATTGCCGGCGCCGACTACGGCCAGGGTTCGTCCCGCGACTGGGCGGCCAAGGGCGTACGCCTGGCCGGAGTGGAGGCGATTGCCGCCGAAGGCTTCGAACGTATCCATCGCACCAACCTGGTGGGCATGGGCGTGTTGCCCCTGGAGTTCCTGGCGGGTACTGATCGCAAGACTTTGCAGATCGATGGCAGCGAAACCTATGACGTGATCGGTGAACGCACCCCGCGTGCGCAGTTGACCCTGGTGATCAACCGCAAGAATGGCGAACGTGTCGAGGTGCCGGTGACCTGCCGCCTGGACACTGCTGAAGAAGTGTCGATCTACGAGGCGGGCGGCGTGTTGCAGCGCTTTGCCCAGGACTTCCTGGAATCGGCGGCGACGGCCTGAAGAGGATGACCATGACACACGTAGCGCAAATTAAGATCGCCGCCACCTACATGCGGGGCGGCACCAGCAAGGGCGTGTTTTTCAAGCTCAAGGACTTGCCCGAATCGGCCCAGGTCCCGGGCGCGGCCCGCGATGCCTTGCTGTTGCGGGTGATCGGCAGCCCCGACCCCTATGACAAGCAGATCGATGGTATGGGGGGGGCCACGTCGAGCACCAGCAAGACCGTGATCCTCGCCAAAAGCACCCGAGCCGATCATGACGTGGACTACTTGTTTGGCCAGGTGTCTATCGACAAGCCCTTTGTCGATTGGAGCGGCAACTGCGGCAACCTGTCGGCGGCGGTCGGTTCGTTCGCCATCAGCGCCGGGCTGGTTGATCCCAGCCGCGTGCCCCATAACGGCGTAGCCGTGGTGCGGGTGTGGCAGGCCAATATCGGCAAGACCATCATCGCCCATGTGCCGATCACCGACGGTGCGGTGCAGGAAACCGGCGACTTCGAGCTGGATGGCGTGACCTTCCCGGCGGCCGAAGTGCAACTGGAGTTCCTCGACCCGGCAGCGGAAGAAGAGGGCGGCGGCGGCTCGATGTTCCCCACCGGCAACCTGATCGATGACCTGGAAGTGCCGGGTATCGGTACGTTCAAGGCGACGCTGATCAATGCGGGTATCCCGACGATTTTTATCAATGCTGAAGATCTCGGCTACACCGGCACCGAGCTGCAAGGCGCGATCAACAGCGACCCGAAAGCCCTGGCGATGTTTGAGACTGTGCGAGCCTACGGCGCATTGCGCATGGGCTTGATCAAACACCTGGACGAAGCCGCCCAGCGCCAGCACACGCCGAAAGTGGCGTTCGTGGCCAAGCCTGCGGATTACCTGGCCTCCAGCGGCAAGGCGATCAAGGCGGGGGATGTTGACCTGCTGGTGCGAGCGTTGTCCATGGGCAAGCTGCACCACGCGATGATGGGTACGGCCGCGGTGGCGATTGGCACGGCGGCGGCGATTTCCGGGACCCTGGTCAACCTCGCGGCGGGCGGTGTGGAGCGCAATGCGGTGCGGTTCGGGCATCCGTCCGGCACCCTGCGCGTGGGCGCCGAGGCCAGCCAGGTGAACGGCGAATGGGTGGTGAAGAAAGCCATCATGAGCCGCAGTGCGCGCGTATTGATGGAAGGCTATGTGCGCGTCCCGGGCGATTCTTTTTAGCTGTCGGACTTTTTGTAGGAGCGAGCTTGCTCGCGAAGAGCCTAAGCGCGCAGTTGGGGGTCAGGTTTCCCGTGTCATCGTTGGCGACCTTCGCGAGCAAGCTCGCTCCTACAGATAAAACAAAGAGCAGGCTTTTTAGACCTGTCAGAGAAAATAACCTGAGCCTGAAGAAGGAATAACCCCACCCATTTTGGAGTACTGCCATGAGCGCCAACGTCGACCAGAACAACCGCCCAGACTACGACCAGGTTTTGCAGGACATTGCCGACTACGTCCTCACCTACCGGATCGATTCCCGGGACGCCCTGGACACTGCCCGCAACTGCCTGATGGACACCCTCGGCTGTGGCTTGCTGGCCTTGCGTTTCCCTGAGTGCACCAAGCACCTGGGGCCTATCGTCGAAGGCACGGTGGTGCCGTTCGGTGCACGGGTGCCGGGTACGTCCTATCGCCTGGACCCGGTCAAGGCCGCGTGGGACATCGGTTGCATCGTGCGTTGGCTCGATTACAACGACACCTGGCTCGCCGCCGAATGGGGCCATCCTTCGGATAACCTCGGTGGCATCCTGGCCGTCGCCGATCACCTTTCGCAAAAGCGCGTGGCCAACGGTGAAACGCCGTTGACGGTGCGCGCGGTCCTGGAAGCGATGATCATGGCCCACGAAATCCAGGGCGTGATCGCCCTGGAAAACTCCTTCAACCGCGTCGGCCTTGACCATGTGCTGCTGGTCAAAGTCGCCTCCACTGCGGTGTGCGCCAAGTTGATGGGCGCCAATCGTGAGCAACTGCTGGCGGCGTTGTCCCAGGCGTTTGTCGATGGGCAGGCCCTGCGCACTTACCGCCATGCGCCCAACGCCGGTTCACGCAAGTCCTGGGCGGCGGGGGATGCGTCGAGCCGTGGCGTGCGCCTGGCGGACATCGCCATGCGCGGCGAAATGGGGATTCCGGGCGTATTGAGCGCGCCGCAGTGGGGTTTCTATGACGTGCTGTTCAGCCATACCAACAAGGACCTGGCCCTCAAGCCCGAGGACAAGCGCGCGTTCAGCCTGCCCCAACCCTATGGCACCTATGTGATGGAGAACGTGCTGTTCAAGATCAGCTTTCCTGCCGAGTTCCACGCGCAGACTGCCTGTGAAGCGGCGGTCACTTTGCATCCGCAGGTTAAAAGGCGCCTGGATGAAATCGACAGGATCGTCATCACTACCCACGAGTCGGCGATTCGTATCATTTCCAAGGTCGGCCAATTGGCCAATGCGGCAGACCGTGACCATTGCCTGCAATACATGACGGCTGTGCCGCTGGCGTTCGGCAATCTGGTGGCCGAGCAGTACGAAGATGAGTTCCATGCCGCGCATCCGATCATTGATGAATTGCGCGAGAAGATGGTCATTGTCGAAGACCCCCGCTACAGCCGCGAATACCTAGAGGCCGACAAGCGCTCCATTGCCAACGCGGTGCAGGTTTTCTTCAATGATGGTTCCAGCACTGAGCAGGTGGTGGTGGAGTACCCGATTGGCCATCGCCGTCGCCGGGGCGACGGGATTCCGTTGCTCGAAGCCAAATTCAAGGCCAACCTGGCCACACGCTTTACCGCCCAGCGCAGTGCCGAGATTTTTGCCTTGTGCAAGGACCAGGCACGGCTTGAAGCGACGTCCGTAAGCCGGTTTGTGGACCTGTGGGCGATGTGAGAAGGTCAGGTGGCCGGTTGTGAAGTAGACATACTTTGCTATTCGTAAGTCCTACATCGTCGGAACCTTATTCAGATAATCACCAATCAAGTAGCCAGATGACCTGTTTTACAGGGTCGTCTGGTAGGCAATGCCTGTGAATCCAATACCTGAATCTGAGAGGTCCGACATGACTAACGTAAGTCCTCAGCAGTACGCGCCCAACTACGCCTATGAAATGCCCCCCAAGCCAGGGCCCACACAGCAAGAAAACAGCGCCAAAGCAGGTACTCCTGACCAACCCCAGTCAGATTCAGCACCCTCTCGTCAGCCGATGACTACACCGCAGCGGGGGCAGTTTTCGGCGCATAAGGGGCTGGTCAACTCGACGCCATCGGCGAAGAATACCGACCCCGCCCGGCTTGCACAGCTTTCCCAAGAGAACGCTCAGCTTAAAAACAAGATCAAGCAAGTGATGGCAGAACTCACACCGATAATAAATGGGCTTGCGCAGCAAATAGCCCAGTTGAAACAGCAGGTTGAGGCTAAAAAAAGTCCCACTTCGGCGGCATCCCAAACACCTGCCAGGCCGTCGACTCCAAGCCCCGCTGATACCTCTGGTTCTGGGCGCGTCCCTAAACGCACTGAGCCTGAAGTGTCCGCGGCTGATCAGAGGGCACCCTCATCTGGCGCGAATACATCTAGCAATATCAAAAAAATGTCCGAAGAAAACAAGGAGCTTCATGCAACGATTGAGAGTATGAGGAATGATTTCAATCAAGTGGTTGCGCGACTTCAACAGGAAATCGGCGAGCTCAAACAAAAAATCGGAAACTCCGGTTCAGATGCGCCTCCAGAAGTCTCGTCGAATCACGCCCACGACGCCGAATCAGCATCCTATGATGAGCAAGCCCCGCTGGCCTCTACTCCTGAGACGGCGGCGGCTGGTTCCAGTGAACAGAGTCCCGCTACTCAGAGCAGCATTGACAATCTGGCCCTTGAAACCAAAACGCTGAGCGCTGAGGTTGCAAAGATGATTGAGCATTTTAAAGCAGTGATTAAAGAGCTTGAGCGGGAAATTGTTGACCTTAACCAGAAAGTCAGCACTCCAGATGCTTAAGGTGGGGCACGGTAATAGCATTGCCGACAGTGAATGGAACGCTGTCGGCACACGATTCGCAAAACTTCATTTGTGTCTTTCGTGGAAAAAATCGCAGCCTGGCGAATGCTTTACTCAAACCGCAAGATCACCCTCCGGTTATGCTTGCTCTTCTTCTCGATTTTTTCGCAGAACACCCGGCCGATTTCCTCGGTGTTGACCACATGGGTGCCGCCACACGGCTGGATATCGATGCCGGTAATTTCAATCACCCGCACCGCGCCCTGGATCACCGGTGGCGCGACGGCCTGGGTACGGGTGATTTGTAGCAGGGTGGAATATTCAGACGCCGGCATCGACAGCGACTTGACCTCATGGGCCTGCTCGATCAAGGCGTTGAGGTCGCGGGTGATGCTTTCCTTGTCCAGGGTCATTTCCGGCAGGTCGAAATCCAGGCGGCCCTTGTCGGCGCTGATGCTGCAACCGGTCACCGGGGCATCGATGATCGAGCACAGCAAATGCAGGCACGTATGCATCTTCATGTGCTGGTAGCGCCGCTCCCAGTCCAGGCCGGCATCCACCTGCACACCGGCACGCAATGATTCGGGGCAATGTTCCACCTGGTGCCAGATGATCGAGCGCAGTACGGGGTCGCGCACGGTCCCTGTCACGTTGACGCGGCTGCCGTCGGGCAGGGTGAAGTAGCCGGTATCTCCCGGCTGCCCGCCTCCGGTGGGGTAGAACAGGGTGTGTTCCAGGGCGATGCCCTGTTCGCTGACGGCGATCACGCGGGCGCTGAAGGCGTTCTGGTAAGGCGCGCTGTCGAACAGCGCCAGGGTTTCCATTGTGTGTACGGACATGTTCAACCTCCAACGATCAGTGGGCTGGTTTGCAGCAGGCGCCGCACCATTGCGCTCAACCCGGGTGGGGAAAGCAGGGTGACCTCGAACTTCGGCCCGCACACCTTCAGGTTCAGGGGCAGGCGCGGTGGGTGGGTGGGAGCCTGCAGCGTGCGCAGGCGAAATTGCAGGTGATGACGTTCCTTGACCGTGGGCTCCAGCACCAGGCTGGACAGCGGATGGAAGTCGGCATCCAGCACCATGACCCGGTGGCTGGTGCTGACTTCGCCGACCACATGCAGACGTTCGTCGAGGGCAAATGCCCCGAGGTAATTGCTGGCGTCTGATTCGTCGTTTTTCTGCAACTGGATCTGATTGACTACCTTCACCTTGGTGCCGGCGGGCACGTCCTGGGTGATGACACAGGAGGGGCTGATAAACACGTTGTCGCCGATCAGCACATAGCCCAGCACCCTGGCGCCCGAGCCGACTTCTACATTGTTGCCCAGGCGCGGGTGGCGTTTGCCATCAGGGTTGTTGGCGATGCCTCGTGCGCCCAGGGTCACGCCACACAGGATGTAGCAGTCATTGCCGATCTCGCAGGTTTCGCCGATCACCGTGCCAAAGCCATGATCCAGTACAAAACGTCGGCCAATGCGGGCAGCCGGGTGGATTTCGGCCCCGGACAGGATCTTGCCCTGGTTGCTCAACGTCAGCGCGATGGCACAGAACTGGGGGTGGGGCTGGCCGGAAAGATTCCATACCCGGTGCGCCAACCGGTAATACAGCACGGCCTTGAACGAGGCGTAGGATTCCAGGATCAGTTCGCCCCGGCCCCTGGACGCCGGATCGCGCCAGGCATAGGCGATCAGGTCCTCGGCCACTTCCTGCGCCGCCGGCTGGATCAATTGCGCCAGGTGCGGCTGCAACTGTGCCATCTGCGCCGGCGAGAGGGTCTTGATGAGGTGGGTCAGCAACTCATCGTGCAACTGTTGCATGTCGATAAAGCCTCCCATGGAAGGCACCCCCGTAATTGTCGTTATTCGAAACAGGGCAGATAACTGTCGGCGCTGTCGTACACCATGGTCAGGACGACGGTGTCGGTGGGCAGTTCCGGGGCGAGCCTGGCGATGGCCACCATATTGGCGGCTGACGACAGCCCCAGGCTGATGGCATCGGTACGCATGATGCGCTTCATCATGTCCAGGCAGTCGAGGCGCGAAACCTTGAGCATGCCGTCCAGTACATTCAGGTTGAGAATGCTCGGGATCAAGCCGATGGACAGGCCCTGGATATGGTGCGGCGCATGGCGGTCGCTGAGCAGGTCGCACTCCTCGGGTTCGACCCCCATCACGCGGATCTGCGGCCAGGTGGCCTTGAGGGTTTCACCTATACCGGTGATATGACCCCCGGTACCGATGCCACTGACAAAATAGTCGACCTGGCGCTCGCCAAAGGCGCGGATGATTTCCGGGGCGGTGGTGTCGCGATGGGTCTGGGGGTTGGCGCCGTTACGCTGTTGGTTGAGCATGACGAAGCTGGGGTTTTCCAACTGCAGTTCCATGCACTTTTCGCCATGGGAGTTGTTGCCCAGGCGGCTGTCCGACAGCACCACCTTGGCGCCATACAGGCGCAGCAGTTTCTGCTTTTCGGGGCTGTAGTTGTCGGGAATCACCAGCACCACTTTGTAGCCCAGCACATTGCCGGCCATGACCAGGCCGATGCCTGTGTTGCCGCCGCTGGGTTCGATGATGGTTTGCCCCGAATCGCGAATCAGGATGCCCCTGCGTTCGGCGTCGAGGATCATCCCCAGGGCGATCCGCGCCTTGTGGCTGCCGCCCGGATTCAGGGATTCGAGCTTGGCAAAGACCTCGATGCCGAGATCTTCGGAGAATTGTTCCAGGCGCACGATGGGCGTTTGGCCAATGGCGTCGAGTATGGAGTTATGCAGCATCAGATAAGTACCCCCAAGGCCCGTGATCAGTACAAAGGCATGTCGGGTTCGACGTCGCGCACCCAGTGTTTCATGCCGCCTTCCAGCACCCGGGTGTTGGCAAAGCCCGCTGCCAGCAAGGTACTGGCGGCTTGCTCGGCGCGGATGCCGGCGTAGCAGATCAGGTAATGGGTGTTGTCACGGCTGAGGGTATCGAGCTGATCGTCGAGCTGGGCCAGGGGGATGTGCACCACGCCGGGGAGTTGGCACACCTCCAGCTCGCTGGCGTCGCGCACATCCAGCAGGATGTCGGCGCTGCTACGGTGTTCAAGCAACTGCTTGAGCACCTGGGGCTTGATGTAGTGCTCTTCGGCCAGGCTGGGGGGCATTGCGGACGGCATCGGCACACACGACGGCTGTGGGTTGGTGCTCATCGCGCAGTTCGGAGCAGCACGGGCAATCGGCGCGACGCTTGAAACGGATTTCACTGAATTTCATGGCCAGGGCATCAAAGCGCATCAACCGGCCTGACAACGGTTCGCCCAGACCGATCAGCAATTTGATTGCCTCGGTGGCCTGGATCATCCCGACCACCCCAGGCAGTACACCGATGACCCCGCCGGCGCTGCAATTGGGCGCCAGTTCCGCCGGTGGCGCGTTAGGGTACAGGCAGCGGTAGCAGGGCCCGCCTTGATAGTTGAATACGCTGATCTGGCCGTCGAAACGGTAGATCGCGCCGTACACCAGCGGCTTGCCCAACTGTACGCAGGCATCATTGACGAGGTAGCGGGTCTCGAAATTGTCGGTGCCGTCGATCACCAGGTCGTAGGCACCGACCAGCTCCAGGGCATTGTCGGCATTCAATGCGGTGTCGTAGGTGTTGATTTGGATATGGCGGTTGAGGTCTTGCAGGCGCTGCTTGGCGGATTCGACCTTGGGCAGGCCCAGGGTGCTGTTGCCGTGGACGACCTGGCGTTGCAGATTGCTGCTTTCCACCACGTCGAAATCCACCAGCCCCAGGGTGCCGATGCCGGCGGCGGCCAGGTACAGGCTGATAGGCGAGCCCAGGCCACCCGTGCCGATGATCAGCACCTTGGCCTTCTTCAGGTTCAGTTGACCTTCGCGTCCAACGCCGGGCAGGGTGATATGACGCACATAACGCTGCACTTCCTCGTTGCTCAGCGACTCGATGTCCATGCCGCCGGAGGTGGCCAGCAGCACTTCGATTCTGGCCTTTTCGGGTAGCGGCTCGTCGGGGCCGATCAGTTCTTCCCCCGCCGTGAACAGGAAGTGCTCCTTGAGCTGGCCGTTGTTTTCGTGGAACAGGTGCGCCCGCAGTTGCGGGTAGCGGGTGCAGGTGTCTTCAATGACTTTGCGCAATGTCGATCCGGCACCCTCAAGGGTCGATTCTGGCAACTTGGCCACGCGCACCAGGATGTCGGGGAAAGAGACAGCGTTCATGTACAACTCCGTTTGCAGGTCGTTGAAGGGGTTGAGGGCGAAGTGCGTGCCATCCCAGGCAAACAGTTTCGACCCAAGGGCCTTGCCCTGGCGGACATCCACCACCAGGTAGCTGACGGGGTAGATGGGTTCCCCCATGTACAGGGCCTTGTCCTGATCCTCGTCGCTGAAGTACGCACCGACATCCGGGTGGGAGTGGTAGATCACCACCACCGGGTTATCCGTGCGAAAGGCCTTGTTCATCAACAGCGTGTCGGTCACCGAGAAGGTGTAGCCGTTGGCCGCGCTGCGCGGGTACATCTCGGGGTTCTTGCAGTGCAACTCGTTCTGGATATTGCTGCCCAGGTACACACTGCCGTCGGCGAAGACAAAGCCGCAGCACTCTTCGGGATAGGTGCTGGCGGCGTGGGCGTAGATTTGTTCCAGGGCGGTTTGGCGGAGGACGTCCATGTTTCTCTCGCGTGGTGGGGAAAGGGTCAATTGGGCTTGGCCAGGAGCTTTTCGATGGGCAACTTGGTGATTGCAAAGCCGGCCAGCAGGATCGCCGAGTACAGCATCAGGTCCCGGGACAGCTCCAGGCCTTCGTACCAGGCGCCGATGATCACGGCGAACACCGGGAAAATGATAAAGACGAACGACAGGATGATCGGGCTCAGGCGCTTGAGCAGCATGAAATACACGATAAAACCGCCGACCGAGGCCACCAGGCCCAGGTACAGCAGGGCGCTCCAGGAGCGCAGGGTGATGGCCTCGAAGGTCGGGGCTTCGAACCATAGGCCGGCGACGAACAGCATCAGCCCGGCAATCCCGATGGGCAGGGTGTTGTAGGTGATCACGCTGATGGCGCTGCCTTTTTGCTTGGTAATGACATAGCACAAGGCATGCATGATCGCGGCGGTCAGAATCGCCAGCACGCCGAAGAACTCGGCATGGTCAAGGTGCAATCCCTGGCTCCTGATGATCATGTACAGGCTGCCGAAACCGATCCCAATCCCCACGACCTGGGAAAAGTAGATGCGCTCGCGCAGGAACAGCGCCGAGAAAATCAGGATAAACACCGGCATGCAACTGAACAGCAGGGCGGTGAGGCCGGACGAGACGTGCATTTCGCCATAGTTGAGCAGGTAGTAGGGAACACTGAAGTAGCAGAGGGTCACGAATACAAAGAACCAGCGGCTTTCCCGTGGAAACAGGATCGGCTCGCGACGCACCAGGGCAAAACACAGGAACAGTGGAAAGGCGATCAGGAAGCGCAAGCCCGCCGATGTCAATGGCGGCACGCTTTCCACCGCGATCTTGATCCCCAGCCAGGTGGTGCCCCAGCTCAGGCAGACAATCAGGAACATCACACTGGTGATCAGGCCAGCCAGCCATTGTTTGTGTGATTTGGTTTTTTCGGCATTTTCGAGAACGGCGGACATTGGCATCGTTTATTGCTTCCCTGAGCCGGAATTGAACTCTATATTGAACTTGTAATTAGAGGTTTAACCCGGTGATTGAACCCGTAAAAGCACACTATTAGGGCGAAAGATGGCTGTCAAAACAAATATTGACATGGTGTCAATTATGCGAGAGGGACTGTCCAACGGGCAGGGCGTGAAGTACAAGCGCCTGTCCGACGTCATGGAACGGGGCATCCTCGAAGGCTTGATCGAGCCGGGACGAAAGCTGCCGCCTCACCGGGTGCTTTCGGACAACCTGGGGGTGACCATCGGTACCATCAGTCGTGCCTACGGCGAACTGGAGCGACTGGGCCTGGTGGTGGCGCGGGTGGGTGACGGAACATTCGTGCGCAAGCGTGGGATGGAGCGCCAGCGTGACGAGGGCTTTCGCAATTTCAGCGAGGAGCCGCGCCAGTACTTCGATATGAGTCGCAACATGCATATTCCGGGTCAGGAAACGACCTTCCTGGCCCAGAGCTTCCAAACCCTGTCGACCAACGCCAAGTTTCTCCAGGACATCAGCGCCTATACCCCGGACGCCGGTTTGCCCCGTTACCGCGAGGCGGGGGCGCAATGGCTGGTGCAGCGCGATTTTCATCCGATTCCAGAGCAGGTCATCTGTGTCAATGGCGGCCAGCATGGGTTGCTGTGCGCCTTGATGGCCTTGGTGCGCGCGGGCGACACGGTGGTGACCGAGCAGTTGACCTACCCTGGCCTGATCACCGCCGCACGGATGCTCGGCATCCGGCTGATTGGCCTGGAAATGGATGAGGAGGGCGTGTTGCCCACGGCTTTGGACGAAGTCTGTCGCAATCACCGGGTGTCGGCTCTGTATTGCACGCCGACCATTCAGAATCCCACGACCGCGGTGTTGTCGGTGGCCCGCCGTGAGGCGCTGGTGAAGGTGTGTCGCGAGCACAACCTGTTGATCCTGGAAGACGAGGCACATGGGGTGCTGGTGGAGGACCGGCCGCCACCTTTGAGTCATTTTGCCCCGGAGCGCACGATTCTGATCAGCAGCCTGAGCAAGGCTGTGTCGGCGGGCCTGCGGGTGGGGTATGTACATGCGCCGCCGGCGCTGGTCAGCCGTATTTCTGCGGCCTTGCGCTCAACCTGCTGGATGGCCACGCCGGTGACCCTGGAACTGGCCACGCAGTGGATTGAAAACGGCACGGCAGAGTATTTGTTGCATCAGCAGATCAACGAGATCAGCCGCCGCAAAACGTTGGTCGAAGACCTGTTGACGGGCCTGGAATACCGAACGCACCCCAACAGCCCGCACTTCTGGATTGAAGTCCCGGAGCCTTGGCGTGCGTCGGAAATCGAGGCTGAACTCAAGCAGAACAATTACCTGATCGCCACGGCAGAAGCCTTTGCGGTAGGACAGACGGCGGTGCCGCAGTTCATTCGGGCAAGTATCTGCAATACGTCCGGGGACGATCAGCTGTTACGTGCGGGATTTGATGCGTTGGCCACGGCGCTGGGGCAGGGTGGGGACCGGTTTCATCTGTGAGACCGCGTTATCGTTTATCCCAGGCAAGCCAGCTCCCAGATTTTGACGCGTGAACCCCATCAAGTGTGGGCGCTGGCTTGTCTGCGATAGCGATGGACCCAACTATGAAAATTACTTGAAACGCCGTTCAACGCCTTTTTCCACCAGGATCTTCGCCGAAATCTCTTCCACCGAAAAATGCGTGGAGTTGATGTGCGCAATATTTTCCCGGCGGAATAGGTTCTCTACTTCCCGCACCTCGAATTCGCACTGGGCATAGCTCGAATAGCGGCTATTGGGCTTGCGCTCATTGCGGATGGCCGTCAGACGATCCGGATCGATGGTCAGGCCAAACAACTTGTGCTGGTGGGTACGCAGCACCGCCGGTAGCTGCAAGCGCTCCATATCGTCTTCGGTCAGTGGGTAGTTGGCCGCGCGGATCCCAAATTGCATGGCCATATACAGGCAGGTCGGGGTCTTGCCGCAACGCGACACGCCGACCAGGATCAGGTCGGCCTTGTCGTAGTAGTGGGTGCGGGCGCCATCGTCGTTATCCAGGGCGAAGTTCACCGCCTCGATCCGCTCCATATAGTTGGAGTTATGGCCAATGGAATGGGACTTGCCCACGGAGTACGAGGAGTGTTCACTCAGCTCCTGCTCCAGGGGCGCAAGGAAGGTCGAGAAGATGTCGATCATGAAACCATTGGAGGTCGCGAGGATCTCACGAATGTCCTGGTTGACGATGGTGTCGAAAATGATCGGGCGCATCCCGTCTTTTTCGGCGGCCAGATTGATTTGTTGTACCATGGCCCGCGCTTTATCCACGTTATCGATATAAGGCCGGGTGAATTTGGCGAAGGTAATGCTTTCGAACTGCGCCAGCAGGCTTTGACCCAGGGTTTCGGCGGTAATGCCGGTGCCATCGGAGATAAAGAAAGCAGATCGTTTCATTTGAGCCTTGGGCCTTAAGCTGATGACGAATCTTGGATATGATAGGCGCGATTTTGCCGTCCCACAGTGGGCCGCATTCTCACTTATTTTCCAGGTCCAGGCCACAAACGCCGGTAAATGCTCCTACTGAGCCGCCGGCGCCCTGAGCTTTTCCAACACAGTTAGTGGAGAGATCACCTTGGTAGAGTACGTAGTTTCCCTCGATAAGCTCGGCGTCCATGATGTAGAGCATGTGGGGGGCAAGAACGCATCCCTCGGCGAGATGATCAGTAATCTTGCAGGCGCTGGTGTCTCGGTGCCCGGTGGTTTCGCCACCACGGCCCAGGCATACCGCGATTTCCTCGAACTGAGCGGTCTCAACGACCAGATCCACGCTGCCCTGGACGCGCTGGACGTCGATGATGTCAACGCCCTGGCCAAGACCGGCGCACAGATCCGTCAGTGGATCATGGAAGCCGAGTTCCCCGAGAAGCTCAACGCCGAAATCCGCACTGCCTTCGCCAGCCTGTCGGCCGGCAATCCGGACATGGCCGTCGCCGTGCGCTCCTCGGCCACCGCCGAAGACTTGCCCGACGCCTCCTTCGCCGGCCAGCAGGAAACCTTCCTGAACATTCGCGGCGTGGAAAACGTCATCCGCGCGGCCAAGGAGGTGTTTGCCTCGCTGTTCAACGATCGCGCCATTTCCTACCGTGTGCACCAGGGTTTCGACCACAAGCTGGTGGCCCTGTCTGCCGGTGTGCAGCGCATGGTGCGTTCGGAAACCGGTACCGCCGGCGTGATGTTCACCCTGGATACCGAGTCGGGCTTCCGTGACGTGGTGTTTATTACCGGCGCCTACGGCCTGGGCGAAACCGTCGTACAAGGCGCGGTCAACCCGGACGAGTTCTACGTCCACAAGCACACGCTTGAAGCCGGTCGCCCGGCGATCCTGCGCCGCAACCTGGGCAGCAAGGCCATCAAGATGATCTACGGCGACGAGGCCAAGGCCGGTCGCTCGGTGAAAACCGTTGATGTGGACAAGGCCGAGCGTGCCCGGTTCTGCCTCAGCGATGCTGAAGTCAGTGAATTGGCCAAGCAGGCGATGATCATCGAGAAGCACTACAAGTGCCCGATGGACATCGAATGGGCCAAGGATGGCGACGACGGCAAGCTGTACATCGTCCAGGCGCGTCCGGAAACCGTGAAGAGCCGTACGTCGGCCAATGTCATGGAACGCTACCTGTTGAAAGAAACCGGCACTGTGCTGGTGGAAGGCCGTGCCATCGGCCAGCGTATCGGCGCCGGCAAGGTGCGGATCATCAAGGACGTGTCCGAGATGGACAAGGTCCAGCCAGGCGACGTGCTGGTCTCTGACATGACCGATCCGGACTGGGAACCGGTGATGAAACGCGCCAGCGCCATCGTCACCAATCGTGGCGGGCGTACCTGCCACGCGGCGATCATCGCCCGTGAACTGGGGATCCCGGCAGTCGTCGGTTGCGGCAACGCTACCCAACTGCTCAAGGATGGCCAGGGCGTCACCGTATCCTGCGCCGAAGGCGATACCGGCTTCATCTTCGAAGGTGAGCTGGGCTTCGATATCAAGCAAAACTCCATCGATGCCATGCCTGACCTGCCGTTCAAGATCATGATGAACGTCGGCAATCCCGACCGCGCCTTCGACTTCGCGCAGTTGCCGAACGCTGGTGTGGGCCTGGCCCGCCTGGAGTTCATCATCAACCGCATGATCGGCGTGCACCCCAAGGCCCTGTTGAACTACGACGGCCTGCCGGTGGAAATCAAGGACAGCGTCGACAAGCGTATCGCCGGCTACAACGACCCTGTTGGCTTCTACGTCGAGAAGCTGGTGGAAGGCATCAGCACCCTGGCGGCGGCCTTCTGGCCGAAGAAAGTCATCGTGCGCCTGTCGGACTTCAAGTCCAACGAGTACGCGAACCTGATCGGCGGCAAGCTCTATGAGCCGGAAGAAGAAAACCCGATGCTGGGCTTCCGTGGCGCTTCGCGCTACATCAGCGAAGCGTTCCGTGACTGCTTCGAGCTCGAATGCCGTGCGCTCAAGCGTGTGCGCAACGAGATGGGCCTGACCAACGTCGAGATCATGGTGCCATTCGTGCGCACCCTGGGCGAAGCGAGCCAGGTGGTTGACCTGCTGGCCGAGAACGGCCTGTCCCGTGGCGAGAACGGCCTGCGCGTGATCATGATGTGCGAGTTGCCGTCCAACGCGATCCTGGCCGAGGAGTTCCTGGAGTTCTTCGATGGTTTCTCCATCGGTTCCAACGACCTGACCCAGCTGACCCTGGGCCTGGACCGCGATTCCGGGATCATCGCCCACCTGTTCGACGAGCGAAATCCTGCGGTCAAGAAGCTGCTGGCCAATGCCATCCAGGCCTGTAACAAGGCCGGGAAGTACATCGGTATCTGTGGCCAGGGCCCTTCCGATCACCCGGACCTGGCCAAATGGCTGATGGAACAGGGTATCGAAAGCGTTTCGTTGAACCCTGATTCCGTACTGGAAACCTGGTTCTTCCTGGCTGAAGGCCAAGCCTCGGCGTAATCGCCATTTGCCGGCCAGCCATTGTGGCTGGCCGGCATTTCTCATTCTGTACAGGGCGGAACTCCCTCCGGACGCCGCCCTTTTTTGTGCAAGAACATTATGCAAAGCAGCAGCAACCTGTTTCCCGTCGCCCTGATCAGCGCTGAACGTCGTGGCGACCTGAGTGAAGATGTCTATCGCCTCAAGCCTGGCAACAGTCCCGACAGCACCGTAGAGCTGGCGGTGACACGCCTGGGCCTGGCCGATGCCGCGCAAAGCCGTGGTGTCCCGGTGGTGCTGGTGCATGGCAGCTTCTCCAATCGACGCTTCTGGTATTCGCCCAAAGGCATTGGCCTGGGGGCATATCTGGCACGCCAGGGCTTTGATGTATGGATCCCGGAAATGCGTGGGCACGGGCTTTCCCGGCGCAACCAGGATTACGCCAAGAATCGTGTCGCCGACTATGCTCGATACGACTTGCCCGCCATCGCCGCCTTTGTGCGTGAGCAAAGTGGGCAGATCCCGCACTGGATCGGCCATTCGCTGGGTGGCACGACCTTGGCGGCAGCCTTGGGTGGCCAGTACCTGGGCGCGCCGGCGGTGGCATCGGTGGCACTGTTTGGCTGCCAGGTCAGTCGTACTTACTGGCCGTTGAAAATTCCGCCGGTGGAGTGGGGGGGCGCTTGATCCTGAAGCGCTTTGCCCAGCTCTCCGGCTCGCGGCTCAAGCGTGGCCCGGAAGACGAGCCCATTGGGTTGGCCCTGGAAAGCATGCGCTGGCACGGTTTGTTCGGGCGTTTTGGCGATGCCGAGCGCGATTGGTGGAAAGGTCTGGCTGAGGTCGATGTTCCGCTGCTGGCGGTAAGTGCCGCGGGTGACCATCAAGATCCGGACTGGGCCTGCCGCAAGCTGTTTGAGCAAGTGGGCAGCGAGCATCGTCAATACCTGTGTTTGGGGCGCCAGCAAGGGTTCAGCGGTGATTTCGGGCATGTCGAGATGCTGGTCAGTAAAGCCGCCCAGGCCGAAGTGTGGCCACTGGTGCCGCGTTGGCTGAAAGATCCACAGACACCCTTGGTGGGCGCGCAGGCGCAGGTGCTCGCGGCAGTCTGAGAAAAGGCTCTGAGACGGGCGTTTCGCTTGATGGGACTTGCGGCTAAGATATGACGCACGAGGCTGTTCTGGTCATATTCAGTCGCGCAGTGGTTATTGCGTTACAGGCTGGTGGGTCTGATCATTGCAGTCCTGCGAGGCGGCAGGTCTTAAAGAATGCCCGTTGCGATGCGTTTTCTTGATGTGGCTGTGGATGTTCGACACCTTCTTTCACCGACAGGAGTTTTTCGATGAACCATTACGTTACCCCCGACCTGTGTGACGCCTACCCGGACCTGGTGCAGGTGCTGGAGCCGATGTTCGCCAACTTTGGTGGTCGGGACTCCTTCGGTGGCCAGATCGTGACCGTCAAGTGCTTTGAGGACAACTCCCGGGTCAAGGAACAGGCCGAGCTGGACGGCACCGGTAAAGTGCTGGTGGTCGACGGTGGTGGTTCGCTGCGCTGCGCCTTGTTGGGCGACATGATCGCCGATCGAGCCGCAAAAAATGGCTGGGAAGGGTTGGTGATCTACGGCTGTGTACGGGACGTTGATGTCCTCGCCCAGACTGACCTCGGCGTGCAGGCCCTGGCCAGCCATCCGAAAAAGAGTCATCGCCAGGGTGTGGGTGACCTGGGCGGGGCTGTGACCTTTGCCGGCGTGACATTCCGTCCAGGCGAATATGTCTATGCCGATAACAATGGCGTGATTGTTTCGCCCAGCCCGCTGAAAATGCCTTAATAACCGCAGTAATTGACGGGGTGAGGATGTTCGAGGAAGAAAACGCGCAGTGGGGGCTGGTGCATGCCCTGGTGCTGGACGGTAAAGGCGGTGCGCGTTCGATTGCCCGGACTGAGCTTGATGACCTGCAATTGCAGCCTCAGGAAAGCCTGTGGCTGCATTGGGACCGCAGTCATCCCCAGACCCAGACCTGGCTGCGCAAATCCAGTGGCCTGAGCGAGTTCGCTTGTGACCTGCTGCTGGAGGAGAACACGCGACCACGGCTGTTGCCGTTGCCGGACGATGAGCTGCTACTGTTTCTGCGTGGGATCAACCTCAATCCGGGGGCGGAGCCGGAAGACATGGTGTCGGTGCGTATCTTTGCCTCGGCTGACCGGGTCATCTCCCTGCGGCTGCGGCCTTTACGCGCCACGGACGAGTTGCTGGTGCAACTGGCGGATGGAAAAGGTCCAAGGACTGCTTCCGAACTGATCCTGTGCATGGCGCAATACCTGACCAACAAAGTGCAGGATCTGGTCAGTGACCTGTCTGAAATCGTCGATATCGAAGAAGAAAAACTGGATACCGACGAACGGTATACCCCGGAGCATGGCAGTGTCCTGCAGATCCGTCGGCGTGCTGCCGCGCTCAAGCGATTTTTGGCACCGCAGCGCGATATTTTCGCGCAACTGACGCGCATAAAATTGCCCTGGTTTGTCGATAACGATGCCGACTATTGGAATGAATTGAACAACAGCCTGACCCGTTACCTGGAAGAGCTGGAACTGAGCCGGGAGCGCGTGGGGCTGGTTTTGGAGGCCGAGGATAGGCGTTTGAGCCTGCGCATGAGTCGCACTATGTATCGCTTCGGGATCATCACCGGGATCTTTTTGCCGATGAGTTTTCTGACCGGTTTGCTGGGGATCAACGTGGGGGGCATTCCGTTCTCCGAGAGCCCCTATGGCTTCGTGATTGCCTGCTTGTTGATGGTCTCGGTGGCCCTTGGGCAGTGGTGGTTGTTTCGACGTTTACGCTGGGTTTGACCTGAACGTGACCTGAACGGCGGGTGAGGTCATGTGACCCGATGAATTTTGCCCTCGTCTTTTAAATCACTTGCGAGAGGTCCCTATGCACGATCCGTTTGAACAGTCTTTGCGTGACATGCTTAACGCTTCGCCGTCCAACCGTGACGACGATGCTTGCCTGGGCCGCGTACTGAAAACCGCCAACCGCCAGGTAGGCGCGGGCGACCTGTTCGGTCTGCTCGGTCGCTGGCTGCCGGCACTGATGATGGCGCTGAACAACGGTTCGGCCCATGTATCACCTGTTTCTCGTCGTAAACCTATTGCTCGCACTGCTGATAAGGCTGATTGAATATGGAACTTGATCTCTGGACGCAGAGTCTGGTCACTGCAATGACTGCGTTGTGGACCAAGGTGGCGAATTTCATTCCCAACCTGTTTGGTGCGCTGGTGCTGGTATTGCTGGGCTTTGTCGTGGCCAAGCTGCTCGACACCCTGCTTTCCAAACTGCTCGCCAAGCTGGGCCTCGACCGCTTGATGGCCGGCACCGGATTGACCAAGCTGCTGGGGCGCGTCGGGCTGCAAGTGCCGATCTCGACGTTGATCGGC
Organism: Pseudomonas sp. TAE6080; assembly: GCF_018732265.1. Classification (NCBI taxonomy): domain Bacteria; kingdom Pseudomonadati; phylum Pseudomonadota; class Gammaproteobacteria; order Pseudomonadales; family Pseudomonadaceae; genus Pseudomonas; species Pseudomonas sp. TAE6080. The sequence continues at coordinate 44,601 of NZ_JAHIDY010000024.1, forward strand.
AAGATCGTCTATTGGTTTGTTTTGCTGATTTTTCTGGTTTCTGCGGCGCAATCCCTTGGACTTGAGCGAGTTTCAGCTACGCTCGACATGCTGGCGCTGTATTTGCCGAAAGTATTCGGCGGCGCGCTGGTGTTGCTGGTAGGGGTTTTGCTGGCGCAGTTGGCCAATGGCCTGGTACGCGGTGCTGCCGAAGGTGTCGGCCTGGACTATGCCGCAGGCCTGGGGCGAATTGCCCAGGGGTTGGTGATCATCATCAGTATTTCGGTGGCGATCAGCCAGTTGGAGGTCAAGACTGACCTGCTCAACCATGTGATTGTGATCGTTTTGATTACCGTTGGTCTGGCCGTTGCGCTGGCCATGGGTTTGGGAAGCCGGGGAATTGCCGGGCAGATTCTTGCGGGAATCTATGTGCGTGAGTTGTATCAGGTGGGGCAACACGTGCGTGTTGGCGAGGTCGAAGGGCAGATTGAAGAGATCGGTACGGTGAAGACTACGGTGCTGACCGATGATGGCGAACTAGTGTCGCTGTCCAATCGGGTTCTGCTGGAACAGCAGGTCAATAGCCGCTAACCCGGTAAACCCTGCTAATGTACGCCGCCGCAATCCTGGCTATCCAGGGTGTGGCGGACATTGACCTGACTGTCGGCACGACTTGTTTTGAATAAAGCCCAAACGCTGTCCACGCGCTATGACCCCCGTGAGCTCTCTGATGAGGAGTTGGTCGCGCGCTCGCACACGGAGCTGTTTCACGTAACACGCGCGTACGAAGAATTGATGCGCAGGTATCAACGCACTCTGTTCAACGTTTGTTCAAGATATTTAGGGAACGATCGTGATGCGGATGATGTCTGTCAGGAAGTGATGCTCAAGGTGTTGTATGGCCTGAAGAACTTCGAAGGTAAATCGAAGTTCAAAACCTGGCTCTACAGCATCACGTACAACGAGTGCATCACGCAGTATCGTAAGGAACGGCGAAAGCGTCGCTTGATGGACGCGTTGAGCCTGGACCCCCTTGAGGAGGCGTCTGAAGAAAAGACGCCGGCACCCGAGGAGAAGGGCGGGCTTGATCGCTGGTTGGTGCATGTGAACCCAATTGACCGGGAAATTCTGGTGCTACGATTTGTCGCAGAACTGGAATTTCAGGAAATTGCTGACATTATGCATATGGGTTTGAGTGCTACAAAAATGCGTTACAAACGTGCTCTTGATAAATTACGTGAGAAATTTGCGGGCAGTACTGAAACTTAGTTCGGTGCAAATATCTCTTACGTGTAGGCAAGTTCTGTTAGACTTGTCGCCGAGTTGTCCCCCGGTATGTGGGACTGCTTTACAATCACCAGATGGGGATTTAACGGATGAAACTGAAAAACACCTTGGGCTTGGCCATTGGTTCTCTTATTGCCGCTACTTCTTTCGGCGTTCTGGCACAAGGCCAAGGCGCAGTTGAAGGCGAGCTGTTCTACAAGAAGCAGTACAACGATAGCGTCAAGCACATCGAAGACGGCTTCAATCCTGGCGCTCGCATCGGTTACTTCCTGACCGACGACCTGTCCTTGAACTTGTCCTACGACAAAACCAACCACACCCGTTCGAACGACGGTACTGGCAACCAGAAGATCAAAGGTGATACCGGCAGCCTGACTGCTCAGTACCACTTCGGTCAGGCTGGCGTCGACTCCCTGCGTCCATACGTAGAAGGTGGTTTCGGTCACCAGAGCCGTACCAACGTACTGGCTGACGGTCACAGCGGTCGCGATCAGACCACTCAAGCCATCATCGGTACCGGTGTTAAGTACTACTTCACCAACAACCTGTACGCTCGTGCCGGTGTTGAAGCTGACTACGGTCTGGACAACGGCAAGTGGGATTACTCCGCACTGGTCGGCCTGGGCGTAAACTTCGGCGGTAACGCTGGCGCAGCCGCTCCAGCTCCTACCCCAGCACCAGCTCCAGAGCCAGTTCCAGAGCCAGAAGCTCCGGTTGCTCAGGTTGTTCGTGTTGAGCTGGACGTTAAGTTCGACTTCGACAAGGCCGTTGTTAAGCCTAACAGCTACGGCGACGTGAAAAACCTGGCCGACTTCATGGCTCAGTACCCAGCTACCAACGTAGAAGTTGCTGGTCACACTGACTCCGTCGGTCCAGACGCTTACAACCAGAAGCTGTCCCAGCGTCGTGCTGACGCTGTTAAGCAAGTCCTGGTTAAAGATGGCGTTGCTCCAAGCCGCGTCACCTCCGTAGGTTACGGCGAATCCCGCCCAGTTGCTGACAACGCAACTGAAGCTGGTCGTGCTGTTAACCGTCGCGTAGAAGCATCGGTTGAAGCTCAAGCTCAGTAATTACTGAGTGGTAGAAAAAAGCCCGGCTCTTGAGCCGGGCTTTTTTTCGCCTGCGATTTACCTCAGGCGCTGGCCAACAATGCAGCTTCAACCGCCGTTGCCGCCACGGCACCGATTACCAGGATAGCCGGGCTCTTCAAGGCGAATGCCTTGGCATCATCCTGCATGCACGCCAGGGAGCTGCGGCACTCACGCTGTTGGGGCAGCGAGGCATTCTCGATCATCGCCACTGGCATATCTGCAGCCATGCCACCGTCCAGCAACTGCCGGGCAATCTCTGAAAGCTTCGCCACGCCCATGTACACCACCAGTGTCGTGCCACCCTCGGCCAAGGCCCGCCAATTGAGGCTGCTGTCGTCCTGGGTATGGGCCGTGACCAGCGTTACGCCGCGACTGACCCCGCGCAGTGTCAGCGGTATATCGCAATGGGTCGCACCTGCCAGCCCGGCGGTGATGCCATTGACCAACTCCACGCTCACGCCTCGCTCCCTGAGCCAGGTCGCTTCTTCGCCGCCACGGCCAAAAATGCACGGATCACCGCCTTTGAGGCGCACCACACATTTACCCTGTCGCGCATAACGCAGCATCAAACGATGAATGAAATCCTGGGGTGTGGAGCGGCAGCCGCCGCGTTTGCCGACGGTAATCACCCGCGCGCTCGGGCAATGCTCAAGCACCGCCGGGTTGACCAGGTCATCTATCAACACCACATCGGCCTCGTGCAGGGCCCGTACCGCCTTGAGGGTCAACAGCTCCGGATCACCCGGCCCTGCGCCTACCAACCAGACTTTTGCGCTCATATTCATTGCCCTCACACACTGATTGCGATTGGCTGCGAGGTGCTCGCCAATAGCCGTTTGATTTCTGGCACGCATGAGCCACATTGCGTGCCGCAGCCCAGCTCCTGCTTCAGTCCATCCAGGCCCAGGCCGCGGCTGATGCCTGCACATATCGCGTGTTCACTGACGTTCTTGCAGTTGCAGAGGATTTTGTTGCTGCTCGTACCCGCACCGGGTGGCGCGCTTAGCGGGGCCAGCAGCCAGCGGCGCAGTTGCTCATCGGCCCGGCCTTCCAGCCACAGGCTTTGCAGCCAATGGCGGGCCAGGGTTTCGCCGGCCAGACGGATTGCGGTAATCCGGCCTTTCTCGATTTTTACCCGTTTGCCGATGGAGCGCCGTGGGTCGTCATAGGCCATGACCGGGCCGTCATTGAGGCCCAGCAATTGGTCGATGTTCTTGAGCAACTGCAGGTCCGGCGCCTCGGTATGGGCAGCACGCAGCAGCAGCGCCGGCCGCTCACGCCCGGTCAAGCTGAGGCTGACGTAGGCAAAGCGCTCGCACAAAGGACGCAAGGCCTCGAAGTGTTGCTGCACGTCACCTTCGATCAACGCAAACAGCTGCCAAGGCAATTGCACGGCTTCCAGGCGTACACCGCTGTGCTTGAGCTCGGGTTGTTTCGACAAGGGGTCGAATGCCGGCTGAGTCAGCAGGTTGACGCCGCCCTTGAGGAAGCGATCACCCCAGTGCATTGGCAAGAACGCCTGGCCGGGCCGCACGCTGTCATCACTGGTCACCGCCACAATCACATTGCCACGTCGGCTTTTCAGGCTCACCAGATCGCCCTCTTTGAAGCGGTGCCGGCGCAGTTCGTCCGGGTGCAGGCTGAGCAGTGCTTCGCTGACGTGACCGAACAGTTGCGCCGCCGTACCGGTGCGGCTCATGCCGTGCCATTGGTCGCGCAGCCGGCCGGTGATCAGGGTCAGTGGAAAGCGTGCATCACGTTGTTCTTTGGCAGCGCGATAAGGCTCGGCGATAAAGTGCGCACGGCCACTGTCAGTCGGGAATATACCGTTGGTGTACAGACGTGGCGTGCCGCTTTGCGCCTCGGCGGGAAACGGCCATTGCTGCGGGCCGATCCGGTCGAGCAGGGCATGGCTGATGCCTGACAGGTCCAAGTCCCGACCGCGTGTCAGCAGTTTGAACTCATCAAAAATCTGCGCCGGTTGCGCAAACGCAAACAGGCTCGGTAGGCCAGGTCGCAAACGTTGCTCCAGGCGCTGTGCGAAATCCACGGTAATCGCCCAGTCCGACCGCGCCTCACCCGGTGGGGCAATGGCCTGGCGTACGTGGGAAATGCGCCGCTCGGAATTGGTCACGGTGCCTTCTTTCTCGCCCCAACTGGCGGCGGGCAATAACAAGTCGGCAAAGGCTGCTGTTTCTGTGGTGCGGAAGGCTTCCTGCAACACCACGAATGGGCACGCGGCCAGGGCCTGGTGCACGTTGTTCTGGTCCGGCAACGATTGCGCTGGGTTGGTGCAGGCGATCCACAGCGCTTTGACCTTGCCGGCCTGTACCTGCTCGAACAGCTCGATGGCGGTCAAGCCGGTGCTCGATGGCAGTTGCTCAACCCCCCAGTAGGCGGCCACTTGTGCGCGGTGCTCGGGGTTGTTGGCATCACGATGGCCCGGCAGCAGGTTCGACAGGCTACCGGTTTCCCGGCCGCCCATGGCGTTGGGCTGGCCGGTCAGGGAAAACGGCCCGCAACCTGGGCGGCCAATGGTGCCGGTGGCCAGGTGCAGGTTGATCAGGGCGCTGTTTTTCGCACTACCGGCGGTGGACTGGTTAAGCCCCATGCACCACAGCGACAAAAAGCTCGCCGAGGTGCCAACCCACTGCGCACATTGGCGCAGTTGCTCGACGCTGATCCCGCACAATTGGGTGACCATCTGCGGCGTGTAGTCGTGGACCAGGCGTTTGAGTTCGACCAGGCCATCGGTATGAGCCTGGATAAAGTCGCGATCGATCCAGTCTTCCCACAGCAGCAGATGCAAAATCCCATGGAACAACGCGACGTCAGTACCCGGCAGGATTGCCAGGTGCATATCCGCCAGGTCACAGGTATCGGTGCGCCGTGGATCAATCACCAGCACTTTCATGTCCGGGCGGCGCGCCTTGGCCTCTTCCAGCCGGCGAAACAGTACCGGATGGGCGTAGGCCATATTACTGCCGACGATCATCACGCAATCGCTGGTCTCCAGGTCCTCATAGCTGCACGGCGGCGCATCGGCCCCCAGGCTACGCTTGTAGCCGACCACCGCCGAGGACATGCACAGCCGGGAATTGCTGTCGATATTATTGGTGCCCACCAGCGCCCGGGCGAGTTTGTTGAAGCTGTAGTAATCCTCGGTCAGCAGTTGCCCGGAGATATAGAACGCCACACTGTCAGGGCCGTGCTCGGCGATGGTGTCGGCGAACACCTGGGCGGCGTGGTCCAGGGCACTGTCCCAATCGGTACGGCCACGGGCCAGGCCTTTGCCCAGGCGCAATTCGGGGTACAGCGCTCGCGCTGCCAGGTCGCCAGTCAGGTGCAGGCTGGACCCCTTGCTGCACAGTTTGCCGAAGTTGGCTGGGTGCGTCGGATCGCCACTGACCCCGAGGATCTGTGTGCCATCATGCTCGATCAGCACGCCGCAGCCGACCCCGCAGTAGCAGCAGGTCGATGCGGTGGTCTGGCGCTCCATCAACCGGCGTCCCGCAGGGCCAGCATCACCCGGCCGTTTTCAACCCGGGCGTGGTGATGGTGGGCGCAACCGATATCCGGGGCCTGGGCTTCGCCGGATGCCAGGTCGATCTGCCAGTTGTGCAGCGGACACGCCACGCGTTTGCCATAGATCAACCCTTGGGACAGTGGCCCGCCTTTGTGCGGGCAGCGGTCGTCGAGGGCGAAGACTTCGTCGTCACTGGTACGAAAAATCGCGATTTCACCTTTCGGGCCACTGATGATGCGCGAGCCCAGGGCGTTGATTTCGTCGAGGGCGCAGATATCCAGCCAGTTCATAGCACTACCTCCAGCTGTTTGACGGCGATGGTGTCGAATTCCTTCTTCAGCAATGGCTGTTCCAGACGTTCTTTCCACGGGTCCTGTTCGAACGACAGGGAGAACTGCAAGCGCTCGTTCAGCGCCTGGCGCCGCGCCGGGTCTTCCAGCACGGCCTTCTTGATATGGTCCATGCCGACCCGCTGCATGTAGTGCACGGTGCGCTCCAGGTAGAAGGCTTCTTCGCGGTACAGCTGTAGGAAGGCGCCGTTGTATTCGCGCACCTCCTCGGCGGTCTTGAGCTTGACGAAGAACTCCGCGACTTCGGTCTTGATCCCACCGTTGCCACCGATATACATCTCCCAGCCCGAGTCGACGCCGATAATGCCCACGTCCTTGATCCCGGCTTCCGAGCAGTTGCGCGGGCAACCGGAGACTGCCAGCTTGACCTTGTGGGGCGACCACATATTGAACAGGTCATGTTCCAGCTCAATGCCCAACTGTGTGGAGTTCTGCGTGCCGAAGCGGCAGAACTCGCTACCTACGCAGGTCTTCACGGTACGGATGGATTTGCCATAGGCGTGCCCGGAAGGCATGTCGAGGTCTTTCCACACGCCGGGCAGGTCCTGTTTCTTGATGCCCAGCAAGTCGATGCGCTGCCCGCCGGTGACCTTGACCATCGGCACGTTGTACTTGTCGGCCACATCGGCAATCCGCCGCAGTTCGGAAGGATTGGTCACACCACCCCACATCCGCGGGACTACCGAGTAGGTGCCGTCTTTCTGAATGTTGGCGTGGGCCCGTTCGTTGATCAGGCGTGATTGCGGATCGTCCTTGGCTTCCCCCGGCCAGGTGGAGAGCAGGTAGTAGTTCAATGCCGGACGGCAAGTGGCGCAGCCGTTGGGGGTACGCCAGTTCAGGTAGCTCATGGTGTCGGCGATGGTCAGCAGGTGCTGGTCGCGGATCGCCTGGCGGATTTGCCCGTGGTTCAGGTCGCTGCACCCGCAGATGGCTTTTTCGCTCTTGGGTTTGACGTCAGCCGCACCGCCCACGGTGTTGATCAGGATCTGCTCCACCAGCCCGGCGCAGGAGCCGCAGGAACTGGCGGCCTTGGTGTGTTTTTTCACCTCATCGACGCTGAACAGGCCCTGCTCCTGGATCGCCTTGACGATGGTGCCCTTACACACGCCGTTGCAGCCGCAGACTTCGGCGCTGTCGGCCATGCTCATGGCTTTGTCCTGGCCTTGGTGGCCGACGTCGCCCAAGGCGTTTTCGCCGAACATCAGGTGGTCGCGGATCTCGCCAATGCCATGGTTCTCACGGATCTGCCGGAAATACCAACCGCCATCGGCGGTGTCGCCGTACAGGCAGGCGCCGACCAAGATGTCGTCCTTGATCACCAGCTTTTTGTAGACGCCGCCAATCGGGTCGGAAAGGGTGATGGTTTCGGTGCCTTCGCCGCCCATGAAGTCGCCAGCGGAAAACAGGTCGATGCCGGTGACTTTCAGCTTGGTCGAGGTCACCGAGCCTTTGTACGTAGCAAACCCCAGCTGGGCCAGGTGGTTGGCGCAGACCTTGGCCTGCTCGAACAGCGGAGCCACCAGGCCGTAGGCAATCCCGCGGTGGCTGGCACATTCGCCGATGGCATAGATGCGTGGGTCGTAGGTTTGCATCGTGTCGTTGACCAGGATTCCACGGTTGCATGGGATGCCGGACTTTTCCGCCAGTTCGGTGTTGGGGCGGATACCGGCGGCCATCACCACCAGGTCGGCGGGAATCACGTCGCCGTTTTTGAACTGCACCGAACCCACACGGCCATTGCCGGCATCGTGCAAGGCCTGGGTCTGTTCGCACAGGCGAAACACCAGGCCGCGGCTTTCCAGTTCGGTTTGCAGCAACTGGCCACTGGTCTTGTCCAGTTGCCGCTCCAGCAGCCATTCGCCGATATGCACCACGGTGACGTGCATGCCGCGCAGCATCAGGCCGTTGGCCGCTTCCAGGCCGAGCAGGCCGCCACCGATGACCACGGCATGCTTGTGGGTCTTGGCGGTGTCGATCATGGCTTGGGTGTCGGCGATATCGCGGTAGCCAATAACGCCCTGCAAGGTATTGCCAGGGATCGGCAGAATGAACGGGGTCGAGCCGGTGGCGATCAGCAGGCGATCGTACTCGGCCTCGGTGCCGTCTTCGGCGATGACTTTGCGTTTGACCCGGTCGATCTGCACCACCTTGCGGTTGAGCAGCAACTTGATGTTGTTTTGCAGGTACCAATCGAGGTCGTTGAGCACGATCTCTTCGAACGTCTGCTCACCGGCCAGCACCGGCGACAGCAGGATGCGGTTGTAGTTGGTGTGGGGCTCGGCGCCAAAGACCGTAATGTCGTACAGCTCGGTGCTCAGTTTCAGCAGTTCTTCAAGGGTGCGAACCCCGGCCATGCCGTTGCCGATCATCACCAGTTTGAGTTTCTTCATGTCGTTCTCCGCAATGGCTCGACAAATCACGCGCAAACAAAAAAGGCGTCCCGCTAGTTGCCTAGCGAGGACGCCTTTGTCCTGGTCCCGTTCTCTCGGGAAAGCCCCACCTTCGTCGTTGAAGGGTGGGCTGTATGTGGGGTGTTGCAGGAGCTAATGCAGTGGTTGTGCCAACTCGTGAAAAGCCGGATTTACTGAGGTTCTGGTGGATACCACAAGGCTTTTTCGCACCATTTAAAGGCGCGACGCCCACAACTGGCGCGTCTGCCTCCTACAGGGATAACAGATATAGCAGCACCAGATTGATCAGCAGCGACACCAGCGCCAGGGTTTGCCAGACCTTGAGTGGCTCGCGCTCCAGCAGCGGCCTGGGGCGCAGGCTCAGCTCGCGGCGGTCGGCCTGTTCCAGTACCAGCAGCCATTCCTCGGCGGTTTCGTAACGCTGATTCGGTTGTGCCGCCACCGAGCGTTCCAGGCTTTGCTGCAACCAGTCGGGCAGGTCCGGTCGATACCGACTGGCGCTGACCGGCGTGTTGAACCGGGGCCGTTGGAAGGCTTCGATTTCACCGTAGGGGTAGTGCCCGGTCAGCAGGTAATACAGGCTCACACCGACACTGTACAAATCCTGCTGCGGGGTCGGACGTTCACCACTAAAGGCTTCAGGCGCGATAAAGCTGGGGGTGCCGGGTAGCAGATGAGCGCGGTCTTCGGATAACCCAGGGCAATAGGCCAGGCCAAAGTCCAGCACCCGCAATTCACCGTCGTCCCCCAGCAGCAGGTTTTCCGGTTTGATGTCGCGGTGCAGGATCTGCCGGCGATGCAGCATGCCCACCGCGCGCAGCAAACGCTCGGCGATGGACTGCCATTGCGCCAGCGGCAACGGGCCCTGGTGCTGGAACAGGGCGGCCAGGGTCTGCCCGCTGTATTCGCGCATCACATAGTACAAGTGCTGGCGCCCGCCGGCCGGATGGACTTCAGGAAACGCCCGTCCGGCCACCCGGCGCAGAAACCACTCCTCCGAAAGCAGTGCCTGGGCGGCGTCGTTGTCATCATCGTGGCCAGGGGGCAGGGTTTTCAGCAGCCAGGGTTGCTGCTGGGTATCGCGTACCCGGTACAGCAACGACTGCCGACTTTGCGTCAGCACACTTTCCACCTGCCAGCCTTCAAAGGATTGCCCAGCCTTCAGGGGCGGCGGCAATGGCCATTGCTGCAACTGCACCAGCGCATCGCCCAGGGTCGCCGCGCCGAGCTGGTCAATGCGCACCAGTAAGGCGCTGGCATTGTCCTGGCTACCTGCCAGGTGGGCGGCACTGACCAGCGTATTCACGGCAAGGTTAAGGTCAGCCTGTTCGCGCAGGATCGCACGGATGCTGTGATCGGCCAGGGTCGACCACACACCATCGCTGAGCAGCAGGAAACATTCGCCCTGGCGCAGTTCACCGTCGAGAAAGTCCACCACCAGATGCTGATCCAGGCCCAGGGCGCGCTTGAGCACATGCTGCATGCCCGGTTGCTCCCAGACATGCTCTTGAGTGATGCGCTGCAACTCGCCATCGAACCAGCGATACACCCGGCAGTCGCCGACGTGGGCCAGGGTAAAGCGCTGGCCACGAAACACCACGGCGCTGAGGGTGGTCAACAACGGCTGGCCGCCACCATTGGCCTGCAGCCAGCGGTTCTGGGCCAGCAACAGCCGGTCCAGGGCCTGGGCCACGCTCCAGGTCTGCGGCGTGGCGTAGTAGTCCAGGGCCAGGGCCTGCAAGGTAGAGCGCGCGGCCAGGCCACCGTCGGCACATTGGCTGACGCCGTCGGCGATAGCACACAGGTAGCCTTTGCTCGCGGCCAGCTCCAGGGCCGGGGTGACCAGGCGCAGGGCGTCCTGGTTTTCCTCCCGTGGCCCGATGGCGCTGGCCTGGGCAAAGCTCAGTTGCAGGCTCATCAGACCCGCGCTGCGGTGACGGCAGCCGAACCCCAAGTGGTTCTCCAGCGCCGCTTCACGCCATACAGGCCGAACCACGCCAGCACGCCCAGGCTGGCGAACAGCCACAATGCCAACTGGTAGCTACCGGTGCTTTGCTTGATTGCGCCCATGCCCGCTGCCAGGGCGAAGCCGCCGATGCCGCCGGCCATGCCGATCAGCCCGGTCATCACGCCAATCTCCCGGCGAAAGCGCTGCGGTACCAGTTGGAATACCGCGCCGTTACCAGCCCCGAGGCCGAGCATGGTGCATACGAACAGCGCCAGTGCGGCGTAGGAACTGGGCAGGTTGAAACCCACCGCGGCGATGCACACGGCTGCCACGGCGTACATGCCCAGCAGTGTGCGGATCCCGCCGAAACGGTCGGCCAGGGCGCCGCCCAGAGGGCGCATCAGGCTACCGCCGAACACGCAGGCGGCGGTGTAGTAACCGGCGGTGACCGGGCTCAGGCCATATTGGTCGTTGAAGTAGCCGGGCAGGGCGCTGGCCAGGCCGATAAAACCGCCGAAGGTCACGCTGTAGAAGAACATGAACCACCAACTGTCGCGGTCACCCAGGGCCTTGAAATAGTCGGCCATGGATTTGGCTTTTGGCCGTTCAGGGGCGTTGCGCGCCAGCCAGGCGAAAACGATCAGGGTCAGGATCAGCGGGATCAGGGCAAAGCCGAACACATTGCTCCAGCCAAATGCGGCGGCGATCAACGGCGCCAGCAGCGCGGCAAACACGGTGCCGGAGTTGCCGGCCCCGGCGATGCCCATGGCCTTGCCCTGGTGCTCGGCGGGGTACCACTGGGACGCCAACGGCAGGGCAACGGCAAACGAGGCCCCGGCCATGCCGAGGAACAGCCCCAGCAGCAGCGCCTGTTCATAGCTGTGGATCCCCAGTTTCCAGGCAAAGAACAGCGCCACAATCACGATCACCTGGCCAATCAGCCCGGCGGTCTTGGGCGACAGCTTGTCGGCCAGCATGCCCATCAAGAAGCGCAGGATCGCCCCCGCCAGGATCGGCGTGGCGACCATCAGCCCGCGTTGCTGGGTGGTCAGTTGCAGGTCGGCGGCGATCTGTACCGCCAGCGGGCCCAATAGGTACCAGACCATGAAACTCAGGTCGAAATACAAGAACGCGGCAAACAGGGTCGGGGTGTGCCCGGATTTCCAGAAGCTTGATTTCATCACGCACCTCACGATTGGGGATCTTGTAGAAGGCCTGGTGATGGAACGGCCAGCAAAAGCCGCCCCACCAAAACGAAAAAACGCCGCCACCGGGTTTGTGTATGCAAACCGGATGTGCGACGTCTTTGTCGTGGAGGGGCAACCGCCGTTGGCTACCTGTGATGTTTACATAGCAAGTCTTGCGCCAACCGTGACACCGCTATCTCAGCCCAACAACTCACTCATGGCAATAATCTGCTCGGCCACCTGGATCAGCTTCTGCTGGCGGCTCATGGCCTGGCGGCGCATCAGGGTGTAGGCCTGTTCCTCATTGCAGTCTTTCATTTTCATCAACAGGCCCTTGGCCAGCTCGATGCGCTTGCGTTCCGCCAGTTGCTGGTCGCGGGCTATGAGCTGCGCGCGCAAGGCCTGGTCGCTCTCGAAACGGGCCATGGCTACATCGAGGATCGGTTGCAGGCGCTGGGCCTGGATGCCTTCGACGATATAGGCGCTGACCCCGGACTTGATCGCCTGGCGCATCACGCCAGGGTCATGTTCGTCGGTAAACATCACGATGGGCCGGGGCTGGTCGCGACTGACCAGCACCACTTGCTCCATCACATCGCGGCCGGGTGACTCGGTATCGATCAGAATCACGTCCGGGCGCACCGTTTCGACGCGCGCCGGCAGGTCGATGATCAGGCCGGACTCGTCGATCACCTCAAAGCCGGCCTCGGTCAGCGCGCTCTTGAGACGTCCGACTTTGCGCGGGGTGTCATTGATCAGCAGGATTCGCAACATGGGTCGGTCTCCCATCAGCGCAAGGCGTGGCGGACGACATCGTCGGCCAGGGCATGCAGGTGGAAGCTGCGGGCATAGGCGGCCGGGTCCGAGCCATCCCAGACCTTGCCGTCGATCAATTGGCTGCTGCGCATTTCCTCGCCCCAGGCGGCGACGCCCACGGCTGTCGCGGCCTGGCGATAGATATCCAGTTGTTGCACCTGGCGAGCAACGGCAAGGTAGTCGGGGTCTTCACGCAGCAGGCCCCAGCGGCGAAATTGGGTCATGAACCACATGCCGTCGGACAGATAGGGCAAGTTGACCTCGCCACCCGCGTGGAAGCGCAGTGCGTGGGCGTCCTGCCAGTGATTGCCCAAGCCGTCGTCATACAGGCCCAGCAGGCGCGGCTCGATGCAGTCGAGTGGGGCGTCCAGGTAGTCCCCGGCACTGAGCAGTTGCGCCGTGGAGCGGCGGTTCTCGATGCTGTCGTCGATAAAACGGCTGGCCTCCAGAACCGCCATCACCAGCACGCGAGCGGTGTTGGGGTATTGCTCGACAAACGCCTGGGTACACCCCAGGACTTTTTCCGGGTGATCCGGCCAGATTGCCTGGCTGGTGGCGAGGGTAAAGCCCTGTTTCTGCTGCACCGCACTGGCGCACCAGGGCTCGCCGACGCACAGGCCGTCGATCCGCCCGGCTTGCAGGTGCGCGACCATTTGCGGCGGTGGGACCACTACACTTTCGACATCGCGCAGCGGATGAATGCCCTGGCTGGCCAGCCAGTAATACAACCACATGGCGTGGGTGCCGGTAGGAAACGTCTGAGCGAAGGTGAGTTTTGTTCGGCTTTGGTGCACCTTGCGCTCAAGTGCCTCAGGACTGGTCACGCCCTGTAGTTGCAGGCCCTGGGACAGGTTGATGCCTTGGCCGTTCTGGTTCAGGCCCATCAGCACCGCCATGTCGGTCGCAGCGACCCCGCCGATGCCCAGGTGGACCGCATAGATCAGGCCGTACAGGCTGTGGGCGGCGTCCAGTTCGCCGCTGACCAGCTTGTCCCGCAGGCCGGCCCAGGACGACTGGCGCTTGAGGTTCAATGTCAGGCCGTAGGGTTGGGCAAACCCCTGTGTCGCCGCGACCACCAGCGAGGCGCAGTCGCTCAGGGCCATGAAGCCCAGGTCGAGGCTGCTCTTTTCCGGGGCATCGCTGCCGTTGACCCAGGCCAGGGCATTGGTTGCCTGGCTGTTGCCGACCTGATCACTCATCAACACCTACCTTCTGTGTGAAAAAAGGCGTCGTTCCGTAGGGTGGCTTGCAAGCCTCCTGCCGGTAACGACGCCTTTGTCTTTGCGCCCGTTCCGTCGTTGGTGCGGGCCGCCATAGACAAGGCAAAGCAAGGCACATGCCACGGCGTGCAGGCGGGCGCCGGATGATCAGGTTTTCATCAAGATTGCGCTACGGGGGCCTTTCACTATGGCGCTCCTTCATGCAAGACCATTCAGGAATCCCCCGCGTGCTCCTTGACCGATATACCGCAGCGACCTGCCGGGCCTTTTTGCAGCGCTGGTTGCTTGGCGGGCTGTTGCTGCTCAATGCCCTGCCTGCGGCGGGCGAGTCCTATCTGATGTGGAGCGAGAGCCTGCAGGGCTTCTTTTCCCGGCTCGCGGTGCCCCTGGGCCAGCCCATCGTCGTCAGCAAGCTGGCGGCGGGTAAGCGTATTACCGGGCAGTTTGATTTTGCCGACCCGCAAGCGGTCCTGGAGACCGTGGCCTTGCAGCACGAACTGATCTGGTACAGCGACGGCCAGGTGCTGCATCTCTACGACGCCGGCGAGGCCAAGAGCTCCGGGGTGACCTTGCGGTACATGACTGTCGACCGGTTGCGCAAAGTCATGCGGCGCTCGGGACTCGACGAGGCGCGCTACCCCATTCGCAAGGCCGGTCCTCGATTGTTTTATGTGTCCGGGCCCGCCAATTATGTCGATCACGTATTGCGCCTGGCCCAGCTCATGGATCGCCAGCGTCCAGCGCGCCGGCAGGCGTTGCCCAGCGTCGGTGTTGTCCAGGTGCTTAATGCCGACGTCGCGGACCACCAGTACGACAGGGGGGCGCAAACGATCACCGTGCCCGGCATGGCGACGATGGTCGAGCGGCGGCTTGCCGAACTGGGGCGCAAGGCCGGCGCTGGCGCAGCGGTAATCGCCTACCCGCAGCTCAACAGCCTGTTGATCAAGGGCAGTGAACAGCAGTTGAAACTTATCAAAACGCTGGTGACTGAGCTGGATAACCCTGCGCCTGCCGTAGAGCTTTCCAGGCACAGGCATGAGGTTGGTGGTTTTAAGGTTGGCTTGGCTGATGTCGCTTCGACACCCCTGAGCGCCGATCAATACGAGCGCGTACGGCGTGCATTTGCTCGCGTAGCCGAGCAGTGAAGAGGGCTGCTGTGAAGGCTTCGAAAGTTCCTACGCGGTACTCCTGGAAAACCTGGAAGTTCCGGGCTTTTTCCTAACGTTAAATTGGCTGCGGGTTTCTATAGTCGCAACACTTCCCAGGTGGGTGCTGCTGAAATCAAGGAGCCGTGAATGTCAGACAGGTACAGAGGTTTGCATGGTTGTTGCCGTTGAGGGCTCGGTCATGGTCTCCCTCGCCTTTGGTCATTGGAAGTTGCAGGGCGATGGCAGGCTGACCGCCGAAGGTCGTGACATTCAGTTACCGCCCAAGGAGTGTCATGTCTTGCGCCTGTTGCTAGCTACGCCTGGCGTATTGGTCACCAAGGACTACCTGCTGGAGCAGGTCTGGCCCAATATCGACATTGCCGAAGAATCGCTGACCCGCTGCATCTACTCGTTGCGCAAGCAATTGCAGCGCGACAGGGGGTTGATCGCCACGGTGTATGGCCGAGGCTATCGCTTCAATGGCAGAGTGCGGGTGGTTGACCTGCCTGGCCAGGCGGCTCGAGCTGCGGGTGTTGCGCCGCGTGTTTGCCCGGCCTGTGGGCGGGGTGCCGAAGTGGGTGTCGAGCGGGTATGAAGCCGGCTGGCTGGTTGGGGCTGTTGTGGCTCATCGTGGGTGGGGCGAGTGAGGCCAGGGCTTATTGCTGGGCCGAGGCTGCTCGCCAATACGATATCGAGCCGCAACTGTTGCAGGCGATTGCTGCCGTAGAGTCTGGCTATCGTGCCGAGGCCATGAACTACAGCAATACCAATGGCTCCCGTGATATTGGCCTGATGCAAATCAACAGCATTCATCTACCGCGCTTGCTCAAGCAGGGGATTACCGAGCAGCGGTTGCTGGATGAGCCGTGCCTGTCGGTGGAAGTGGGGGCGTCGATCCTGGCCGACTTCATCAAGCAGTTCGGCTACAACTGGACCGCCGTGGGCGCCTATAACGTCGGGCCCGGGGCAGGGGCCGAGCGTGATGCGCTGCGCCTGCGTTATGCGCAGAAGATCTGGAGCCGTTATGAAGAGTTGATGGCCCATGGCAGTGGATGATCGACCGGCGGTGTGTCACGCCTCGCACGGACTCGCCACCCCGGCTATAATCGCCGCCACCTTTCGCCGCCATCCGAGTCAAGCCCGCCCATGTATACCCTGGCCCGCCAGCTGTTGTTCAAACTCTCCCCGGAAACTTCCCACGATCTGTCCCTGGACCTGATCGGCGCGGGCGGCCGCCTGGGGCTCAATGGCCTGGTGTGCAAGGCGCCGGCGAAAATGCCGGTCTCGGTGATGGGGCTCGATTTCCCCAACCCGGTTGGCCTGGCGGCTGGCCTGGACAAGAACGGTGCGGCCATCGACGGCTTTGCGCAGTTGGGGTTCGGTTTTGTCGAGATCGGCACGGTCACGCCGCGTCCGCAGCCGGGCAATCCCAAGCCGCGCATTTTCCGCCTGCCGGAAGCCGAGGCGATCATCAATCGCATGGGCTTCAACAACCTGGGCGTTGACCATTTGCTGTCACGGGTGCAGGCAGCCAAGTACAAGGGCATCCTGGGGATCAACATCGGCAAGAACTTCGATACCCCGGTTGAACGTGCAGTGGATGACTACCTGACTTGCCTGGACAAGGTTTACGCCCATGCCAGCTATGTAACGGTCAACGTCAGTTCCCCCAACACCCCGGGCCTGCGTAGCCTGCAGTTTGGCGACTCCCTCAAGCAACTGCTCGAAGCCCTGCGCCAGCGCCAGGAAGACCTGGCGGTACGGCATGGCAAGCGCGTGCCGTTGGCGATCAAGATCGCCCCGGACATGAGCGACGAAGAAACCGTGCTGGTGGCCCAGGCCCTGGTGGATTCGGGGATGGATGCGGTGATTGCCACCAACACCACGCTCAGCCGTGTTGGCGTAGAAGGCCTGGCCTACGGTGACGAGGCCGGTGGGCTGTCCGGTGCGCCGGTACGCGAGCAGAGTACCCATATCGTCAAGGTGCTGGCGGCCGAGCTGGCCGGGCGTCTGCCGATCATTGCCGTGGGCGGGATCACCGAAGGCCGGCACGCAGCAGAGAAAATCGCTGCGGGTGCAAGCCTGGTGCAGTTGTATTCCGGGTTTATCTACAAGGGGCCGGCGTTGATTCGCCAGTCGGTAGACGCCATTGCGGCCTTGCCCAAATCCTGAACCCATAAAAAAGGGCTCCTCGAAGGAGCCCCTGGGCCGAAGCCCGCCGCCCGGATGGGGCGTGCGTGGTTAAGTCGTTACATTCTTCAAGGTGGTTGTCGGAATTAAGTGCCCTGATTAGCCGACGGCGTGAAGTTCGTTGAGTCTGTGGATCCCCGCAGTGCCGGTCATACCGTCCCAGTTGTCGCCGCGTCCTTCGCGCCACCCGTTAATCCAGGCCTGGCGTACCGACGGTAGAGTAAATGGGCAAAGCTCACGGGATTTGCCATGAACGCCATACTGATATCCGCGTAAAAATGCTCTTTCCAACGGATCACGCTTAAGTCTTCTCATAGGGTGTTTCCCTCACTTGTTGACTGTCTTGATATCCTTCGACCTCATCCGAGGCCGGGCAGAGTTTTTCTGCCGTTGGTGTGGCTCGCTGCCGGCGTGGCGAGCCGATGTGTCAGCGTCGTTGCGGCGCTGACCTGTGTTGAGTTCTAACCAATAGGTCACATGGATTCAATGATCGTTTTGTCATAAGCACGTAACGATAACGATGCTATAGCCATAAGCTGGGATGGCTTTTCGCCCCATTTATTGGGCAAAGCCAGCTATGATGTGCCCTGTAAAGAGGATGGGTTTAATCCTTTAGTGAGAATACCCGCCGTTTGCAGTCGGTTATTATTCGACGAAGGGTCGGAATATTTCCTTTTGTTGCACAAATTATCTCTCTGCCCTGGCAATCAAGACCTACAGGTCTGGACACCTAGGTGGAACGGCACACATTCGTGCCACGCGAGCGTTCTTCAAGAAAAGCGCTTGATTGAAAACCGAACGCGCGATGCGTCGCCCGTTCATTTATTGCTGAAAAGCCTGGAATGCCCATGTCGGACCGTTACGAACTCT
Organism: Pseudomonas sp. TAE6080; assembly: GCF_018732265.1. Lineage (NCBI taxonomy): Bacteria > Pseudomonadati > Pseudomonadota > Gammaproteobacteria > Pseudomonadales > Pseudomonadaceae > Pseudomonas > Pseudomonas sp. TAE6080. The sequence continues at coordinate 62,624 of NZ_JAHIDY010000024.1, forward strand.
TCCTCACCTGCCCCAAGGGCCTCGAAGGCCTGCTGATCGAGGAAGCCGTCGGGCTTGGCCTTGAAGACGCCCGTGAGCACACCTCTGCCGTGCGCGGCATGGCCGACATGGAAACCGCCTACCGCCTGTGCCTCTGGTCGCGCCTGGCCAACCGCGTGTTGCTGGTGCTCAAGCGCTTCCCGATGAAGGATGCCGAAGACCTGTACCACGGCGTGTTGGATATCGAATGGCAAGACCATATGGTCCCGGATGGCACCCTCGCGGTGGAATTCAGCGGCCATGGCTCGGGCATCGACAACACCCACTTCGGCGCGCTGAAGGTCAAGGATGCGATTGTCGACAAGCTGCGCACCCCGACCGGCGAGCGTCCGTCCATCGACAAGATCAACCCTGACCTGCGCATTCACCTGCGCCTGGACCGTGGCGAAGCGATCCTCTCCCTCGACCTGTCCGGCCATAGCCTGCACCAGCGCGGTTACCGCCTGCAGCAGGGCGCCGCACCGTTGAAGGAAAACCTCGCGGCGGCGATTCTGATTCGTGCCGGCTGGCCGCGCATTGCCGCAGAAAACGGCGCGCTGACGGACCCGATGTGTGGCGTCGGTACCTTCCTGGTGGAAGGTGCGATGATTGCCGCCGACATGGCACCCAACCTCAATCGCGAGCAGTGGGGCTTCACCGCCTGGCTCGGCCACGTGCCAGCCCTGTGGAAAAAACTGCATACCGAGGCCAGCGAACGTGCGGCCATCGGCATGAACAAGCCGCCACTGTGGATCCGTGGCTATGAAGCTGACCCGCGCTTGATCCAGCCCGCGCGCAACAACATCGAGCGCGCCGGCCTGAGCCACTGGATCAAGATCTACCAGGGCGAAGTCGGCACCTTCGAGCCGCGCCCGGACCAGAACCAGAAAGGCCTGGTCATCTGCAACCCGCCGTACGGCGAGCGCCTGGGTGATGAAGCCAGCCTGTTGTATCTCTACCAGAACCTCGGCGAGCGCCTGCGCCAGGCGTGCATGGGCTGGGAGGCGGCGGTATTCACTGGCGCACCTGACCTGGGCAAGCGCATGGGGATCCGCAGCCACAAGCAGTATTCGTTCTGGAACGGCGCGTTGCCGTGCAAGCTGCTGCTGATCAAGGTCAACCCGGACCAGTTCGTGACCGGCGAGCGCCGTACCCCGGAACAGCGCCAGGCCGAACGTGAGCAAGCCGCTTACGATCAGGCCCCGACCGAGCCGCAAGAGCGTCAGTACAACAAGAACGGTAACCCGATCAAACCCGCGCCGGCACCGGCTCCGGTGGTCGAACAGGCGCGCTTGAGCGAAGGCGGGCAGATGTTTGCCAACCGCCTGCAAAAGAACCTCAAGCTGCTGGGCAAGTGGGCCAAGCGCGAAGGTGTCGATTGCTACCGTGTGTACGATGCCGATATGCCGGAATACTCCATGGCTATCGACCTGTACCACGACTGGGTACATGTGCAGGAATACGTGGCGCCCAAGTCCATCGACCCGGAAAAAGCCTCGGCGCGCATGTTCGATGCCCTGGCCGCGATTCCCCAGGCGCTGAACATCGACAAGAGCCGTGTGGTGGTCAAGCGCCGCGAGCGCCAGAGTGGCACCAAGCAGTACGAGCGCCAGAGCGCCCAGGGCAAGTTCACTGAGGTCAGCGAAGGCGGGGTGAAGCTGCTGGTCAACCTGACCGACTACTTGGATACCGGCCTGTTCCTCGATCACCGCCCGATGCGCATGCGCATCCAGAAAGAAGCCGCCGGCAAGCGCTTCCTCAACCTGTATTGCTACACCGCCACCGCCAGTGTGCACGCGGCCAAGGGCGGTGCGCGCAGCACCACCAGCGTCGACTTGTCGAAAACCTACCTGGACTGGGCGCGCCGCAACCTGTCGCTCAATGGTTTTTCCGACAAGAACCGCCTGGAGCAGGGTGACGTGATGGCCTGGCTGGAAGCCAGCCGTGATGAGTTCGACCTGATCTTCATTGACCCGCCGACCTTCTCCAACTCCAAGCGCATGGAAGGCGTGTTCGACGTTCAACGCGATCACGTGCAACTGCTCGACTTGGCCATGGCGCGTCTGGCGCCGGGCGGGGTGTTGTATTTCTCCAACAACTTCCGCAAGTTCCAGTTGGAAGACAACCTGGGCGAGCGCTATGGCGTCGAGGAAATCAGCGATAAAACCATTGATCCGGATTTTGCCCGTAACGCGAAAATCCATCGTGCCTGGAAAATCACCGCACGCTGATCGACCTTGATGCTGCAGGCCTGGATTTTTCCGGGCTTGCGGCTTTTTGCACTGGTCAAAACTGGACCCGATGGCTATAACTAATCACCTAGCCAAAGTGGCGCTCCTGCACGCTGGTGTTTCGAGTTTTGCCTATGCCGTTGCAAGCCGTCCGCCCGAAAATACTGGGATTTATCAGCGAACAGGCGTCGGCTTGGCTGGTGGCATTGGTGGTCTTGCTGGTGGGGGTGGCACTCACCGCAGTGCTGGCGCTGACCACGGCCGATGTTTATCAGCAGCAGGTTCGCCAGCGGTTCCAGTTGCTGGTCAATGAGCGCTACATTCGTCTGGAAGAGCGTTTTGAAGACCAGGAACAGCGCCTTGGCAGCCTGCGACGCTTTTTCGTCAACTCCCATAATGTTTCCCGCGAAGATTACGATGGGTTCGCCCAACCGCTGCTGTTGCGTGCGCGTGCCTACGCCTGGGCGCCACGTATCTTTCACGATCAGCGCCAGTCTTTCGAACAACAGGTGTCACTCCAGCGTGGCATAGCGTTTTCCATTCGCGAACTGAACGAAGCCGGGACCCTCGTGCCTGCGGGCGAGCGCGACGAATACGTGCCGGTGTTGTACAGCCAGACCCAGAGCCTGCTCGGCTCACCTTTGGGGTTTGACCTGCTCTCCCAGCCACTGCGCCGCTCGACGATAGAGCGCGCGTACCGTTCCGGGGCCATTGCGGTGTCCCAACCCATGTCGCTGGTGGGGGTGGAACCGGCGTATGCCATGGGGGTGTTGCTGGTCGCTCCCGTCACGCGACCGCCCACCGCGCAAATGCCCTACAGCGAACCCTATGGTTTTGTCATGGCGGTGATCAGCATGCGCCAATTGGTGGCCGACGGTTTGCCCAAGCCCGCACGGGACAACCTGGTGATGCAGATTGTCGATACCTCCGATACGCAACAGCGGGTGTTGTATGAGTCGGACAATGCGGTGGGCGATAGCAGCCTGAAGGCGATCCGCCGGCTGACCCTGGGCGATCATGTCTACGCCCTGAGTCTGCGCCCCAGCCAGGTGTTTGAGCAGGCCAATCGTTCCTCGGTCACCAGCATCCTGACCATGGGCAGTTTGCTCAGTCTGCTGCTCAGTGCCTTGCTCTACGTACTGGTCAGCCAGCGTCAGCGGGCGGTGCGGCTGGTGCAGCAGCGCACGGGGCAATTGCATCAGCGCGAGTATGAGTTGCGCGGGGCCCACGCCCAGTTGCGCAGCGTGCTCAACGCCGCGACCCAGGTGGCGATCATTGCCACGGACCTGCGCGGGGTGATCAATACCTTCAATGCAGGTGCCGAGCAGATGTTGGGTTACCAGGCCGAGCAGGTGCTCGGCCACATGACCCTCGAAAGCCTGCACCTGGCACCCGAGCTGGAGGCCCGGGCCGCGCAGTTGAGCCAGGTTCTCGGCAAACGCATCATGCCAGGCCAGGCGATGCTGGTGGAGGGCTCCGACAGCCTGCATGAAGCTCGGGAATGGACGTTGGTGCGCCACGATGGCAGCCAGTTGACCGTGAATATGCTGGCGACGGCATTGCTTGACGATCATGGCTTGTGGATCGGGCACCTGGCGATCTGCCTGGATGTCACCGAGCAGAAGCGCGCCTATGAGGCCCTGGCGGCGCGGGATCGCCTGTTGAAAAAACTCAGTGCCCATGTGCCGGGCGGGATCTTCCAGTTCACCCTGGAGCCCAACGATAACTGGCGGTTTATCTACGCCAGCGACGGCATTCGCGATATCTATGAAATCGATCCGGGGCTGCTGCAGCAGGATGCCAAGCAAGTCTTCGAACGCATTCATCCCCTGGACGCTGAGCGCATCCGTGCGTCCATCCGCCTGTCAGCGCTGCAATTGAGCCAATGGCGTGAAGAATATCGGGTGCAACTGCCAGGCCGCGGCCTGCGCTGGATCCGTGGCGAGGCGACGCCGGAAGAATTGCCCGGCGGCGGTACGTTGTGGCATGGCTATGTGTCGGATATTTCTGATCTCAAGCGAGTAGAGGAAGAGCTGCGGGCGCTGTCCATCACCGACTCGTTGACGGGAATCCACAATCGGCGCTACTTCCAGGATCGGTTGAAGGCCGAGATGAGTCGGGTCCGGCGCACCTCGGGCACATTGGCGGTGATCATGCTGGATATCGATCACTTCAAGCGCATCAATGACCAGCATGGGCACGCAGTAGGGGATGGGGTATTGCAGGAGCTGTGCCGGCGAATCGCCCAGCGCTTGCGCCGTAGTGATGTGTTCTGCCGCCTGGGTGGCGAGGAATTCATGGTGCTGTGCCCGAACACCGATGGCGTGCAGGCCTACAGCCTGGCGGTTGAATTGTGGGAAGTGTTGCGCAATACGCCGATCGAGAATGTCGGGACAGTGACGGCCAGCTTCGGCGTGGCCAGTTGGCGTATTGATGAGGGGGTGGATGGCTTGTTGCTGCGCGCGGACTCGGCGGTGTATGCGGCCAAGCAGGCGGGGCGGGACCGGGTTGAGGCAGAGCGCTTGCCTGTGTGAGCGCCGCATACCGAATGTGGGAGCGGGCTTGCTCGCGAAGACGGTGTATCAGTCGCCAGATGTATTGACTGACATACCGTCTTCGCGAGCAAGTCCGCTCCCACATTTAGTTCGCAGCGGTTTCAAAGGTGGGCAAGCCAACCGCTTTATATACCCGGAGCGGCAGCCGTCAGCTTCGGCTGGCGATACAGATCCAGCAGCACCTGGTCCAGCACCGACGATGCACCCCACGGCTTCGGATCGTTGAGAATCGCCACTACCGCCCAGGTATTGCCATTGTTGTCACGGCTGAAGCCGGCAATCGCACGCACCGTGTTCAGGGTGCCAGTCTTGACGTGGGCTTCGCCGCGCAGGGCCGTGGTTTTCAGGCGCTTGCGCATGGTGCCGTCACTGCCGGCAATCGGCATCGAGCTGATGAACTCTGCGGCATACGGGCTTCTCCAGGCGGCTTGCAGCATGGTCGCCATTTCCCGGGCGCTCACGCGCTCGGCACGGGACAGGCCGGAGCCGTTTTCCATCACCAGGTGCGGTGCGGTAATGCCCTTTTTCGCCAGCCACTGACGAACCACGCGCTGGGCGGCCCTGGCGTCGTCGCCGTCGGCATCGGTGCGGTATTGCGCGCCGAGGCTGAGGAACAGTTGCTGGGCCATGGTGTTGTTACTGTATTTGTTGATGTCGCGGATGATCTCCGCCAGGTCCGGGGAGAACGCCCGGGCCAGGACCTTGGCGGTTTTCGGCACCGGGGCCAGCACGTCGCGGCCCTGGATAGTGCCGCCCAGCTCTTTCCAGATCGCCCGTACGGCGCCAGCGGTGTAGGTGGCATGGTCGAGCAGCGACAGATACGTCTGCGAGCTGCAGCCATCGCCCAACTGGCCGCTGACGGTCACAGTGACACTGCCGTCGGCGGCGGTAACCGGGTTGTAGCGCACGTCACCGGTGCATTGCTTGGCGTTGGTGGCTTTGACCTGATTGTCGATCTGAATGCTGGCAATCGGCGGTTCGACCGAGACCAACACCCTTCCTGAATCATTGCGGGTCACGAAGCGCAGGGCCTTGAGGTTGACCAGCAGGGCGTCCGGCTTGACCAGAAATGGCTTGTTCGCGTCGTTGCCGTCGTCGTTGAACTCTGGCAGTTGCGGCTGGATAAAGAAGCCGCGGTCCAGCACCAGGTCGCCGGTGACTTGCTGTACGCCATTGGCACGCAGGTCACGCATCAGCAGCCAGAGTTTCTCCATGTTCAGCTTGGGATCACCGCCGCCCTTGAGGTACAGGTTGCCCCGCAGGACACCGCCGCTGAGGGTGCCGTCGGTGTAGAACTCGGTTTTCCACTGATGGTTGGGCCCGAGCATTTCCAGGGCGGCGTAGGTGGTGACCAGCTTCATGGTCGAAGCCGGGTTGACCGAAACGTCGGCGTTGAACACCGTGGCGGTGCCGGGCCCATTGAGCGGAATCATCACCAGGGACAACGCATTGTTCTGCAGCTTGGCTTTCTGCAGGGCTTCCTGGACTTTGGGTGGCAGGGTGGTATTGATCGGGGCAGCGGTGACGGAGAGCGCCAGGGGCAAGAGGAAACTGGCGAGTAACAATGGACGCAAGGATTTGATCATAAGAAGTAAGACCCTACTGCAGAGGAGGGTGAATATGGCGGGGGTTATGTAAGAAAATCCCCCAGTGGTCATGAAAGTGTCGGCATTATGCCCCAAGGTGGGGCTGCTTGTGCCTCAACGATAGCTGTAAATGATGGATTTTTTTCACGGGGTCATGCCACCCGTCTTGGATAGCCGGGCAATTGCCGCCTTAAACTGGTAGAGTGCCGGCCGTTAATACTTAAGAGGATTGTTCCAATGGCGACTAACCGTTCCCGGCGTCTGCGCAAAAAACTGTGCGTTGATGAATTTCAAGAGCTGGGTTTCGAACTGAACCTGGATTTCAAAGAAGGTTTGGACGACGAAGCGGTTGACGCTTTCCTCGACGCCTTCCTGACCGAAGCGATGGATGGCAATGGCTTGGACTACGTGGGCGGCGACGACTTCGGTCTGGTTTGCAAAGCCACCCGTGGTTCGGTTACCGCTGAGCAGCGTGCAGCTGTTGAAGCGTGGCTCAAGGCTCGCCCAGAGCTGACCCGCGTTGAAGTCAGCGAACTGCTGGACGCCTGGCATCCAGAAAAGCCGATCAATTCCACGAATTGAAGCGGTAAGTTACAAGCTTCAAGCTACAAGCTCATGTGGCTTGAAGCTTGAAGCTTGAAGCTTGAATCTAAGCTTGCTTACGCCAGTTCAGAATCACCAGCGTCAACACCCCCGCGACAATCCCCCAGAATGCCGAACCGATGGAAAACAGCGTCAACCCCGACGCCGTGACCATAAAGGTGACCAGCGCTGCTTCCCGTTCCTTGGGCTCATTCATGGCAATGCTCAGGCCATTGATGATCGAGCCAAACAACGCCAATGCGGCGATCGACAGCACCAGCTCCTTGGGCAGCGCTGCGAACAAGGCCGCCAGCGTGGCGCCAAACACGCCGGCAAACCCGTAGAAAATCCCGCACCAGACCGCGGCGGTATAGCGCTTGTTGCGGTCCTCATGGGCATGCGGCCCGGTGCAGATGGCGGCGCTGATGGCGGCCAGGTTGATACCGTGGGAGCCGAACGGGGCCAGTACCAGCGAGGCCAGGCCCGTGGTGGTGATCAGCGGCGAGGCCGGCACGTTGTAGCCATCGGCGCGCAATACCGCGATCCCTGGCATGTTCTGCGAGGTCATCGCCACCACAAACAGCGGGATGCCGATGCTGATGGTCGCGGCCAGGGAAAAGTGTGGGGTGGTCCATACCGGCGTCGCCACTTCCAGGCTGAACCCGCTGAAATCCAGCAGCCCCATCAGCCCGGACAAGGCGGTGCCGATCAGCAGGGCGGCCAGCACCGCATAACGGGGCGACAGGCGCTTGATGATCAGATAGGTGAAGAACATGCCCAGCACCAGGGCAGTGCGGTGCTGCGCGGCGACGAAAATCTCGCTGCCGATCTTGAACAGAATCCCGGCCAGCAGCGCGGCGGCAAGCGAGGCGGGGATCTTCTTCACCAGCTTTTCAAAGCTGCCGGTGAGGCCGCAGATCGTCACCAGCACCGCGCAGGTGATGTAGGCGCCGATGGCTTCGCCATAGCTGACCCCGCCCAGGCTGGTGATCAACAGTGCTGCGCCTGGGGTCGACCAGGCGATGGTGATCGGCGTGCGGTAACGCAGGGACAGGCCGATGCTGCACACCGCCATGCCGATGGAGATCGCCCAGATCCACGAGGAAATCTGTGCGCTGGTGAGGCCGGCAGCCTGGCCGGCCTGGAACATCAGCACCAGGGAGCTGGTGTAGCCGGTCATCATGGCGATGAAGCCGGCAACGATGGCCGAAGGCGAAGTATCGGCCAAGGGGCGCAGGGGCGCCTGGGTCGCGTCGGTCATGGTGCGGTATTCCTTGTACCTGGGAAATCGTGGAATCAAGCCTAAACTCAAACGTAACTGACTGTTGCAATACAGCCGGCTACGCAAACAGCCGTACAGTGTGTTGGCGCAACGGGTTGTGTACAATGTGCGCTGTTTTTACGCGATACTTGCCAGCGACCCTCTGTGCCGTATTACAGTCAACGTCAATTCGCCGCCGTTCTCCCGACCCGAGTGCCCATGAACGAACAGTTGCAGCCCCTCAAGAAACAGCCGCGAGCCGGTAAGGCCGGTCGCAGTGGAACCCAGGACGATATCGTCTACGCGCATATCTTCGAGGCCATCCTCGAACAACGCCTGGCGCCCGGCACCAAATTGAGTGAAGAGGCACTGGGCGAGATCTTTGGCGTCAGCCGCACCATCATTCGTCGCGCGCTCTCGCGCCTGGCCCACGAAGGCGTGGTGTTGCTGCGCCCCAATCGTGGCGCTGTGGTAGCCAGCCCGAGTGTCGAGGAAGCGCGCCAGGTGTTCATGGCGCGGCGCCTGGTAGAGCGGGCCATCACCGAATTGGCGGTGCAACATGCCACGGCCGAAGAATTGGCCGCGCTGCGTCAGATGGTCAATGATGAGCGCGACAGCTTCTCGCGCGGTGATCGTGGGGCCGGCATCCGGCTTTCTGGCGAGTTCCACCTCAAGCTGGCCGAGGCGGCGAAGAATGCACCGCTGATCAGCTTCCAGCGCAGCCTGGTGTCCCAGACCTCGCTGATCATCGCCCAGTATGAAAGCGGCAACCGCTCACACTGTTCCTACGATGAGCACACCCAGTTGATCGACGCGATCGAAGCTCGGGATGCGGTGCTGGCGGTGGACCTGATGATGCATCACATGGATCACATCGACAGCAAGCTCAACCTCGATGAGGAAAGTGCGTCGGATGATTTGCATGCGGTGTTCTCGCATTTGCTGCAAACCAAGAAACCGAGTCGCTCGTCGATCAAGCTGTAAACCCGATCAAACTGTAGGAGCTGGCAAGCCAGCTCCTACAGGGTTTTGTGGTGTTCTTTGGATCAGCGCTGGTGTACCAGATTGCCCGCTGCATAGGTTTGCATCACCGCCCGATCATCCCCCAGCGTCATCAACACAAACAACGTCTCGGCAATGTTATTGGCTTGCTTCAAGCGATAGCTGAGCAGCGGCGTGGCGTTGTAGTCCAGTACCAAAAAGTCCGCATCGGTGCCCGGCTGCAGGGTGCCGATCTTGTCTTCCAGGCGCAGCGCTTTTGCACCGCCCAGGGTCGCCAGGTACAGCGATTTGAACGGGCTCAGGCGTGCGCCCTGCAATTGCATGACCTTGTAGGCTTCGTTCAGCGTCTGTAGCAGCGAGAAGCTGGTACCGCCACCCACATCCGTGCCCAGGCCCACATTGAGCTGGTGCTTCTCGGCCATCGGCAGGTTGAACAAACCGCTGCCCAGGAAGAAGTTCGAAGTCGGGCAGAACGCCACCGCCGAACCGGCTTCGGCCAGCCGTGCGCACTCGTCGTCGCACAGGTGTACGCCATGGGCGAATACCGAACGTTCCCCCAGCAGCTTGTAGTGGTCGTACACGTCCAGGTAGCCACTGCGCTCCGGGAACAGCTCCTTGACCCATTGCACTTCCTGCAGGTTTTCACTGATGTGGGTCTGCATGTACAGGTCTGGATATTCCCCCAGCAATTGGCCGGCGAGGGTCAGTTGTTCCGGTGTGCTGGTGGGGGCGAAGCGCGGGGTTACGGCGTAGTGCAAGCGGCCCTTGCCGTGCCAGCGCTCGATCAGCGCCTTGCTTTCCTGATAGCCGGATTCGGCGGTGTCGGTCAGGTAATCCGGCGCATTGCGGTCCATCATCACTTTGCCGGCGATCATGCGCAGGTCGAGTTTCTCGGCCGCTTCAAAGAATGAGTTCACCGATTGCGGATGCACGCTGCCGAACACCAGGGCGGTGGTGGTGCCGTTGCGCAGCAGTTCCTTGATAAAGATATCCGCGACTTCTTCGGCGTGTGCCTTGTCGGCGAACTGGCTTTCGCAAGGGAAGGTATAGGTGTTCAGCCAATCCAGCAGTTGTTCGCCGTAGGCACCGACCATGCCGGTTTGCGGCAGGTGGATATGGGTGTCGATCAGGCCGGGAGTGATCAGCGCATCCTGGTAATGGGTGATTTCGATGTCGGCGGCCAGTGTGGGCAGCAAGTCGCTGGCATGCCCCAGGGCACTGATCTGGCCGTTGTCGATCACCAGCAGGCCGTCTTCGAAATACTCATAGGAGGCTTCGATCCCTACGATGGCAGGGTCGGCGAGGCTGTGCAGGATGGCAGCACGGTAGGCTTTGCGAGTCAAAGGCATGGTCGTCTCAATTGATAGCTTGGCTGCGGCGCGAAGCCGGCAGCAGTTTGGCAATGGGTTCGGCACTCGCGGTGTGCTGGCCGAAGTTGGCGTTATAGGTGGCGATGATCTCGCCGGCGATGGAGATGGCGATTTCCACCGGCAGTTTGCCCTTCACCTCGGTGAGGCCCATGGGGCAGCGCATGCGTTGCAACTGTGCGGCCTCGAAGCCGCGCTCGCGCAGGCGGTGTTCAAACTTGACGCGCTTGGTCTGCGAGCCGATCAGGCCGAAGTAGGCAAAATCATTGCGCTTGAGCAGGGCGGCGGTCAGTTCCAGGTCGAGCTGATGATTGTGGGTCATGACGATGCAGTAACTGCCGGCGGGCAGGTCGGCAATTTCATCCACCGGCTCTTCGCTGACGATTTTACGCACGCCCTGGGGGATATGCTCCGGGAATTCCTGTTCCCGCGAGTCAATCCAGCGCACCCGGCACGGCAGGCTCGCCAGCAGCGGCACCAGCGCGCGACCGACATGGCCGGCGCCGAATACGGCAATCTGTGCCTGCACCTGGCCCATGGGCTCGAACAGCAGCACGGTCACGCCGCCACAACACTGGCCGAGGCTGGCCCCCAGGCTGAAGCGCTCCAGGTGGGTGTTGTGCTGGCCACGCACGAGCATGTCGCGGGCGATCTGCATGGCCTTGTATTCCAGGTGGCCGCCGCCGATGGTGTCGAAGGTGTGACTGGCGCTGACCACCATCTTGGAGCCTGAATTGCGCGGCGTGGAGCCGAGCTCTTCGATGATGGTCACCAGCACGCAGGGTTCGCCCTGGGTTTGCAGGTTGGCGAGGGCGCTGATCCAGTTGTTCATGTCTACCTCAACATTTCTGTTGTCAGTTCGGCCGTCTTCGCGAGCAAGCCCGCTCCCACAGGGGAATGCATTCCAAATGTGGGAGCGGGCTTGCTCGCGAAGGCAGCACCTCGGTCTAGAGCGAAGCCATCTCGGCCTGTGCTTCAACCGCCTTCGCCGCCTGCAACTGGCGCATTTGCTCGCACCCCCACAACACCCGCTCCGGCGTGGCCGGCGCATCGATCTTCGGCTGATGACGATAGTCACCCAGGCTCGCCACCGCATCCTTGATCGCGCACCACGAGGCAATCCCGAGCATGAACGGTGGTTCACCCACGGCCTTGGAGTGGAACACCGTGTCTTCCGGGTTCTTGCGGTTTTCCACCAGCTTCACCCGCAGGTCCAGCGGCATGTCCGCCACCGCCGGGATCTTGTAGCTGGCCGGGCCGTTGGTCATCAGCTTGCCCTTGTTGTTCCACACCAGCTCTTCCATGGTCAGCCAGCCCATGCCCTGGATAAAACCGCCCTCGACCTGGCCGATATCGATGGCCGGGTTCAGCGAGGCGCCCACATCATGGAGGATGTCGGTGCGCAGCATCTTGTATTCGCCGGTCAGGGTATCGACGATCACTTCGCAGCAGGCCGCACCGAAGGCGAAGTAGTAGAACGGTCGGCCCCGTGCCTGGCTACGGTCGTAGAAGATTTTCGGGGTCTTGTAGAACCCGGTGCTCGACAGCGAGACCTGGGCGAAATACGCCTGCTGGATCAGTTCTTCAAAGGTCAGTATCTGCTCACGCACCCGCACATGGCCGTTGTGGAACTCAACATCTGCCTCGCTGACGTCGTACTTGCGCGCGGCAAATTCCACCAGGCGCTGCTTGATGGTCTCGGCGGCATTCTGCGCGGCCTTGCCGTTGAGGTCGGCGCCGCTGGATGCGGCGGTCGGCGAGGTGTTGGGCACCTTGTCGGTGTTGGTCGCGGTGATCTGCACCCGGTCGATTTCCACCTGGAAGATCTCGGCCACCACCTGCGCGACCTTGATGTTCAAGCCCTGGCCCATTTCGGTGCCGCCGTGGTTCAGGTGGATGCTGCCGTCGGTGTAGATATGGATCAACGCGCCAGCCTGGTTGAGGAAGCTGGCGGTAAACGAAATGCCGAACTTGACCGGGGTCAGCGCCAGGCCTTTTTTCAGGATCGGGCTGTTGGCGTTATAGCGACGAATGGCTTCGCGGCGCTCGGCGTATTGGCTGCTGGCTTCCAGTTCGGCAGTCATCTCTTCGAGCATGTTGTGCTCGACGGTCTGGTAGTAATGGGTGACGTTGCGTTCGGTCTTGCCGTAGTAGTTGGCCTTGCGCACGGCCAGTGGGTCCAGCGCCAGATGGCGGGCGATGGCGTCCATCACTTCCTCGATGGCCACCATGCCTTGCGGGCCACCGAAGCCACGGTACGCGGTGTTGGACGCGGTGTTGGTCTTGCAGCGATGGCCGTTGACCGTGGCATCGCCCAGGTAATACGAGTTGTCGGAGTGGAACATCGCACGGTCGACAATCGAGTTGGACAGGTCCGGCGAACAGCCGCAGTTACCCGCCAGGTCCAGATTGATCCCATGCAGACGCCCGCTGTCGTCGAAGCCCACGTCGTATTCGATATAGAAGGGGTGGCGCTTGCCGGTCATCAGCATGTCTTCGACGCGCGGCAGGCGCATCTTGGTCGGCTGGCCGGTCAGGCGCGCCACCACCGCACACAGGCATGCCGGGCTGGCGGCCTGGGTTTCCTTGCCGCCAAACCCACCGCCCATGCGGCGCATATCGACGACGATCTTGTTCATCGACACGTCGAGGACTTCGGCCACCAGTTTCTGCACTTCGGTGGGGTTCTGGGTGGAGCAGTAGACGATCATGCCGCCGTCTTCGGTGGGCATCACCGAAGAGATCTGGGTTTCCAGGTAGAAATGTTCCTGGCCGCCGATATGCAGGGTGCCCTGGATACGGTTTTTCGCGCTCGCCAGGGCACCCGCCGAATCGCCGCGCTGGTGGGTGTGGCTGTCCAGCACGAAATGTTTTTTGCGAAAGGCCTCGACCACATCCAACACCGGTTCCAGGTCTTCGTATTCGATCACCGCCGCCATGGCGGCCTTGCGCGCGGTTTCCAGGTCGCGGGCGGCGACGGCCAGCACCACCTGGCCGACGAACTGCACGGTGTCGATGGCCAGCAACGGGTCACCGGGCATCAGCGGGCCGATGTCTTTCAGGCCCGGCACATCTTCATGGGTGATGACGATGCGCACACCTTCGAAGGCGTAGCAGGGCGCGGTGTCGATACTAAGGATTTTGGCGTGGGCGCGGTCGGACATGCGCGCATACAGGTGTAGCTGATTGGGGAATTCCAGGCGGTCATCGATGTATTGCGCTTCGCCCGACACGTGTTTGGCGGCGCTGTCGTGCTTGACGCTACGCCCGACTCCGCTCGTCAGGTCCTGGGCAAACAGTTCGGCCATTTCGGCTTGGTTTTTTACCACGGCGTGATGGTTAGACATAAGCGGTCACCCGAGTCTCGATGTGCGGTGTTTGCAGTTCGATGAAGTATTTGCGCAGCAGGTTCTGTGCGCTCAGCAGGCGGTATTCCTTGCTCGCCCGGAAGTCCGACAGCGGGGTGAAATCCTCGGCCAGGGCGGCGCAGGCTTTCTCCACGGTGGCGGCGTTCCAGGTGGCGCCGATCAGTACCGTTTCACAGTGTTTCGCACGTTTGGGCGTGGCCGCCATACCGCCGAAGGCGACGCGGGCATCGCTGATCACCCCGTTGTCGATCTTCAGGTTGAAGGCTGCGCACACCGCAGAAATGTCATCGTCCAGGCGTTTGGAAACCTTGTAGGCGCGAAACAGCGCGTGGCCCTTGGGCACGATGATTTTTTCGATGAACTCGCTGTCCTGGCGGGCGGTGACGCGGTAGTCGATGAAATAGTCTTCCAGGGCCAGGGTACGGCGCACGTTGCCCTTGCACAGCACGATCTGCGCGCCGAGGGCGATCAGCAGCGGCGGCGAGTCACCGATCGGCGAGGCGTTGCCGATGTTGCCGCCGAGGGTGCCCTGGTTGCGGATTTGCAAGGAGGCGAAGCGGTGCAGCAGGTCGCCGAAGTCCGGGTATTCGTGGTGCAGTGCGCTGTAGCAGTCGGAGAGGGCGGTGGCGGCGCCGATTTCCAGGCGGTCGTCAAAGGTCTCGATGCGTTTCATGGCCTCAATGTTACCGACGTAGATCATCACTGGCAGCACCCGGTGGAACTGGGTGACTTCCAGCGCCAGGTCGGTGCCGCCGGCCAGCAGCCGGGCTTGGGGGTAGGCGTCGTAGAGGTCGGCCAGGTCGGCGACGGTCAGGGGCACCAGGCAGCGTTTGTCGCCGCTGTTCAACTCACCGGTCTGGGTCGGCGCGATGGCCTTGAGGCGGGTGATGGTCTGCGCTTCGCGGCTGTCGAACTGGTCCTGGGGTTTGTTGCAGCAGGCTTGTTCGGCGGCGGCCAGGATCGGCCGGTAGCCGGTGCAGCGGCACAGGTTGCCGGCGAGGGCTTCGTGGGCCTTGGCACTGTCCGGGGTGTCGCTGTTCTTTTGCAGGGCAAACAGCGACATCACAAAACCAGGCGTGCAGAAACCACACTGCGAACCATGGCACTCGACCATGGCCTGTTGCACGCTGTGCAGTTGGCCCTGGTGCTTGAGGTCTTCGACAGTGATCAGTTGCTTGCCGTGCAGGGACGAGACAAAGGTCAGGCACGAATTGAGGCTGCGATAGCGAATCTGCTCGGCGCCCTGTTCGTCACTATGCAGTTCGCCGACCACCACGGTGCAGGCGCCACAGTCACCGCTGGCGCAGCCTTCCTTGGTACCGGATTTGCCCAGGTGCTCACGCAGGTAGTTGAGCACAGTCAGGTTGGGGTCCAGGGCATGCTCGCTACGGAGTTCCTGGTTAAGTAAAAACTGGATCACGGAAGGCCTCGCAGACTCATTATTGTTGTTAACCGCTTTGCGCCGAATCTAGTCATGTCTGACTTTTCGGTCAATGATTTTCTGACCTAAGGGTCAAGAAAGTGCGATTGCAACACCTTTGATTATGGTTCATATCCCTGTAACCACCGTTTTCAGCGGCGCCTGGGCTTTATCGTCTGCTTATTTCATGCCAAATTCGGCGTTGTGGGCCCAGCGATTGCGCTACACTGCCGCCCTTGTACCGATAGAAGATTTTGAAGGGAAAACATGACGTTCAAGGCGCCGGACAGTCTCGCCGAGCAAATCGCTCACCACCTCGCCGAACGCATTATCCGCGGCGACCTCAAGCCTGGGGAGCGGATCCAGGAGCAGAAAGTCACGCTGGCACTCAATGTCAGCCGTGGCTCCGTGCGCGAAGCCTTGCTGATCCTTGAGCGGCGGCATTTGATCGCCATCCTGCCGCGCCGTGGTGCCCACGTCACCGAACTCACCGCGCACAAGGTGCAGAGCCTGTGCACGCTGATGAGCGAGCTGTACATCCTGCTGGGCAATGCGGTTGCCGACGGTTGGCAGACCCAGGCCGACATGGCGCCGTTCATGCAGATCCAGCAACGCCTGGTGAGCAACTTCGAACGCCAGGACATCCGTGCCTTTGTCGAAGAGTGCTTCAACGTGATGCGCGCCGCGTACCCTTTCGCCAATAACCCGTACTTGCAGGAAACGGTCGAGAACCTGCAGCCGGCGATGAACCGTGCCTATTACCTGGCCCTGGATCAGCGCAAGGCGTCCATGAGCGAGTACCTGGCGCTGTTCGAGCAACTGCTCGCCGCCGTCCTTGCCCGTGACCTGCCGCAGATCCGAAAGGTGCTCTCGGCTTACTGCCAGCGCAGTGCCACGTTGGTCATCGCAGCCCTGGCGGACGCCTAAGCGTGCGGCTCAAGTGCATCAAACTGGCGGGGTTCAAATCCTTCGTCGACCCGACCACGGTGAACTTCCCCAGTAATATGGCGGCAGTGGTCGGGCCCAATGGTTGCGGCAAGTCGAACATCATCGACGCCGTCCGTTGGGTGATGGGCGAGAGCTCGGCAAAGAACCTGCGTGGCGAGTCGATGACCGACGTCATCTTCAACGGCTCCACCAGCCGCAAGCCGGTAAGCCAGGCCAGCATCGAACTGGTGTTCGACAACTCCGACGGCACCTTGGTGGGCGAGTACGCGGCGTATGCGGAAATTTCCATCCGCCGCAAAGTGACGCGCGACAGCCAGAACAGTTACTTCCTCAACGGCACCAAGTGCCGCCGCCGGGACATTACCGACATCTTCCTCGGCACCGGCCTGGGCCCGCGCAGCTACTCGATCATCGAGCAGGGCATGATTTCCAAGCTGATCGAAGCCAAGCCTGAAGACTTGCGCAACTTTATCGAGGAAGCGGCCGGCATCTCCAAGTACAAGGAGCGCCGCCGCGAGACTGAAAACCGCATCCGCCGCACCCACGAGAACCTGGCACGCCTGACCGACCTGCGCGAAGAGCTGGAGCGCCAGTTGGAGCGCCTGCACCGCCAGGCCCAGGCCGCCGAGAAATACCAGGAATACAAAGGCGAAGAGCGCCAGCTCAAGGCGCAACTTTCGGCGCTGCGCTGGCAGGCCTTGAATGACCAGGTGGGCCAGCGCGAAGCGATCATCGGCACCCAGGAAATCAGCTTCGAGGCCCTGGTGGCCGAGCAGCGCAATGCCGATGCGAGCATCGAGCGCCTGCGCGATGGTCATCATGACCTGTCCGAGCGCTTCAACCTGGTGCAGGGACGCTTCTATTCGGTGGGCGGCGACATTGCGCGGGTCGAGCAGAGCATCCAGCACGGCCAGCAGCGTTTGCGCCAGTTGCAGGATGACTTGAAGGAAGCGGAACGGGCGCGCCTGGAAACCGAATCCCACCTGGGGCATGACCGCACTTTGCTGCTGACCCTTGGGGAGGAGCTGGACATGCTCACCCCCGAGCAGGAAATTACCAGCGCCGCCGCCGAAGAAGCCGCTGCCGCCCTGGAAGAATCCGAAACCACCATGCACGGCTGGCAGGAGCAGTGGGACGCTTTCAACCTGCGTTCCGCCGAACCGCGTCGCCAGGCTGAGGTGCAGCAATCGCGCATCCAGCAACTGGAAACCAGCATGGAGCGCCTGGCCGAGCGCCAGCGCCGGGTCCTGGAGGAGCGCGCGTTGCTCGCCGCTGCCCCGGAAGATGCGGCGATCATGGCGTTGAGCGAGCAGTTGGCTGAAAGCGAAATGACCCTGGAAGAGCTGGAGGCCAGCGAAGAACAACAAGTGGAGCGCCTGGAGCAATTGCGCCAGGAGTTGCACCAGGCAACCCAGGCGCAGCAGCAGGCCCAAGGTGATTTGCAGCGGCTCAACGGTCGTTTGGCATCCCTTGAGGCCTTGCAGCAGGCTGCCCTGGACCCGGGCACCGGCACCGCCGAATGGCTGCGCGACCAGCACCTGGCCGAGCGCCCGCGCCTGGCCGAGGGCTTGAAGGTTGAAGCGGGCTGGGAGCTGGCGGTGGAGACCGTGCTCGGTGCCGATCTGCAGGCGGTACTGGTGGACGATTTCGGCGGGTTTGATCTGGCCGGCTTCGCCCAGGGCGATTTGCGCCTGCTCAGTCCGTCGGCTGATGGCACCCGCGTACCGGGCAGCCTGCTGGATAAAGTTGAGGCACAGATTGATCTGTCGCCGTGGCTGGGCCAGGTAAAACCGGTGGACTCCCTGGAGCAGGCCCTGGCATTACGTGGCCAATTGGCCTCTGGCGAAAGCCTGATCAGCCGTGACGGCTACTGGGTTGGCCGGCACTTTTTGCGGGTGCGTCGCGCCAGTGAAGCCGAAAGTGGCGTATTGGCCCGTGGCCAGGAAATCGTCAACCTGAGTGCCGAGCGCGAAGAGCGCGAGGCCACTCTGGAGTCCCTGGAAACCCAACTGCAAACCCTGCGCGCCACCCAGCGCCAACAAGAGACCGGCCGCGAACATTTGCGTCGCCTGTTGCAGGACGAAGCGCGCCAGCAGGGCGAATTGAAAGCCCAGCTCTCGGCGAGCAAGGCCAAGGCCGAACAATTGACCCTGCGCCGCACCCGTCTCGATGAGGAAGTGGCCGAGATGGGCGAACAGCGTGCCCTCGAACACGAACAAGTCGGCGAAGCGCGCCTGCAATTGCAGGACGCCCTCGACAGCATGGCGCTGGACACCGAGCAGCGTGAACTGCTGTTGGCCCAGCGTGACAGCCTGCGCGAACGCCTCGACCGGGTGCGCCAGGAAGCGCGCCAGCACAAGGATCACGCCCATCAGTTGGCCGTGCGCCTCGGCTCGTTGCGCGCCCAGCACGATTCCACGCGCCAGGCCCTTGAGCGCCTGGAGATGCAGTCCGAGCGCCTGACGGAAAAACGCGAGCAGTTGAGCCTCAACCTGGAGGAGGGCGAGGCGCCGCTGGAAGAGTTGCGGCTCAAGCTTGAAGAATTGCTCGACAAACGCATGAGCGTCGACGAAGAACTCAAGACCGCGCAAATCGCCCTGGAAGATGCTGACCGCGAACTGCGTGATGCAGAAAAGCGCCGGACCCAGGCCGAGCAGCAATCGCAATTGATCCGCGGCCAGCTCGAACAGCAGCGCATGGAATGGCAGGCACTGACGGTGCGCCGCAAAACCCTGCAAGAGCAGTTGCTGGAAGATGGCTACGACCTGCACGGCGTACTCAATACGCTGACCGCCCAGGCCAACGAGAAAGACGCCGAAGAAGAACTTGAGCGCATTGCTGCACGTATTCAACGTTTGGGGGCGATCAACCTCGCGGCCATCGATGAATACCAGCAGCAGTCCGAGCGTAAACGTTATCTGGATGCCCAGGATGCCGATCTGGTGGAAGCCCTGGACACGTTGGAAAACGTCATTCGCAAGATCGACAAGGAAACCCGCAATCGTTTCAAAGATACCTTTGATCAGATTAATGGCGGTTTACAGGCGTTATTCCCAAAAGTTTTCGGTGGTGGCAGCGCTTACTTGGAACTGACGGGCGAAGATCTACTCGATACAGGGGTAACGATCATGGCGCGGCCTCCGGGCAAGAAGAACAGCACCATCCATTTGTTGTCCGGCGGCGAGAAGGCCCTGACCGCACTGGCGCTGGTATTTGCGATCTTCAAGTTGAACCCGGCGCCGTTCTGCATGCTCGATGAAGTTGACGCGCCGCTGGATGACGCTAACGTTGGACGGTATGCCCGCTTGGTTAAAGAGATGTCCCAGACGGTGCAGTTCATCTATATCACCCACAACAAGATCGCCATGGAAATGGCCGATCAATTGATGGGGGTGACCATGCATGAGCCGGGCTGTTCGAGACTGGTGGCAGTGGATGTCGAAGAGGCGATGGCGATGGTGGAAAGTTAGCCGCAAGTTGCTAGCTTCAAGCGGCAATAGCGTCGGCTTGAAGCTTATGGTTTGTAGCTTAATTCCTGCGTCAGCCGACACATTTTGCGCCAACTGTGTAAAGTTATCTTTGGTCGTGCTAGTTTAATGTCAATTTTTCGTATGCGTGGGCAAAACGTCAGTCAGAACATAGAGTTGGCGCCACGTTTTAAAGCGGTTTGCACGGTGCTAAACCCCTTATTTTTCAGCATTTTTTATAGAGGCAAGGGATTACATGGAAATCGGTCTGCGCGAGTGGCTGATCGTCATCGGCATTATTGTAATAGCCGGTATTCTTTTTGATGGCTGGCGCCGTATGCGCGGCGGCAAGGGCAAGCTGAAATTTCGCCTGGACCGCAACCTGTCGAATTTGCCCGACGATGACGGTGCCGCCGAGCTGCTGGGGCCGCCCCGTGTCCTGGATACCCATAAAGAACCGCAGCTGGACGAGCACGACTTGCCGTCGATGAGCGCGCCGGTGCGTGAAGCCCGCGAGCCGTCGTCCAAGCGCGGCAAGCGTGGCAGCGCCGCTGTCGCCGAGCCGCATCAGGGTGACCTGAACCTCGACGTGGATGATGGCCCGAGCTTCAGCAGCCGTGATGGTGACTTCCCGGATGAAGCTCCGGCCAAGGGCGCATCGCGTGAGTCCGCCAAGGATCAGCCGGCGGCTGAAGAAGTGCTGGTGATCAGCGTGATCTGCCGCGACGCGGCTGGCTTCAAGGGCCCTGCCCTGTTGCAGAACATCCTGGAAAGCGGCCTGCGCTTTGGCGAGATGGATATTTTCCACCGCCACGAAAGCATGGCCGGTAACGGTGAAGTACTGTTCTCCATGGCCAATGCGGTCAAGCCGGGCACGTTCGACCTGGACGATATCGACCTGTTCAGCACCCCGGCGGTGAGTTTCTTCCTCGGTCTGCCAGGCCCGCGTCATCCGAAACAGGCGTTCGACGTCATGGTGGCTGCAGCCCGCAAGCTGTCCCAGGAACTCAACGGCGAGCTCAAGGACGACCAGCGCAGCGTGCTGACCGCCCAGACCATCGAACATTACCGTCAGCGTATCGTCGAGTTCGAGCGTCGCGCCCTGACACAGAAGCGCTAAGGTTCAATCCTAAGCGTTGCCTGTAGAATCCGTGCACTACATATTGAGCAGCTTCGGCTGCTCTTTTGCTTTCTGAGAGAACACCCATGACCGCCGCCCATACCCGCATCCTCGAACTGCGCGCTGAACTGGATCAGCACAACTACCGTTACCACGTACTCGACGAACCGAGCATCCCGGACGCCGAGTACGATCGGTTGTTCCACGAACTCAAGGCCCTTGAGGCCGAGCACCCGGACCTGGTCACCCGTGATTCGCCCACGCAGCGGGTCGGCAGCGCGGCGTTGTCGGCCTTTACCCAGGTGCGCCACGAGGTCCCGATGCTCAGCCTGGGCAACGCTTTTGATGAAGCCACCATGCTGGAATTCGATCGCCGGGTCACCGAGGGCCTCGACCTGCCGGTGGGCGATCTGTTTGGTGGTGGTGCGGCGGTGGAATACAGCTGTGAGCCCAAGCTCGATGGCCTGGCGGTCAGCCTGCTGTATCAGGACGGCGAGCTGGTACGCGGCGCGACCCGCGGCGATGGCACTACGGGCGAAGACATCAGCGTCAATGTGCGCACCGTGCGTAATATTCCGTTGAAGCTGCAAGGCAGTGGCTGGCCGGCGACCCTGGAAGTGCGCGGCGAAGTGTTTATGTCCAAGGCTGGTTTTGAGCGTTTGAATGCCACGCAGTTGGAAGTCGGCGGCAAGACGTTCGCCAACCCACGCAACGCGGCCGCTGGGAGCCTGCGCCAACTCGACTCGAAGATCACCGCCAGCCGCCCGCTGGAGTTCTGCTGCTACGGTGTGACGACGGATATCAGCGACACCCATATCGGTAACCTGCAGCAGTTGCAGCAGTGGGGCATGCCCATCAGTCACGAGCTGAAGCTGGCCAAGGGCATAGAGGATTGCCTGGAGTACTACCGCGATATCGGTGAGCGGCGTAACAGCCTGCCGTATGAAATCGACGGTGTGGTGTTCAAGGTCAACAGCATCGCCTACCAGCGTGAACTGGGCTTTCGCGCCCGCGAGCCGCGTTGGGCCATCGCCCATAAATTCCCGGCGATGGAGGAGCTGACCGAGTTGCTGGACGTTGAATTCCAGGTCGGCCGCACTGGCGCCGTCACGCCCGTAGCGCGCTTGAAGCCGGTCAAGGTCGCGGGCGTCACCGTGTCCAATGCGACGTTGCACAACATGGACGAAGTGGCGCGCCTGGGCTTGATGATTGGTGACACGGTGATCATCCGCCGTGCCGGTGATGTGATCCCACAGGTCGTGTCGGTGGTTGTCGAGCGTCGCCCGGAAAACGCCCGCGCCGTGCAGATCCCGCAGAGCTGCCCGGTGTGTGGCTCCCACGTGGAGCGCACGCAACTGGTCAAGCGCAGCAAGGGCAAGGAAACCGTCAGCGAAGGCGCGGTGTATCGCTGCGTCGGGCGTCTGGCCTGCGGTGCGCAGCTCAAGCAGGCGATTATCCATTTCGTTTCGCGCCGGGCCATGGACATCGACGGCCTGGGTGACAAGACCATCGAGCAGCTGGTCGATGAAAAGCTCATTGGCTCACCGGCCGACCTGTACAAACTCAAGTACGAGCAGATCATCGACCTGGAAGGTTTTGCCGATGTTTCCAGCAAGAAACTGATCGCTGCCATCGAGAACAGCAAGACTCCGACCCTGGCGCGTTTCATCTACGCCCTGGGCATTCCCGATGTGGGCGAGGAAACCGCCAAGGTGTTGGCGCGCTCCCTGGCCTCTCTTGAGCGTGTCCAGCAGGCGCTGCCGGAAGTGTTGACGTACTTGCCGGATGTTGGCCTGGAAGTGGCTCACGAGATCCACAGCTTCTTTGAAGACAGCCACAACCAGCAGGTGATTGGCGCGCTGCTGTCGCCGGATGAATGTGCGCTGGTCTTGCAGGACCAGGGCGAACTCAGTGCCGAGTTTGCCGCCAGTACCACCCTGGGCGGCTTGCTCGACAAGTTGCACGTACCTTCCGTGGGGCCTGGGGCTGCGCAGAAGCTGGCAGACAAGTTCGGCTCCCTGGAGGGCGTGATAAAGGCTGACTGGCTGGACATGCGTCAGGCCCTGCCGGAGAAGCAGGCCAAGGCCGTGCGTGAGTTCTTTGATAGTGAGGAGAATGCCCGTCGTGCGCTGGCCATCGAGCAGCAGCTCAAGGACTTCGGCATGCACTGGCAGAGCGAGAAGAAGGTGGTCGAGGGCTTGCCTGAGGCAGGCCACACGTGGGTCTTGACCGGGTCGCTGGAGCTGATGAGCCGCGACGTGGCCAAGGAAAAGCTCGAAAGCCTGGGCGCCAAGGTGGCGGGCTCGGTATCGGCGAAAACCCATTGTGTGGTCGCAGGGCCGGGCGCCGGGTCGAAACTGGCCAAGGCCAGCGAGCTGGGGTTGAAGGTATTGGACGAGGAGGCTTTCGTGGCCTTCCTGGCCAAGCACCACATCACTGTCTGATACCGGCCCAATCCTGTAGGAGCGAGCTTGCTCGCGAAAAACCTCAACGATAACGCGGGGTACCTGGTTCCCCGTGGCGGTCTCAGGTTCTTCGCGAGCAAGCTCGCTCCTACAGGGCATTCACTTTGAACGATCTTGCGTGGGAAATGATCTAGTCTTGGGCACGCCCTAGGGAAAGATCGCCATGTTCCGCTATTTCGAGCAACTCAGTTCGCGCATTGCTGCGCCGTTCGCGGCGGGACCATCGCGCAACAGCAAGGTCTGGCAATGTCGCTGCGGGCAATCCTTGTTCTTTCGCAACAGCCAGTGCCTGGCCTGCTCGGCGCTGTTGGGCTATCAGCCTGAGCACAGCCGCCTATCGTCCCTACAGCCGGGCCCCGTGGTCGATACCTGGTTGCAGGACGATAACCTGGAGGCGGGCGCCTTCCGCCGTTGCGCCAATCTAGAAACCCCGGCCGCCTGCAACTGGCTGATTCCGGCCCAGAGCACCGCGCAGTTGTGTGTGGCGTGTAGCCTCAATCGCACCATTCCCGATCTGTCGACCCCGCAAAATCCAGAGCGCTGGCGCAAGGTCGAAACCGCCAAGCGCCGGCTGGTGGCGCAATTGATCAGCCTGGGGTTGCAGGTCATCCCCAAGACGGTTGATGAAGACAGCGGCCTGGCGTTTGACTTTGTGGGCATCGACCTGGAAGGCAAGGCCCCCACCACCGGCCATGCCAATGGCCTGATCACCCTGGATATCAAGGAAGCTGACGATGAGCACCGTGAGAAAATTCGCGTGCAGATGCGCGAACCGTACCGCACCTTGCTTGGCCATTTCCGGCATGAGGTCGGCCACTATTACTGGGATCGCCTGATTGCCGACAGCCACTGGCTAGAACCCTTTCGCAACCTGTTCGGCGACGAACGCGCCAGCTACGCCGACGCCCTTGACCGGCACTACCAGAACGGCCCGCGACCGGACTGGCAGCAAAGCTGCGTCAGCGCCTACGCCACCATGCACCCCTGGGAGGACTGGGCGGAAACCTGGGCTCACTACCTGCACATGATGGACGCCGTCGACACCGCCCTGGGCTTTGGCATGAGCGCAAGGGAGATGGACCTGGACTACCAGCCGTTTCCCATTGCCACCCTTTACGACCCAGAACACCCAGGCGGCGCGGCGTTCCTGTCATTCGTCAACGCCTGGATCGAACTGGCCGGCATGCTCAACGAACTGTCCCGCAGCATGGGGCAGCCGGATTTCTATCCGTTCGTGCTGCCGCCGGCGGTGATCACCAAGCTGCATTTCATTCACCTGGTGATCCAGGAAGAGGGCGGCCGGGCCGACGAAGCAGTAGAGGCTCGCTGATCGAAATGTGGGAGCCGGGCTTGCCCGCGATGCAGGCACCTCGGTACGGCAGGTGCAACAAGGTGATGCAATCGCAGGCAAGCCAGCTCCCACATTTAATAGGGGGATGCTGAGGGGGATGGCAAGTACTTGAACCTCTTGGCTTTTTAATCCTGCACCAACGGTTGTAACTTCCGATGAGATCGGTACAATGGCCCCGCTTGCCGAGAGGCCAGCGTCGTTATGGTGACCCCATCGGTCCCCCCGCAACGATTACCCGTGAACCTGGTCAGAGCCGGAAGGCAGCAGCCACAGCGGGAACATTGTGTGCCGGGGTGTGGCTGGTGGGGTTGCCTCCATAACGCTCTCCTTCGCCACAACCCTCCTGCTTTATCCCTGACTCATCAGAACTTTTCACTTGCCCATGCCTGATTGCGCACGGGGCCAAGCTATCTGTACGCCGCGATTTCCCGCGGCGTTTTCGTGCCTGGCAATCAGCCTTTGTTGCGATTGAAGAACTTGCGCAGGCCTGCCAGCAACGCCACCACGCCAATCACCAGAAATTTCTTCGCTGCCAGCAGGAAGATGCCGATCTTGGCAAACAGCCCGGCCTTGCCGGCAATCCCACCTGCTACCAGCGCGGCCAGGCCGTACGAGGCCAGTTTGTCGGTGCCTGGGTTGTAGTCGGTGTAGAGGTTGCCGTCGGTGAAGTTGGTGAAGGCCAGGACTTTGGGCAGCTCCTGTTTGATGGTGGGCAGGTCGGCCATGGCGGCGACGGCGTTGAGTTCCAGCACGCCCTCGCGGCCGAGCACGCGGATGCTGTAGTTGAGGGTGTTCTGCTCGGCGTCGTCGGCTTTCAGTTCGCGGGCCCAGTACATCTTGTGGGACTGCTGGTCGTAGTGCGGCGGTTCGGCCCAGCCCAGCAGGTGCAGGCCGGCGTAGCCCTGTTTCTGGCGTTCCTTGTTGTCCTCGGCGTCGTCCTCCTGCATTTGCTTGAGCAGTTCGGCGTAGTCGATTTTTGCTGCGTCTTCGTCGGCAATATGCCCGTCGTCCTTGTAGCTGACGATCACGCCCCAGCCGCGTTCCGACAGCGGGCTGACGGCCTTGGGCACGATCATGCCCAGGGTGTTGAAACCCGGTGGGTTACCCCAGCCGTCGGTGAGCAGGCGCTCGGTGTCCTTGGGGTCAAGGTAATAGAACTCGTCGCTGAGCTTGAGCGTGGCAATGCCGCCGGGCAGGGTGACGGTGCCGGTTTGCTGCTTGAGGGAGGCGAGGAAGTGCTCGGCGGTTTCGGCGGGCGCGCTGGTTTCGACCGGTGCCGGGGCTGTGGTGGCATAGGCTGGCGCGGTAGGCAGGCTCAGGGCGGCAGCCGCCAGCAGCAGGCGGAAGTAGTTCATGGTAGTCCCTTACATTTTGAAATAATTTGGCGAAAGGATACCGAATCCGCCTGGGGCGCGCGAGCATGCTGGCAAAAGGCGTGGCCCAGCGCCTGCCAAAAGAGGGGCTGTCCGGTCGGATCATGTCTGGAGGCTGAGGGCAGGCTGCATCAGCGGCCTGCTCTTGTTATGTCGTACGAGCTCTAAGGCTTGGACAAGGCCTGGTCTACCGCCGCTATCAGCTTTCCCAGATCCTTCGGGGTGGCTTTATGAATGACACCGAACAGATAAGCGCGCTGTTCGTCTTCATCGCCCAGATCGGCAAAAAAGACTTTCAGCTTCACTCCCAGAGCCTCCGCAAACAAGAACAGAGCGTCAACGCTGGGTGTATAGGTGCCGGTTTCGAAGCGGCTGATGGTTTTAGGGTCAAAACCGGTTTTCTCACCTAGTTCAGCCTGAGTAAGCCCCGCTACCTTTCGGTAGCGTCTGATGGCTGGACCCAAACTTGAAATTTGCATCGCTCAATTCCCATTTAGAATCAAGAACTTAACGATAAATATTGGCATTAGACAACGGCACGCACCATCACCTTTTCTTGCAAAATGTGATGTAATTCGTAGAATCGGCGTTTAGGACAAGTATTTGGCGGTGTCGTTTCACAGGGCAGCTTTATGAAACAGGAAATCATTGCTTTCTCCTCACTTTCATAAAGGTGGCTGCAAAACAGTTGCTTGGCCGCAGCGCCAGGCTTGCTCTTGCGTGCCCGTGCAGCTCCCGCCTTTCACACCAGACGCTCGAATTAAAGCCTAGTTGATCTTCGTCGAACCGAAGGTCAAGTGCTGGGTAAAACCTGGTTTGGCTGCCAAATGGCGCCAGCCGGCCGATTGACGGTTTACCCGTCTGGAAATACCTCTCTACCTACGGGACCTATCCGGTCCCGGCCGGGTAGATCGAATGCTGTCCATGGAGTTTCAAAGTGCGCGTCAACTTGCCGGTCACCACTGTTGAACAGACTTTCGGGGAGCAGCAACGGCTGATTTCCGCGACTGACATCAACAGTCATATTACCTACTGCAACGCCGAGTTTGCTGCGATGAGCGGCTTTACCCAGGCTGAGCTGATCGGCAGTACCCACAACCTGGTGCGTCATCCGGACATGCCGCCGGCGGTGTTTGAGCTGATGTGGCGCTACCTCAAGGCCGGCCACAGCTGGATGGGCGTGGTCAAGAATCGCTGCAAGAATGGCAACTTCTATTGGGTCAGCGCCTATGTGACGCGGATCCTCGAAGGGGGCCGCTTGGTGGGCTACGAATCGGTACGGATCAAACCGACGCGCGAGCAGGTCCGGCGAGCCGAAGCGCTCTACGCACGCTTGCGTGCCGGGCGTTCGGCGGTTGCGCCGCTGCAACGCCTTGGTGCGGTCAGCCAGGCGCTGGCAGTGCCCGCCCTGGCGGCGGTGATCGCGAGTGGGGCGGTGCAATGGCTGCCCACGGGGTGGGCGCAGGCATCGACCGCGCTGCTGTTACTCGGCTTGGGTGCCTGGGCGCACCTGCGCCTGGGGCAGCAACTCAAGCAGATTGTCGAGCACACGCCCAATACCTTTTCCGATCCGATCAGCGCCATGACCTACAGCGATGCGCTGGGACCGGCTGCGCAGTTGGAGATGATCCTGATCAGCGAAGAGGCGCGCTTGAAAACGGCCCTCACCCGTCTCAGTGACCTGGCCACGCAGATGGCTGGGGCGGCTACCGACTCCAGCGCACTGTCGGCGACTACCGAGTCGGCGCTGCTGGAACAACGTGCCGAAACCGATATGACTGCCGCCGCCATGACCGAAATGGCTGCGTCCATCGCCGAAGTGGCGGTGCACGTCCAACAGACCGCCAGCGAAGCTCGCACCGCCAATGACCTGGCCGGGCAGGGCAGCCAAGTGGTCGGCACCACACGCGAAGCGATTCAACTGCTGGCGGCCACCGTCACCCAGATCAACCAGGCCGTTGGCCACCTGGCCGGCCAGACCCAGGAAATCCGCGTCGCCGCGAGCATGATCCAGGCCATCGCCGACCAGACCAATCTGCTGGCCCTGAATGCCGCCATCGAAGCGGCGCGGGCGGGCGAGCAAGGGCGTGGTTTTGCCGTAGTGGCCGATGAAGTGCGGGCGCTGGCGGGCAAGACCCGGGAGTCGACCGAACAGATCCAGGGCATCATCCAGAACTTGCGCGCCGGCGCCGACGAGGCTGTTGAAATCGCCAGCACCGGCATTCACGAAGCCGAGCAGGGCGTGCAACAGGTATTGCAAGCGCAACAGGCACTGCTGGGCATTCGCCAGGCGGTGGAGCGCATTACTGGCATGAGTCAGCAAATGGCGGCTGCCTCACAGGAACAATCCCACGTCGCAGAGGATGTTTCACAACAGATCAATAACGTCGCGGCCACGGTGCAAAAGACAGCGGGCAATGCCAACGCTGCAGTCATCCGGGGCCGGGAACTTGAAAGCATCTCTTCCGGGTTGCGTGCCCTGGTCGAGCGGTTCAACCGCTAGCCACCTAGAGCCTCATTCATGGATGAGAAATACCGCAGGGCCGTGGATGCCGCCGCCATTTTCTCCGAGACAGACCTCACCGGCCGCATTACCTACGTCAACGACCAATTTTGCGGCATGTCCGGCTACAGCCGCGACGAGTTGCTGGGCCGCAACCACCGGATCCTCAGTTCCGGGTTGCACCCTGCCGGGTTTTTTCAGGGCATGTGGCGCACCCTCACCGAGGGCAAGGTCTGGCGTGGGGAAATCTGTAACCGCGCCAAGGATGGATCGTTGTATTGGGTCGACAGCACGATGGTGCCACTGGTCGATGAGCGTACCAAGCAGGTGCAGAAGTACGTGTCGATCCGTTTTGATGTCAGCGAAAAGCGTCAGCTGCTGCAAACCTTGCAGTGGCGGGTCGGCCACGATGTGCTGACCGGGTTGCCGAACCGGGCTTACCTTTCGGAATTGCTGGTGCAGTCCCTGGAGTTTTCCCGCAGCGAGCACATCCCCCTGGCGGTGTGCATGCTCGATCTGGATGGCTTCAAGGCGGTCAACGACGGCTATGGCCATGCCTCTGGCGACCTGTTGCTGGTGGAGGTGGCCAGCCGCCTGCGTGACATCATCCGTGGCGAAGATGTGGTCGCCAGGCTGGCGGGTGATGAGTTCGTGCTGATCCTGCGCTATGTGCGTGATACAGATGAACTGAATCGCGCGCTGCGGCGCATCCTCTCGGCGATTTCCGAGCCTTATTCGATCCTCGGCGCGCAGATCAACGTGTTTGCCAGCATTGGCGTGACCTTGTTTCCGCTGGATGACGAGGACGCCGACACCTTGCTGCGCCATGCCGACCAGGCGATGTATGTGGCCAAGCAGAGTGGTCGCAACCGCTATCAACTGTTTGACGTGTCACTGGAGCAGGAGGTCAAGGCCACCCACCAGACCGTGCAACAGATTCGCCAGGCCCTGGCGGCGGGGGAGTTGTGCCTGCACTTTCATCCCAAGATCAACCTGCGTCATGGGCAGGTCGTGGGATTTGAAGCACTGCTGCGCTGGCAGCATCCGATACGTGGGCTGGTGTCGCCCAAGGATTTCCTGTCCTTGATCGAGCAGACTGACTTGATTGTCGACGTCGGCGAATGGGTGATGGACCAGGTACTGGCGCAGATGCGTGAGTGGCAAGAGGCTGGGCATTGCTGGCCGGTCAGCGTGAATATCGCGGCCCGGCATTTTCAGCGCGCGGATTTTGTCGAGCGCCTGCAACAACTGTTGGCGCAGCACCCCGACGTTGCACCGCACATGCTCGACCTGGAGATTGCCGAGTCGGTGGCCATCGACCATATCGAGCGGGTCACCGAGCACCTTGCAGCATGCCAGGCGCTGGGGGTGCGGTTTTCCCTGGATGATTTCGGCACCGGCTATTCCTCCCTCAGCTACCTCAAGCGCCTGCCGACCCAGACCATCAAGATCGACAAGTCGTTTGTGCGCGACATCCTGCATGACAAGGACGATTTGGCCCTGACTCAGGCGGTGATCGGCCTGGCCCGGGCGTTTGGCCGCGAAGTGATCGCCGAGGGCCTGGAAACCCTGGAGCATGGCCAACTGCTGCTGCGCATGGGCTGTGAAGTGGCCCAGGGTTATTACTTCGCCCAGCCCATGCCGGCTGACGAGGTGCCGGCCTGGGCGGCTGGGTTTGATCTGCTCAACTATGGCGCCGGTGAGGGTTGAGGCAGGCGCCCACCGTGGCCGGTGTAGAGCTTGATGATTGCGTCAATCTCTCCTGACATCTTCATACGCAGCAGCGTACGCAAAATCCGTTGGACGGGCAGGGCTGGGTCGTTGCGCACGAAGCAGCCCAGGCTTTGCTCTTCGACCACGGCCACCACGTGCAACCTGCGACCCACCGGCAACTGTTGATTGAAACGCTCCAGGGTCCATTCATTGGTGACCGCATACTTGAAGCGCCCGGCTACCAGTTTTTGCAGCACCTGCTCTTCGCTGCGGGCGTCGTCGCGCTTGAGTTGGCCCTTGGCAAACAGCGGTTCAAGCGTCGGGTAGCTGTAATTGAGCACCGTGCCGATATTCTGCGCCGCCAACTTGGGGACGCGTACCGACAACGGGGGGATATGGGCACTGACCAGCACATTGCGCTGCACCAACAAGGGGATGCTCCACACATAATCGCCTGACAGGTTATTGAGCCACGCTTGTGCGACGTAGCAGCGCACATCGATCTCACCGCGCTCCATGGCCGGGGCGATGCGGCCCCGGGCCAGGACCTGGAACTGCGCCGGGAGGCCGACCTGGGTCGCCAGGCTCAACATCAGGTCATACAAAATGCCCTGGGTCGGCTGGTCGCCCTCGATCTGCACCAAGGGCATGGCCCAACTGTCGGAAATCGAGAAGCGCAGCGGCGCAGGTGCCGCCAGGCTCAGTGTGGTGATCATCCATAAAGCGCCCAGGACTACGCGCATAAACTCTCCGGGATCAGCCCTTTGCAGGGCATGCCACTACCAGCTTAGTCAGATTAGGCGAGCGTGCCGGATGCAATTTCCCCCCTGCTCCGCTAGCATTACCGGCTTCCGCTTCCCAGTTGCGACGGTTTTCGATGAGTTATCAGGTTCTTGCACGTAAATGGCGTCCGCGCTCGTTCCGCGAAATGGTCGGCCAGACCCATGTGCTCAAGGCTCTGATCAATGCCTTGGACAGCCAGCGGCTGCACCACGCCTACCTGTTCACCGGCACCCGCGGGGTGGGCAAGACCACCATTGCGCGGATCATCGCCAAGTGCCTGAACTGTGAGACGGGCATCACATCGACCCCCTGCGGCACCTGTTCGGTGTGCCGGGAGATCGACGAAGGGCGCTTTGTCGACCTGATCGAGATCGACGCCGCCAGCCGCACCAAGGTCGAGGACACCCGCGAACTGCTGGACAACGTGCAGTACGCGCCTAGCCGTGGCCGCTTCAAGGTCTACCTGATCGACGAAGTGCACATGCTCTCCAGCCATTCCTTCAACGCCCTGTTGAAGACCCTGGAGGAGCCGCCGCCCTACGTGAAGTTCATCCTGGCCACCACCGACCCGCAGAAACTTCCTGCAACGATTTTGTCGCGGTGCCTGCAGTTCTCCCTGAAGAACATGACCCCCGAGCGGGTGGTCGAGCATTTGACCCATGTGCTGGGTGTCGAGAACGTGCCGTTCGAAGACGACGCCCTGTGGCTGCTGGGTCGCGCCGCCGATGGCTCGATGCGTGACGCCATGAGCCTGACCGACCAGGCGATTGCCTTCGGTGAAGGCAAGGTCATGGCCGCCGACGTGCGGGCCATGCTCGGTACTCTCGATCACGGGCAGGTCTTTGATGTGTTGCATGCGCTGATCGAAGGCGATGCCAAGGCACTGCTCGAAGCCGTGCGCCATTTGTCGGAGCAGGGCCCGGACTGGAATGGCGTGCTGTCGGAAATTCTCAATGTGCTGCACCGCGTCGCTATCGCCCAGGCCCTGCCTGAAGGCGTCGATAACGGCCACGGTGACCGCGATCGCGTGTTGGCCCTGGCACAGGCGTTGCCGGCCGAAGATGTGCAGTTCTACTACCAGATGGGCCTGATCGGTCGCCGTGACTTGCCATTGGCGCCAGACCCGCGCGGTGGCTTTGAAATGGTCATGTTGCGCATGTTGGCGTTCCGCCCGGCGGACACCGCCGACGCGCCGAGACAGCCGCTAAAGCCAGTGGGGATCAGCCAGGCCACAGTTGATTCCGCCAAACTAGTGGCTGGCGCAGCGGTTGCTGCACCAGTGGTCGCGCCGACGCCTGTCGCACCGGAGCCGAAGCCGGTCGTCGCACAGCCTGTGGCGCCCGTGGTGGTAGCCGCGCCGGTTGCCGAGCCTGCGCCCGCGCCTGTAGTCGACCTGCCCTGGAACGCGCCGGTAGAGGCGGTGGTCGAGCAGCAGCCGGCAGTCGAGCCCGTGCTGGAAACCGCTGGCGAACAGCCCGAACTCACGCCGATGCCGACGCCAACTCCCGACAGCGTGGTGCCCGATGCGCCGGAATGGATCGCTGCGCCCGTGCCTGAGCCGACTTTCGCCGAAGTGGATGCCGCCACGCCGGACATTGACCTGGACGACGAGCCGCCGCTGGACGAAGACTACATCGAGCCGGACATGGATTCGGCCTACAGCTACCTGGACGATCTCGCCAGCGAGCACACCGCCGAGCCTGCTCCCGAGCCCGAGGCGGAACCCGCCGCGATGCCGGCCACGGGCCTGGCCCTGCAATGGCTGGAGCTGTTCCCGAAATTGCCGATCTCCGGCATGACCGGCAGCATCGCCGCCAACTGCACCCTGATCGCCGTCGATGGCGATCACTGGCTGTTGCACCTGGACCCGGCCCACAGTGCCCTGTTCAACGCGACCCAGCAGCGCCGGCTCAACGATGCCCTGAACCAGTTCCACGAACGCCCCCTGACGGTGACCATCGAGCTGATCAAGCCCGAGCAGGAAACCCCGGCCCAGGCTGCGACCCGTCGCCGTCTCAACCGCCAGCGCGAGGCCGAGGAGTCGATCCAGGCCGATCCGCTCATCCAGCAGATGATGACGCAGTTTGGCGCGGTGGTGCGACACGATACTATTGAGCCCGTCGAAGCCCAGGCAGCACAGGGCTGATAGTTGAAGGCGCCGTGCCCCAAGGCTCGGCGCCGTATTGATCCACGTACTTTTGAGGTGATTCCCATGATGAAAGGTGGCATGGCCGGCCTGATGAAGCAGGCGCAGCAGATGCAGGAAAAAATGGCCAAGATGCAGGAAGAACTGGCCAACGCCGAAGTCACCGGTAAAGCCGGTGGCGATATGGTCAGCGTGGTGATGACCGGTCGTCACGACATCAAGCGCGTGAGCATCGACCCAAGCGTATTGCCGGGCGTGGGCGAAGACGACCTGGAAATGCTCGAAGCCCTGTTCGCCGCGGCCGTCAACGACGCTGTGCGCAAGATCGAAGCCAACAGCCAGGACAAAATGTCCGGTGTGACCGCAGGCATGCAACTGCCGCCGGGCATGAAGCTGCCGTTCTGATCGGTGACATGCAATAAAAAATGCCAGGCCTTGTGCCTGGCATTTTTGTTTGTGTCGGTCAAAATCGAACGTCAGTATTGCAACAGCTGTCTGCACCCTATACCGCTGAATTCAATCACCGATATAAAGGAGCCTCGCTGATGACTCAAGCCATGACCCTTAACCAGCGCATCGTCCTGGTATCCCGTCCGCAAGGGGCGCCGGTGCCGGAAAACTTCCGCCTGGAGCGTGTGGCGCTGCCAGACCTGGCAGACGGCCAGGTCCTGCTCAAGACCCTGTTCCTGTCCCTGGACCCCTATATGCGTGGGCGTATGAGTGATGCGCCGTCCTACGCCGCTCCAGTGGAAATCGGCGAGGTAATGACCGGCGGCGCTGTCAGCCGTATCGAACAGTCGCGCAACCCCAAGTTTGAAGTGGGTGACCTGGTGGTCGGTGCCACCGGCTGGCAAAGCCATAGCATCAGTGACGGTCGTAACCTGATGCCGGTGCCCAAGGGGTTGCCGAGCCCGTCCATGGCCCTTGGCGTGCTGGGCATGCCCGGTATGACGGCCTACATGGGATTGATGGATATCGGCCAGCCCAAGGCCGGGGAAACCCTGGTCGTGGCGGCGGCCTCCGGTGCGGTGGGTTCGGTGGTCGGCCAGGTGGCCAAGCTCAAGGGCCTGCGGGTGGTGGGCATCGCAGGCGGCGCGGACAAGTGCCGCTATGTGGTGGATGAGCTGGGTTTTGACGCCTGTATCGACCACAAGAGCGCGGACTTTGCCAATGAACTGGCCCTGGCCTGTTGCAAAGGGGTGGACATTTATTACGAAAACGTCGGCGGCAAGGTCTTCGACGCCGTGCTGCCCTTGCTCAATGCCAAGGCACGGATTCCCCTGTGCGGCCTGATTGCCGGTTACAACGCCCATGAAGCCCCCACCGGACCCGATCGGTTGCCGGCGCTGCAACGCACCCTGTTGACCAAGCGCGTGCGCATCCAGGGCTTTATCGTGTTTGACGACTATGGTGATCGGCACCCCGAATTTATCAGCGCCATGGCGCCGTGGGTGCGTGACGGCAAGGTCAAGTTCCGCGAAGACGTGGTCGAGGGTCTGGAGCAGGCGCCCGAAGCCTTTATCGGCTTGCTGGAAGGGCGCAATTTCGGCAAGTTGGTCGTGCGTATTTGACGCTTATCCGAGGCGCGGGTATAAACCGCGTCTCGTTGTTTTGTCGGACCTTTGCCCCATGAGCTTCAGCCCCCTGATTCGTCAACTGATCGATGCCCTGCGCACCTTGCCGGGCGTGGGCCAGAAAACTGCCCAGCGCATGGCGCTGCAACTGCTGGAGCGTGACCGCAGCGGCGGCTCCCGCCTGGCCCAGGCGCTGAGCCAGGCCATGGACGGCGTGGGGCATTGCCGCCAATGCCGCACCCTGACCGAAGAAGAACTGTGCCCGCAATGCGCCGACCCCCGCCGCGACGACACGCTGCTGTGCGTGGTCGAAGGGCCGATGGACGTGTACGCGGTGGAGCAGACCGGCTATCGCGGGCGCTATTTTGTGCTCAAGGGCCACCTCTCGCCCCTCGACGGCCTGGGGCCGGAGGCGATTGGCATCCCGCAACTGGTGGCGCGCATTGAAGAGCAGGGCACCTTCAGCGAAGTGATCCTGGCCACCAACCCGACGGTGGAAGGCGAAGCCACGGCGCATTACATCGCACAACTGCTGAGCAACAAAGGCCTGGTCACTTCGCGCATCGCCCATGGCGTGCCGTTGGGCGGCGAGCTGGAGCTGGTGGACGGCGGCACCCTGGCGCACTCGTTTGCCGGGCGTAAACCTATCGCCCTCTAACACCCACCACAAATTCCCAGATATGAATGAGCTTATGTGGGAGCGGGCTTGCTCGCGAAAGCGGTGGATCAGTCAATACATGTACCGACTGATCCACCGCTTTCG